>DATJBO010000072.1:0-59031 GCA_035515315.1 Solirubrobacteraceae bacterium
GACGTGGCGATCGTCTTCACCGACCTCGCCGGCTTCTCCAGCTGGGCGCTTCAGGCGGGGGACGACCCAGCGATCGCACTTCTGCGGGATGTCGCTGATGCGATCGAGCCGCCGATCCTTGCGCGCAGGGGCGAGATCGTAAAGCGGCTCGGAGACGGGTTGATGGCAGCCTTCTGGGACGCTCCCAGCGCCGCCGAGGCGGCGTTCGAGGCGCACGAGCGCGTGTCGTCGCTCGAAGCCGTGAGCTACGTCCCCTGCCTCAGGACTGGTATCCACCTCGGTCGTCCGCGGAAGATCGGCGGAGACTATCTCGGAGTCGACGTCAACATCGCCGCACGTCTGGCCGAAGCTGCCGGAACAGGCGAGGTGCTGGTGTCAGATCGCACGCTGGGCGCGCTCGTGGGCACCAGCGTCAGCACACAAGAGCGTCGGCTCGGCGCGAAGGGTGCACCCGCCGACCTCGTTGCGCACGTCGTGGTACCCACGCGCGGCGGACCACCGCGGCCGCCCACCGGGGACCACAAGGCCCCGCCACGCTGAACAGCCGGTGCTCCGCACCGGCACCGCTCCAAGTCAGTCGATCCCCGACGCGGCGTTGTGGTCCTAGACGGTGGAAGGCTCGCGACCCCTCGCTCACCCTCCGGAAAGCCCCGTAAGGACGCGACGCTTGCCTTGCCTGGGGCCGTAATACCGTGCGGGCACCGGCTGCTCGATCGTCGCCCGGTGTGCGCACGGCGTACCCTCCGTGGTTCAGCCAACAGCGTCGAGGATCGGGGGAGGCATGGGGCATGGACTCTGCAGGACGAGCGTGGTGGCGGTCGCGTCGAGTTTGACGCTCGCTGTCAGTCCCGGCGTGGCGGGGGCGAAGCATCATCGCGCTGGACATCGGCATCGCTCGGCGCATCCGGCAGCCGAAACGACACAGGCATACCTTCGGGTGCCTGCGCAAGCAAAAAAGACCATCGACGAACTCAACTTGGAAGTCGAGTACAAGGCATTCACGATGACGCTCCCCGGCAACCAGACGTTCGCCGGGTCGTGGACACCGGATGGTCGAAACCATCGCTATGCGGGGGAAACCACCGGCAGCGCGAGCCATCGGCCTCACGAGCTCTACATGGAAAAGGGCAACCTCGAACTCCCGCTCACGGGCCCGGGCGGTAAGACGGCGACGTTCGAAGCCGACCCTGTCATCAACGCGATCCGGGCCGACCGGCACCAGGGCTTGGACCTCTACCTGATGGCGAGAGGCCAGCTCGAAATCCGCGCTGCACTGCACCAGATCGTGTTCGCGTTCCAGAGCGAAGCCTATGGTGGGGGGCAGCCCTGCTACTACGCCGCCAAGAAGCTGAAGGGCACGTATTCGTATGTCCCCGGTGGGGAAACGGTGTTGGAACCGGTGGTTTCGGCGCGAATGTCCCTATTCGATGAAGCGGAATCGCACTTCGAACTCTGTCCGGCCTCGGTGGTGGTGAAGGCCACGCTGATCGCGGAGAACGCCCCGGGCGAACCGGTCACCGTCGTATACCCGTGAGCGCAAGAGGGTTGGAGGACTGAAGGACGGCCCAGCCGCTTGGCGCGGAGGCGAGCAGCCGTCGCGCTAGTGCAGGACGAACGCCTTCGTCGCCGCCACGCCGGGGCGTCCGTTGACCTTGAACGAGCCCTTCGCGCTCAGTTTCAGCCGCCGTGCGCGTGCGATCAGCGCTTTGCCCTTCGGGGTGAGCGTGAGCGTCACCGCCAGCCTGCCGGCATGTTTGGCGACGGCGTGGCCGGCGGCGACCAGGACAGGCTTTGGATGCTTGGCGGTGCTCACGTGGGCACCCTTCGGCACCAGATACCACGAGATCGTGAGTTCGCCTGCCGCGGGGGCATTGAACGACAGCACGTAGCGGCCATGCTTACGGACGCTTGCGATGCGCGCCCCCTTGCCTGTCGGGGCCAGGACGCCGATCAGCGCCTGGAGGACCTGCTGGACGCTCGGGGAGGGGCTCGCCGTCGACAGCACGCCTCCTTGGCCCGATTGCGTCTTCGCTTGTGAGCCGCCACCGGGTTGCGAGCTGCCACCGGGTTGCGAGCCGCCACCGGGTTGCGAGCCGCCACCCGGTTCTGAGCCTCCCGGCACGACGAGCGTCGGGGGCGAGACCGCCGGGGCACCGGCGCCGTATTCGTTGGACGCCGTCTCGACGATCCGCAGGGTGTGTCCGGCGTCCGCGCTCGTGATCGTGTAACGGCGGCCCGTCGCACCGGCGATCGCCGCACAGCTGCGGCCGCTCGCGTCGCAGCGGAGCCACTGATAGCCGAAGGCGATCGGTCCGTTCAACCACTGCCCCACCGCGTCCCCGAGCGTGCGACCCACTTCCGCGAGGCCGAACGGGTACGGGGCAAATCCGGCAACCGGGGTCGGGGCGAGCTGAAGCTGACCGTCGATTTCGCTCGTGGTCTGTCCTTCCGCGACACCGATGGGCGAGGCGTCTTCGAGCGCCGCGGCTCCGTTGTAGTAATCGTCCGCAAACGGCGTGTCGCCGAAGTCTGCACCGAGGAAACCCACCCGGTCGGCGGTTGCGGGGGCCAGGCCACCGAGCGAGTAGCGTCCGTCCGCTCCCGTCTCCGCGCAGGATTCGCTGTATTCCTTGCCCTGTTCGTAGACGCACACCTCCGCGTCATGAACCGGTTCGCCTGTCGATTTGTCGAGGACCGTGCCTTCGATCGACCCACCGGGGCGCAGGGCGGCATTCACTTCGCTGGTCGTCTGCCCGGCGACGACGCCGACCGGGTCCGCTTCTGCATAGCTCGCCTTACCGGAGAACAGCTGCGGAGCGAGGTCGGCGAACGGGTCGCCTTCGAATCGCACCTTGTACTGGCCCGTCGCGAGCCCGACCATCGTGAACGTGCCGTTGGATCCACTGCTGGCGCATGTGACGAATTCTTCGCCTTCGACGGTGTAGGCGCATATCTCGTCGTCTTCGACCGGCGCACCTCCTTGTGCAGAGGTGACTGTGCCACTGATCTTGCCGCCGAGGTGAAGTTCGGCGTTCACGTTCGTGATGTTGGAGTTGAGACCGACCGTGACACCGTCGGCGGACCCGAAGAGCGTCCTGCCGTTGTAGAACTGTTCGCTGTATTCCGTGCCACGCGTGTCGAAGCTGACGATGTACGTGCCGGGCGGCAGGTGTTCGATCGACCAGTCGCCGTTCGAGTTCGTTTCGACGCAGGAGAACAGGAGAAACCGTTCTTTTTCCGGGTCTTGGCCGCAGACCTCGATTTCCTTCACGCCGAGTTTCGTGCTCGCGCTGGTGACTCGCCCGGATATCCGTCCTCCGGTCCCGAGTGTGAAGTCGATGCTCTTGACGGTGCTCCCCGACGAGACGGCCACGTAGTCGGCGTCCCTGAGTTCGAAGGCGCCGCTGTAGAGCTGCGGCACGTAAACGTCGAAGACTTCGGCCGCCACGGCGTACGAGCCCGCCGCCAGGCCTTCGAACCGGTATTCGCCGGCGGGGTTGGTGTACACACAGGGAGCCACAAAGAAGTCGCTCGGGAGCTCGACACACACATAGGCTTCGTTGACTGGAGCTTTGCTCGAAGCGTCTCGCACCTCGCCCTCGATCGTCCCGCCGACCGGTACGTGCGCGTCGGCTACGGAATTGTCTGTCCCGCCGATCACGTGCACGTGCGTGGCGGCCCCGATCCTGCTGGCGCCGCCGAACCACTCAAGTGCGTATGGGGTAGCGGGATCGATTTCGAGGACGTAAACCCCGCCTGCGAGGTTGTTGATCGTGTATTTGCCCTGCACGTCGGTTTCGGCGCAGAGGCTGCCAAGGAAAAAGTTGAGGTCGTCGAGCTCGCGAGCGCAGACGGTGCCGCTCAACGGTATCCCTTTGTCGCCCGTCAGGAGACGACCGCTGATCTGTGCTCCGGGCGTGAGTGCCGCGTCGATGTCTTCGGCCGTCTTGCCTTCGAGGACCTTGACCGGATCGGCTTCGCTGGCCAGCGCATGCCCGTCGTAGTACTGCGGCGCGAAGTTGATTTCGCTGCCGCTGGCGCGGAAGGAGACGATCCAGTCGCCGGGCTCGAGGTCGTCGATTTTGTAATCACCCGTTTTGTCCGTGGTCGCGCACTCAGTGGCGTGGTCGAACGTTGTGTTCAGTTCGGCGCACACCCTGATCTGTTCCAGGGGAGTGCCGCCGGCCGCGGCGGTGACTCGGCCGGTGATCGAGCCGTCCGCGAGGATCAGGGCGGACGCCAGGGGGGTGGCGAAGCCGCCGATTCGGCTCTCGCTGCGGACCGGGCCGGCGCAAGCGGGGCGGCGTAGCGTCTGAGCGCGAACGCAGGTCTGCCCGCCCGGGTTGCGAGATCCGGGCGCAACGGCGCGCATCGAGTCCGGGCCGAGGGCCGCCTGAGCGGGAGGCGACGAGAACGCGGCGATCAGCGCCGCCATCGATGTGAGCACGATCACCGCGCTCCACCTGCCGTGTCTCCCCTGCTCGCGAACATCCCTGTCGGCCATCCGTCCCCCAGGTCGGAAGCGCCCCGCTAAATCGGAGCTAGCGACTTTACAAGAGTTCGACAGTCCGGGCAAGGCCCGGATCGAACCGCGGAGTTCGGCCGAGCGCTCAGATCGACGACTCCGGAGCTGCGATCCACGTGGCGCTGGGGCGTGTCGGCCGCGTCACGGCGCACGCAACCGACCACGTACGCCTCTCCGATCGCGATCAGGGGTTGACGCGAGTTCTCAGGTGACGCGATGCGGCGGCCCGACCGCGAGGGCGGGCCGCCGACGTAGTGAGTGGGTGCGGGCCGCCGCCGCTCCTTCATCAGAACGGCGGCGGCCGTCGCGTTCTCCTCGCCCGAGACCCTCGGCGGGGCTCTACTTGCTGCACAGCGGGTTCTTCGGCACCCCCTGGCACGGGTTCGGCATTGTCGGCTGTGGCGGCGGGGCCGGCTGGCCTTCCGGCGACCGCGCTTCCGATTCTGCTTTCAGCTGCAGCAGGTATTCGACCGATTCGGGCAGTTCCTCCGGCCCGAAGCCGCCGAACCCGGGGATCGGCGTCGTCTTGTTCTTGCAGCCCCACGTGCCTTCGATGTGCGCGGGGAAGCTGCCGTCGGGCAGGATGTTGTCGCTGACGCAGTTGTTCACCGAATGCGATTCGGGGCCTCCGAACAGTTCGCTGTATCCACCGGTGAACATCACGTCCTTCGCGAACTGGCTGCCCGCGTAGGTCGGGTTGTAGCCGTTGTGGACGAACACGTTGTTGGCGACCTTGTTCCCGGCGACCTGGAAGAAGATCGTTTCCAGCGTCGGCGGGAATGGGTTCGGGTACTCCAGACCGAGCACGCCGTTGTTGGCGTTTCCGACGATCACGTTGCCTTCGATCAGGTCGGCGTAATCGCCGGGCAGCAGGATGCCGCTCCCCCAGCTACCCGCGGGACCTCCCACGGCAGGGGCGCTGAGGTTGTTGTTGTCGACCACGAGGTTGTTGCGCAGGACCGTACAGCGCTTGATCTTCGTGGACGAGATGATCGGCGTCGGGTCCGGATGTTCGATGTTTTCCCGCTTGCATTCGCCATCCTGGGGCGGCGGTGGGTCGCTTGGGTTTTCCGAGTTCGGATTGATGCCGATGGAGTTGTCGCGGAAGATCGAGTCTTCGATCGCGAGCGACCCTCCGGAGTTCGAGCCCGAGTATCCAAGCGCGTTGTTTTCCATCGTCGCTTTGACGATCCGTGCCTTGCATTCCTGGCAGGCCCCGAGATACATGCCGGAGTCGTTGAAGCCCGATGCGTAGATGTTTTCCCAGGAACCTTCGATCTCGTTGGAGGTGAAGATCCCGTAGGCACCGTTCAAACCCGTGTCATATGTCGTCAGGTACGAGCCATACCAGCCGTGCGCCCCGATTTTCCCGGACTCGTCACCACCGTTCCACCAGATCTCGTTACCGCAATCTTCGCCTTCGCACGGCCCGTCGAAGTTGCGCACCGTGAGGTTTTCGATCGACACGTCGTTGGCCCAGCGGACTTCGATCCCGTTGCCAGCGGTGTGCTGTCCGTCGACGATCACCGTGTTGCGGTTCATTCCCCTGATCGAGATCCCGGCGTGGGCGGGACTGACCTTCACCGCTTCGTGATAGACGCCAGGTTCGATCAGGACGTAGTCGCCGTCCGTAGAGGCGTTGACCGCGGCCTGGATGGTCGTGAAGTAGGCCGTGTTTTTCGGCGGTGGCCCTTTCGGCGGCGTTTTCGTGACGATGTTGACTTTCCCCTGCGCCGCAACGGCCGTGCTGGCGGCCGCTGCGAAGGCTGCGAGAACAAGCACCGCCACGGCCACGAGCCAGAATCGCCTGGTCGCCGTCCGTGGGTGCGCTCGATAGCGACGTGTGGATGACATCTGCTCATCCCCCTCTCTTATGTCGTCCTGCCCCTCGCGGTCCGCGGGGGCCGATCGTTGACGAGCGTCAGCCCCGCGCACCCGGGGACGGGGCACGGAGCACGCCGCTCGCGCTGTGCGCCCGACGGCCCGGATCGCGCGAAACCGGCTCCGCGGGGACTGCCCGGCCGAGTCTATACCGCAGCGGCCACGGTGTGTATAAATCTCGCTACGGAAGCGCCGGAGCCGGCAGGTAGGCGATGTCGCCGAACAACATCGAGATCGTCCGCGAGATGTAGGAAGCGTTCAACCGCGGCGACTTCGCGCTCGCGCGGGGATGCTTCATCCCGACGCCGAGCTCCACCAGCCACCCGAGACTCCCGATCCGGCCTCCTCCTACGGTCGGGATGACTGGGAACGGGGCCTCGCGATCTGGCTGACCGAGTGGCAGCAGCCGCGGTTCGAGCCACTGGAGGTCGATCACGCCGGGGCCGGCGTGATCATGCGGCGTCCGTTTGGTGGGTACGGGGAAGGCGAGTGGCGCACTGGTGGCTAGTTCTTCCACGCCCGGACACTTCGAGTCGGCAAGCCGCACACGTGTGTCGTGCGCACCTCGCGAGCGGACGCTCTGAGAGATTCCGGGATTGCAGGAGTAGGCCGTCTGCTCTGGTCCCCGTGCGAGCTGGATGGTGCTCGCGATGTCGGTCTCGGGCCGGTCTACGGGATGATGTGTTCGACGGTTTCGACCACGCCGCCGACGGTTTCTTTGAGACCTTTGCCTTCTTTCGCTTTCTTTTCTTCGGAGGCGGACTTGCCTCCTTTCGTTTCTTTTTCTTCTTTTGCCTTCTTTTCTTCTTTTGCCTTCTGTTCTTCTTCTTTCGCTTTCCGTTTTTCTTCTTTCGCTTTTTGTTGTTCTTCTTGTTCTTTTGCCTTTTGCTTTTCTTCCTTAGCTTTCTTCTCTTCTTCTTCCTTGGCCTTCTTTTCTTCTTTCGTCGTGTTGCCCTCTTTGGACCCGCCGCCTTCTTTCGAGCCGCCGCCTTCTTTCGAGGCGCCGCCTTCTTTCGAACCTCCGCCGGCTTTCGAGCCGCTGCCTTCCTTCGGCGTGGTGGGGGCCTTGGGGGCTCCCGACGACGTGGTTTCCCCGTGCGAGGTCGACGAACTCTGATCGCCGGAGCCTGAAGAGTCGCCCGCTTTCTGCGTCCCTTCGTGAGCAGATTGACCGTCGTTGGCACCGCCTTCGGATGCCACTTCCGGCCCCCTTGTTTGCGAGCTCTGAGGCCCGCTCGCGGACTCCACCGTGCTCGCCGGTCCGCCGCCCGATCCCGGGCCGGTGCCTGAGGACCCGGTGCCGGCGGCGCCGTCGGGCCGGCTGGCCGGCTTGTGGGCCGCGCCGGGATGCACGGGCGCGCGGGCAGACGCGAGGTACGCATAGCTCGCTGCCGTTGGACCATGGGTGCCGACCGCGGCGATGCCCGCGTGGATGCCCCTGTGATCCGACCTGCTCGTCCCATGGTGGGGTTGCACCGCCGCCGTGGCTCCCACGGCCGCCGCCGCCGCCACCGCGGCCACCTGTGCAGCGGAGGCCGCGCTAGCGGCTCCCGCGCCCAGCCACGAGAACACCTGCGAGGGCAGGCTCGTGAATGACGCCCACATAGCGAGCGGACGACGGCCCGAGTAGATCGCGCAGAACGCTTTCACGACGGACGGGTCGAGCTGCGTGCCGGCCTCGTACTTGAGGATGTCGAGCGCCTTCTTGTGCGCGCGGGCCGCACGATAGGGGCGGGCAGAGGTGATCGCGTCGAACGTGTCGGCGACGGAGATGATCCTTGCGCCGATCGGTATCTCGTTGCCGACGAGCCGGTCGGGATAGCCGGTGCCGTCGAGACGCTCGTGGTGGTGGCGCACGATCGAGACCAGCTCCTCGTCGCCCAGCGCGTTCACCATCTCGGCCCCGTCCACGGGGTGGCGCTTGATGATGTCGAACTCCTCGTCGGTCAGCCGCCCCGGCTTGCGCAGGATCGACACCGGCGTGTAGACCTTCCCCACGTCGTGAACGGCTGCGGCGGTCCTCACGCGGGCCACCGTGTCGCTGTCGAGGCCCATCCGCCTGGCGATCATCCAGCAGTGGCGGGCGACCCGACGGGAGTGACCGTGGGTATACGGGTCGGTGGCCTCGAGGGCGGCGCTGAGCTTCTCGAGCGCCTCCGCCTGCACCCCAGTCGACCGGTTGCCGTCGTGCTGGCCGTGCGTCTCGGCCAGGGAGCCGAGGACCGCCCGCGCCGAGGAGAGTCGCCGCTCGCTGATGCAGTGACGGATGAACCCCCACGGCAGCAGCTCCCCGAACAGCAGGTCTCCGGGGCTGGCGCGTTTTTCCCAGTAGGCGGTCCCCAGCCGGGAAGCCGCCAGCGTCACGACAAGTGCGACCAGGAGGGTGAGCACGGGAGAGCCGATCACGCCCTCGCTCCGGAGCCACCACACGAATGCGGTCGGCAGGACCGCAACAAGAAGGGTCGCGCCCACGACCCATCTGGCGTATCGCCCAAACTCGACACGGCCGGGGCGGTTCGCGGGCGCCTCCAAGACGGCAGCCAGATCTGCCTCGCGCGATTCGTCACCGGCCGCGTGGGCCTGTGACGTGCTACTCAACTCACTCTCACGCAAAGCTTTCACTGGGCTACCTTCCTTGGAGTGGGCTGGCGGCCGAGCTGTCTCGCCGGGCGAGACCTCTAGCTTTGCGTCCCCGCCTCGCGACGGGTTTGCCATGAGCAGCGCGTGGATTTTGTGGCCTCTGGCTCGACAGCCGGCAGCCGCACCTTGAGCCGGACCCCTGTGGCTGGACGTCTGGCGGGGCGCCGTGCGGCGGCCCACGCGCCTCCGCCGGGCCCCGGATCGGTCCCTGCATCGGGATCGGGTCCTGCATCGCGTCTTGCACCCCCTTGAAAGATCTTTTTGGCATGCCTAAACTTGCCTCATGGCAGAGATGGAATCTGTTTCTCCCAACGTGCAGGACTACGCCAAGGCGGTGTACGCCCTGGAGTCCCGCAGCTCGGGACAGGCCGTCTCCACCACCGACCTCGCCGAGCGCCTGGGCGTCACGCCCGGGTCCGTGTCGGCGATGGTGCGCAAGCTCGCCGACCTCGGCCTGGTCGAGCACGAGCCCTACCGGGGCGTGCGCCTGACGGCGCAGGGCCGGGAGGTGGCGCTCGAGGTCCTGCGCCACCATCGCCTGATCGAGCTGTTCCTGGCACAGGAGCTCGGGATGGGGTGGGACCGGGTCCACGCCGAGGCCGAGGTGCTCGAGCACGTCCTCTCTGAGGAGCTCGAGCAGCTGATCGCGTCGCGGCTGGGCAACCCCACGGTCGACCCCCACGGAGATCCGATACCCAGCCACGAGTTCGAGATCGAGGAGGCCCAGACGCGCAGCCTCGACGAACTCGGTGCGGGGGCCGTCGGGCGCTTCGTGCGCGTGTCGGACTCCGACCCGAAGATGCTCCGCTACCTGACCGGCCAGGGCGTCACCCTCGGCGACCGTCTCGAGGTCACCGGCCGCCAGCCGTTCGGCGGCCCCGTGTTCGTGCGCTTCGGCGACCACGAGCTGGCGCTCGGCGGCGAGCTCGCGCGGGCGATGCGCATCGAGGTCGAGGCGGACCCGGCGTGACGCCGCCGCCGCCCGGCGAGCTGCGTCCGGCGCTCGAGGGTGCCGTCGCGGAGGGCGCATCGATAGCGCTCGGCGAGCCCGCGGTCGCCGTACCCAGCGCCCTCGAGCAGCTGCTCGCCAAAGGCAGCCTCCGAGCCACGCTGGCGATGCTCGGCCCGGCGTTCGTCGCCGCGATCGCCTACGTCGATCCGGGCAACTTCGCCACCAACTTCCAGGGGGGCGCCCAGTTCGGCTTCCTGCTGCTGTGGGTCGTGGTGCTGGCCAATGCGATGGCGATGCTGATCCAGTACCTGTCGGCCAAGCTCGGGATCGTCACCGACCGCAACCTGCCCGAGAGCGTCCGCGACCACTATCCCCGTGCGCTGTCCTGGGTGATGTGGGTGCAGGCCGAGATCGTCTCGATGTCCACCGACATCGCCGAGTTCCTGGGAGCGGCGCTCGGCCTGAACCTGCTGTTCCACGTACCGCTGGTGGTCGCCGGCGTGATGACGGGTGTGATCGCCTTCGCGATCCTCGAGCTGCGGGTGAAGGGCTATCGCCGCTTCGAGCTGGCGATCACGGGTCTGCTGGGGATCGTCTTCCTCGGATTCATGTACCAGGCGCTGAAGATCGGGCCCTCCGCCTCGGGCGCGGCGCACGGATTGATCCCCCACCTGGCGGGCAGCGGATCGCTGTACCTGGCGGTCGGGATCATCGGCGCGACGGTGATGCCGCACGCGATCTACCTGCACTCGGCGCTGACCCAGGGACGGATGCCGTGCCGCAACGACTCCGAGCGCGGGCGCGTGCTGCGCTTCGAGCGCACGGACGTGATCCTCGCGCTCGGCCTGGCCGGGCTGATCAACATCGCGATGCTCGCGGTCGCGGCGCAGCTCTTCCACGCCAGCGGTCACACCGGCATCGACACGATCCAGGGCGTGCACGCGGGCTTCGGGCACCTCGTGGGCGGCGGCGCGGCACTCGCCTTCGCGGTCGCCCTGTTCGCCTCCGGCGCCTCCTCCTCGAGCGTCGGCACGTACGCCGGGCAGGTCGTCATGGCGGGGTTCATCAAGGTGCGCATCTCCCTGTACGTACGCCGGATCATCACGATGACCCCCGCCCTGGTGGTGCTCGCGCTGGGCGTGAGCCCAACCAGCGCGCTGGTGCTGAGCCAGGTGGTGCTGTCGTTCGGGATCCCCTTCGCGCTGATCCCGCTGGTGCTGCTCACGAGCCGTCGCGATGTGATGGGCGACCACGTCAACCGGCCGCTCACCACCCGGCTCGCGTGGATGATGGCCGCGCTGATCGCGGCGCTGAATGTCTTTCTGCTGTTCGAGCAGCTGTTCGCCTGAGGGCGGGCTAGGCGGCGTGCGCGCGCTCTTCCTCCCGCGCCCGCTCCTCCTCAGCCCGCCGTTCCTCACGCGCCTGCGCTTCTTCACGCACCCGGGCTCGCTCGAGGAGCACCGATTCGGCGTCGTTCAAGAGGTCGTACCCTTCGATCGTCAGCCACAGGTTGCCGTCGCCCCCGTCACGTTCGACGTAGCCGAGCTCCTCGAGCTCGTCGAGCAGCGAGGCGGTTCTGCGGGGATCGGTCCCTAGCCGCTCGGCGAGCTCGCGCGCCGTGGATCCCTCCGGTCCGGGCGGGCAGAAGACAGGCACATGGTCGCTGGAGAGCTCGTTCGGGCGCCTGCGACGCCAGCGCCCGAGGATCTCCTCGATGGTGGGCTCATCGAGGCGTTGCTCCGCCATGACCCGCACCACGTCCCGTTCTCGGGCCCGCGTCATGCGGCGGCCCACCAGGTACAGCACCACGACTGGAGCCACGAACGGGAGCCACTCCTCGACGGGGATGTTGCCGATGTGGGCCAGCACCACCACACCTCGATTGTGGCGCATCAGGGCGTCCGACGAACAGGCACGCCGGCAAACGCGACTCCCTAGACTCGCCCTCGCGATGAAGGCTCCCCGGCGGCTGCTCGCACGTGCGGCGCTCGTGCCCGTGGTTCTCGCGCCGTGCGGGGTGGCACTGCTATTCCCGGCGGTCGCCGAGGCCCACGGGATCGTCGGCCGCGCCGACCTCCCGATACCGGTCTGGCTGTTCAGCTGGGCGGCGGGGATCGTGCTGGTGGTGTCGTTCGTAGCGCTGTCGGCGCTGTGGACCAGCCCGCAGCTGCAGACCGAACATCGCAGACACCTGCTCCACCTGCCCCGCGCCGTGGAGGAGCTGGCGAGCCTCGTCGGAGTCGCCGTGTTCGCGCTGGTCCTGTACAGCGGCTTCGCCGGCAGCCAGGTGTGGTCGGTGAACTTCAGCGTGACCTTCGTCTACGTGATCTTCTGGGTGGGGATGCCGATCGTCAGCGTGCTGCTCGGCGACGTCTTCTCGGTGTTGAGCCCGTGGCGATCCTGTGCCAGGGCAATCCGCTGGAGCGGTCGGCGGCTCGCCCCGAGGGCGTTCGCAGAGCCGCCTCTGCGCTATCCGGAGAGGCTCGGCCAGTGGCCCGCGGTGGCGCTGCTCGTCGGCTTCGCGTGGCTGGAGCTGGTCTACGTCGAACGCGACAGCCCCTCGATCCTGGCAGCCCTGTCGCTCGGCTACTTCGTGGTTATGCTCGCCGGCATGCTCGCCTTCGGCGTTGAGAGGTGGGCCACCAGCGCCGACGGTTTCGGCGCCTACTTCGGGCTGCTGTCGCGGATGTCGCCGCTCACGGTGGACGAGCATGCAGACGTGTACGCACGCCGTCCCCTCAGCGGCCTAGCGGGAATGCCGGTGCGCCCCGGGACGGTGATGCTCGTGTGCGCGGTGATCGGCACCACGACCTTCGACGGCTTCTCCAACGACGTCCTCTGGCGCAAGCTCGAGCCCCACCTGCAGAGCATCTACTCGGGTCTGAGCTTCCACCCCACGCCCGCCATCGAGCTCGCCTACACGACCGGCCTGCTCCTATGCGTGTTGCTCATACGGGGCATCTACGAGCTCGGGATCAGGGGTGTGCAGAGCGTGAGCTTCCGCTACACCAGGGCCGAGCTGAGCCACGCCTTCGCGCATACGCTCGTCCCGATCGGCTTCGCGTACGTGCTCGCCCACTACTTCTCCCTGCTGATCTGGCAGGGGCAGGCGATCGGCTATCTCGCGTCGGACCCGCTCGGCAACGGCTCGAACATCTTCGGCACCTCCTCCTACCGGATCGACTACACGATCATCTCGTTCGCGGCGATCTGGTACGTGCAGGTGAGCGCGCTGGTCGCCGGCCACGTGGGGGCGCTGACGTTGGCACACGACCGAGCGCTCAGCATGTACCGGGGCGCCCAGGAAGCAGTGCGCTCGCAGTACTGGATGCTGACCGTGATGGTCGCCTTCACGTGCTTCGGACTGTGGCTGCTGTCGGCCGTCGGGACATGAGCGGCCCGTCCCGGCCCAGAGGCCGGCGGCCGGGAGTAGTCTGTTCGGACGTGGCATCCGAGCGCACGCGCCCGCCGCGACCCGTGTCCGCGTTAGCACGCTGGAGCCGGGTGGCGCTGCCCGCCCTCGCTGCGACGGTCGTCCTGCTGGTGGCGATCGCGTCGATCGATCCGAGCGTGCTGTCGGTTCTGCCGGCGCTGGCGCTCGCGCTGGTGCTCGCGCTGCGCCGGTACCCGGGCGAGAAGACGCTGCTCGCGCTCTCGCGCTCTTGCCGCCGCGACCGCCGGCGCCGGACCTCCGCGAGGCTGAGTCGGCCGCGCTGCTGGATCGGGCCGTCCGTCCCGCGCGGCGGACTGCTGCTCGCCTGCTCGCTGGCGGACCGGCCCCCGCCGCCGCTCCTGCTCGCGACACGCTGAGCGGCCCCGCAGGGGGCTGCCGGTGCCACGCGCGCGGCCGCCCGGCGCGGTCGCAGCTGTCCCCACCTTCGAGCCTCACGAGGAGCCTCAATGTCACGACCTGCCGTGCCTGCCCTGTTCGGGGTATCGGTGCTGCTCGGAGCGGCCATCGCGACCGCTGCGAGGGCGCAAAGCGCGCCCACCCACGAGAGCGGCAACCCGATCAACGACCAGGGCGCCAACTACCACTACCGCACCTACATCACCTCGATCACCCCCCAGGCGCGGGGGCTGAGCGTCGAAGTGCTCGAGTTCGCCGACCGTCTGCTGCTGCGCAACGGCACCGGGAAGACGGTCACCGTGTACGGCTACTCGGGCGAGCCCTACGCGCGCGTGCTGCCAAATGGGGCCGCCGAGCAGAACAAGCGCTCGCCGGCCGTCTACCTGAACACCAACTTCTACGCCCAGGTGACGGTGCCCCCGGCGGCGGACGCGACGGCGCCCCCGAGTTGGGAGACGGTCGATCGCACCGGCCAGTTCGAATGGCACGACCACCGCATCCACTGGATGAGCCCGGTCAAGCCCCCGATCGTCAAGGACACCTCCAAGCGCACGAAGATCTTCGACTGGATGGTGCCGATCAAGGTCGGCAACCAGCCCGGTGCGATCCGCGGAGAACTGTTCTGGGTTCCGGAGAGCTCCAGCGCGTCGACCGGCGCGATCGTCGCCGGCGTCGCGATAGTGCTGGCCGGTCTGGCGATCGTCGTGGTGCTCAGGCGCCGTCGTGCCCGCAATGGGCCGCCGCCCCGCGACGGCGCCGCGGGCGACCCCGGCGGCCCGGCCCCGGAGGCGTGGTGAACGCATGCGGGGGTGTCGCGGACGGACTCGCTCGCTGATCGCCGCTGCCACGGTCCTCGCCGGCTGCGGGCTGGTCGCGCTCGCCTGCGCGCCCGCGGCGTTCGCGCACGCCCAACTGCTCGGCACCGCCCCGGCATCGGGGAGCACCGTCCCCACCCAGCCCCCGGAGGTGATCTTCCAGTTCAACCAGAACGTGGGCGGAACCGCCGGTGCCGTGCGCGTCTACAACGCCCAGGGCGAGGAGGTCGACAACCTCGACGTCTCCCACCCCGACGGCGACGAGCACTGGATGGGGGTGGGTCTGCAGACCCACCTGCCGGACGGGACCTACACGGCGACCTACCGTGTCATCTCGGCGGACACCCACATCGTCTACGGGGGGCTGGTGTTCAGCATCGGACATCCCGGCGCAGCCCCGAAGTACACCGTCGCGGGCCTGATCGGCCGCAACGAGGCGGGTCGCGTGACGAAGGTCGCGTTCGGCGTGGTCCGCGTGCTCGACTACCTCTCGATCGCGCTGATGATCGGGGGCCTCGTGTTCGCGTACGCGGTCTGGGCCCCGGCGCTGGACGCCGTCGCCCACCCCGATCCCCGCTGGTCGCAGGCCTCCGTCGCATTCACGCGCCGTGCCTGGCGGCTGCTCGCCGTGGCCGTCGTGATGGGCGCGATCGTCAGCCTGCTCGGTGTGCTCCTGCAGGGAGCCACGGCGGCGGGAGTGTCGCTGTGGAGCTCGCTGAAAGCGAGCATCCTGCAAGACACGCTCGAAAGCCGCTTCGGGTGGGTGTGGGCGCTTCGCGCGCTCGACTGGCTGCTGCTCGGGACGCTGCTGCTCGCCACCCGCGCCGCCGGCCGGAACGCGTTGCCTCGCCTTCTCTCAGATCCGGGCGGCGACGGCCCGTCGCGCGTGCGCGTGGGCCGTCCACCCGTGTGGCTGGTCGCGGTGCTCGGGTTGGGCTGCGCCTACCTCACGGTCACGCTCGCGCTCGCCGGACACGCCAGCATCCAGAGCCCGACCGGCGTCTTCTTCCCGTCCGAGGCGCTGCACGTCCTCGCCGCCAGCGTGTGGGTCGGTGGAATCGCCTGCCTGCTGTTGGCGCTGCCGGCGGCCACCCGGAGCCTGGAGGGTGGAGAGCGCACACGGCTGCTGTTCGGTGCCCTCCATCGCTTTTCCCCGCTCGCCCTCGCAGCCGTCGTCGCGATCGCCGCCACCGGTGCGATCCAGGCCTACATCGACGCGCGCACGCTGCACGGTCTGCTGCACACCACCTACGGGGCGCTGATCATCGCCAAGACGGTGCTGCTGGGCGGGCTGGTCGTGATCGGCTGGGTGAACCGGCGGCGGCTGATCCCCGCGCTGCAGCGCATCGCGGCAGCGGCGACGGAGCCGGGCGGCGTAGGGGTGCTGGCACGCCGCACGCTGCGCGGCGAGCTGGTCCTGATGATGTGCGTGTTCGGGGTGACCGCAGCCCTCGTCACCTACGCGCCGCCGATCGACGCCGCCTCGGGGCCGTTCTCGACGAACACGACGATCGGCCCGGCCGTTCTGGAGATGACCGTGGAACCGGCGAAAGTCGGGCCCAACACGGTCCACCTCTACCTGATCGACGCCAAGACCGGCGCGCAGTTCACAGCCTCCAAGGAACTGACGGCGACCGCGAAGCTGCCCACGAAGGGCATCGGCCCGCTGCCGCTGAAGGCGTCGCTCGCCGGTCCCGGTCATTACATCCTCAGCTCGGCCGTGCTCAGCCCCGGGGGCACGTGGGCGATCGAAATCGTCGACCGCGTGTCCGAATTCGAACAGTTCACCCGCGTGGTGAAGGTGCCGATCTCGTGAGCCGGCCGGCGATGAGGCAAACGAAGAGGAGGAAATGAGGACATGCAGCTCAAGAAGGTCGCCATCGCGCTCGTCGCAGGTCTCCTCGCGGTTCCGGCGGCGGCACAGGCCCACGTCAGCCTCCACCCCAACACGATCCCGGCGGGCGCCTTCGCGACGCTCGACGTGAGGGTGCCGGGCGAGCAGGAAGGCGCACACGTCACGAAGGTGGACGTGCTGTTCCCGCCAGGCTTCGTGGGCGTGGACTACGAAAACGTCCCCGGCTGGAGCACGCACGTGATCGAAACGAAGCTCGCGACACCGATCACCGAAGACGGTGAAACGATCGACACCGAGGTCTCACAGATCGTGTGGACGTGGACCGGCCCGCTGGGGAAAGTCGACAACGGCCAGTTCATCAACTTCCCCCTGTCGGTCGCGATACCCGACGACGCGGCCGGCAAACCGCTGGAATTCCGGACGGTGCAGACCTACAGCAACGGCCAGGTCGTCCACTGGATCGACCCGTCGCTGACGGCCGAACACCCCGCTCCGAGGATCAACGTCACGGCCAAGGGCGGCGTCGTCCAGGAAGTGGCCGGCGACGAGGCCGGGCCCGAAGCCGGTGCCACGGGCAGCGGCTCGACGACCCCGGCGGCGACCTCGACACACACCAGCGGCGGCGCCTCGACGGGCCTCGCGGTGGCGGCTCTGGTCGTCGGCCTCGTCGGGCTTGCACTTGGCGCCCTGGCGCTCGTGGCAATCAGGAGGTCGAAGATGGCCGGGTAGTCGCCGCGACTTGCGCCGGCGTTTAGGCGCCTCTGCGAGACTTGCCTCGATGAGCACCAAGGCGCCCGGCGGCTCCCCTCCGCCCGCCTCCCCCGAGGACGATCCCGATCGGTCGCCATCCCCAGAGGATCAGCGTGCCGCAGGGCGTCTGCGCCTGTACCTACCGATCGCCGTCATCGTGCTGCTCGTCGGCGGGGCCGCGGCGTTGGTCGCAACCGGCTCGAGCAGCAAGCAGCAGCTGCCGGACAACGCGAAGAGCGTTCACAGTGGCAGGTTCGACGGGTCGCTGTTGCAGCCCGCACGCCAGGCACCGCCCCTGTCGTCGCTGCGCAACTATCAGGGCCGGCCCGTCAACCTCACCAACTACCGCGGCAAAGCCGTGTTCGTCACGTTCCTGTACACGCACTGCCCCGACGTCTGCCCGCTGATCGCCTCGCAGCTGCACAACGCCGTCAGCCGCCTCGGGTCGCGGGCCGGCGAGGTGCAGCTGGTGGCCGTGTCTGTCGATCCCCGCGGCGACACGTCGGCGAGCGTCGGTCGCTTCCTGAAGGAGCACCAGCTGACCGGCCAGATGCAGTACCTGATCGGCTCCGCCGCCGAGCTCGCGCCGGTCTGGCAAGCATGGGGAGTCGGCTCCCAGAGGGACGCCGGAAACCCGGAATTCATCAACCACTCGGCGCTGGTCTACGGGATCAGCGCGAGCGGCAAGCTCACCACCATCTACCCCTCGAACCTCAACCCGCCGGAAATCGACCACGACGTGCCGCTGCTGCTCGCGAGCTGAAGCATCCCCGGCCCCACGGCCGGCGCTGCGGCCGGCCGATCGGTGAGCCGAGCGTGGCGTCCATCACGCCCGGGTCCAGGCGGCTTCGCCCTGCGACGAGGCAACGAGCTGCGGCGGGCGGGTGCGGACGCGCGAGGGGCCCCGGTGGACGGGGCCCCTCGGGGCTTGCGCGCTGCGGAGAGTCTTCGTTCAGCCGGCGGCGAGCCCTTCGTGTTGGGGCGTGGAGGGCGCCACACCTGGCGCGAGCGGGGACCCCTCCTCCTCGGCCGGCAGGAGCCGGGAGCGACCGGTCCGCAGGGCGCCCCCCGCGGCCAGGATCGCGAATCCCACGCCGCTCAGCAGCAGGGCGATGCCGACGACGACCCCGAACACCGACGTCTGGTCGGCCATGTAGCTGGTGTTGAGCGCCGTCGCCAGGGCCGTCTCGTCGATCCACACGCTGCGGGCCGGGTTTTCGACGGGCTTGCCGGCGGGCGACTTTTGCGCCGCCGCTTCGTCGTTCGTGCCCTTGCCGTTGGCCGTCGCGTAGCGGGGCATCTGCGAGTAGTACAGGCCACCGGTCGCCTCGAGGGCGTGGATGGTCATGTACTGCGCGAAGCACCGCGCCTTCGAGCCGGTGTCGATCGCTTGGTTCGCGACCGAACACGACGGGATCGGCAGGGTCGACACGTTGAGCCCGGCCTTGGCCGCCTCGCCCTTGATCGCCTGCGGGGTCATGTCCGGAGTTCCGGTGATCTTCTGTTCGGCGAGGTCCGTTTTGACAGTGCTGCGGCCGTTGGCCCCCAGCACGATCGCCGCCACGCCGAAGCCGACGAGGACCACCGCGGCCACGATGCCGCCGATCTCAAGCAATTTTCGCCTCATGTTCTCCCCTTCCACGCTGTTGGAAACCTGCTCCCCAGCCTGGTCGACGCGGCTTCCCCGAACATCCGCTAAAAGCGGCAATCGTGGTGCGGCTTACACCGCCGGTTCCGGCGCATTCCCCACCGGCTGGTACGTAGGATTCATCCCATGAGGATCCGTGGGGTGCTGCTGGCCGCACTCGCCGTGGCGGCGATCGCGTTGGTGCCGGCGTCGGGCGCCAGCGCCAGCAACGCGTCCGCCACGCACGCCTACCTGAGCGCCAACTACGCGCTCGTCCACGCCGCCCACACGCGCATCCACCAGGTCGAGTCGACGCTCCGCGGGCTGCTGGCCCAGATCCGCCGCGAATGTCCGCTGGCGGCCAAGGGGTCACCCGAGGAAACCCAGTCCGAACAGCTGAGCAACGAGGTGATCGGCACGATGGTGCTGACCGCGATCCGTCTCGACCTCCCGGCGGGCAGGGCCTACGTCAAGGCCGTCCGTCCGCTGCGCTGGAGCAGCCCCTCGCTGACGCGCTCCGTGCACGGCTATGCGGAAAAGGTCGCGAAGATCATCACCCTCCCGGTGCCCAAGCTCTGCCAGGACGTCAAGAGCTGGGCGAGCAGCGGCTTCACGACGCTGCCGTCCGCCACGCGGCCATTCGACTCCGTGTTCCTGAACTCGTGGGTGTCTCCCGGGTTCCTGCCCAGCGCCCTGAAGCCCTACGAGGGCGGCTCCGTGCGATCGCTGGTGCGGCAGACCGAAAAGCAGGAAAGCGACATCGTGGACCTGGAAGCCCGCGAAGTCGAAACGTGGGGCAAGATCATGGACAGCCTCGAACTCGAGCCGTAGAGGCACCCGGCCGCGGGCCCGGGGGCCGTGAGCCTCACGCCCGCGGGCGCGTCGCCAGGCTTCCCTACTCGGTGAGCGCCGCGGCCATCTCCGCGAACACGCGGACGTAGTCGTCGATCGTCTCGTCGGTGTGGGTCACCGACAGGGTCCACTCCTCCTCGCGTCCCGGGGTCATGTAGATGCCCCGGTTCATGTTCCACAGCCATGCGAGCTCGGTCACCGGGACGTCCTGGTTGGCCTTGAAGGTTTCGTAGTCGACGATCGGCGTCGGCGAGAACGTCACGCAGCCCTTGGAGCCGACGCCGACCGCGTACCCGGGGAGCCGGTGCCGTTCGATCACCTCCTGGCAGCCGCCGACGATGCGGTCGTTGAGGGCGTCGAGGTGCTCGTACGCGGACGGGGTCAGCACGCGCTCGAGGCTGGCCCGCGCCGCGGCCATCGTCAGCGGGTTGCCGTTGTAGGTGCCGACCTGGTAGACGCTGCCGTCCTCGACCACGCTCATCACCCGCTCGGTGCCGCCGATCGCCCCGGCGGGCAGCCCCCCGCCGAGCGTCTTGGCGAGCGTGACCATGTCCGGCTTGACGCCGAAGCGCTCGGTCGCGCCGCCCGCTGCGATCGCCAGGCCGGTCTTCACCTCATCGAAGATCAGCACCACGTCGTGGCGTTCGGTGAGCTCCCGGACCGCCTGCAGGTAGCCCGGCTCGGGGAGCACCACCCCGAGGTTCATCATCGCCGCCTCCATGATCACGCACGCCGGGGGGCGCCCTTCGGAGAACAGCCTCTCGATCCGTTCCTCCATCGCCGGCGCGTCGTTGAAGGGAACCGGGATCGTCAGGTCGGTGACCGCCTTCGGGATGCCCGCGCCGTAGGCGAGCGACGCGAGATTCCTGCGGTCGCCGATTTCGGCGTACGGCACCCCGATCGAGACCATCACGGCGTCGTGGTGGCCGTGGTAGGAGCCGAAGATCTTCACGATCGTGTCCCGGCCGGTCAGGGCGCGGGCGATCCTGATCGCGTCCATCGTCGCCTCCGAACCCGAGTTCACGAAGCGCCACCGTTCCAGCCCGAAGCGCGCGGCGAGGTTCTCCGCCACAGCGACGCTGTCCTCGGTGACGGCAGCGAAGTGGGTGCCCAGCGGCGCCCGCGTATGCAGGGCCTCGACGATCTCCGGGTTGGCGTGGCCCTGGACCATCGAGCCGAAGCCGTTGTGGAAGTCCCAGTAACGGTTGCCGTCAACGTCGGTCACCCGCGGCCCCTCGCCCGAGACGAGGTAGATCGGCCAGGGGTCGCGCAGCTGGTATGAGGACGCCACGCCCCCGCTGAGCGAGCGGCGCGCGCGGTCGTACATCGCCGCCGAGCCGTCGGTCCGTGCGTTCAGCTCCGCGAGCTCCCTGCGCGTGAGCTCGGCTACACGCTCGTGATCGATCTGGACCGTGCTGCTGACAGCCATGTCGGGCCGCCTTTCCTGGACGTGGGACAGCGGCGCCGTTGCGCCGGGAGGCACTGCACGTCCCCCGCTGCTCAGCTTAGCCGCCGGGATGTCGCCGTCAGCCGGTGAAGTGCGGCGTCTTGTGCGCCACGGTCACCTTGCGCCGGTGCTTCTTGGTGCTCTTCGCGCCGAGCGTTCCGGTACTCGGGTGGCTCCCCGAGCCCACCGTGCCCGTGCTGCTCCCGAGCGTGCCGGAGGTGCCGGTGCCGGTCCCCGAGCCCGTGCCGGGATTGCCGTTGCCGCTGCCGTTGTTGTTGGTGCCCGGACCCCCCGGCGGGGGCTGCGTGACGCTGGCCTTGACGATCACCATGTTGCTCGCCACTTCGACCCGCGCTGCGCCGGCGGGCGTCCCCGTGACGTACGCGACGTTCGAGTAGGGCCCCGCTTCGACGAGCTTGTAGCTACAGCTGTAGGTGGTGCTGGCGCCGGGCATCAGCGTCCCGCCCGGACCGAGCCCTCCCGAGATCGTTCCCAGGTCGCAGTAGATGTCGGTGAATTCGCTCAGCACCAGCGCCACGTTTCCCGTGTTCTTGGCGGTGATCTGGTACAGGACCGTCTGACCGACCGAGCCCGTCAGCGTCGCGGCGGTGAAACCCGTGCCGTTGCCCTTGATTTCCTGCACCTTGGACAGCGACAGGCGCGCTTCGATCGGCACCTTGGCGACCACCGGCTTTGATTCGCGGACTTCGGTTCCGCCTTCCGGGTAGGTGGCGCTCGCCGAGGCGGCGTTGGGGTAGGAGCCCCCGGCCGTGAGCAGGCGGCTGCAGGTGAACACGAGCTTGCCCCCGGGGGCCACGGCTCCGCCGACGGGGCCGCCCGAGATCGTCCCCGGATCGCAGTTGGGGTCCAGGAAGCTGCTCAACGTGAAGGAGACGTTGCCCGTGTTCGACACGGTGATCTGGTAGTCGACGGTCTGGCCGACCTTGCCGGTGATTTCTTCGCCGGTGAAGCCGCCGCTGGAGCCCGCGATCTCCTGGAGCTTGACGATCGTGAAGCTGGGCTTCGGTTCGGCCCCGCATTTGACGTGTTCCTTGTGTTTGCCGCTCTCCCCGACGACGCCGTTGGTGTTCCAGTGCGCTTCGGCGGTGAGCTTGTGCATCCCCGCGGGGAGCGGGGATTCGACGGTGCTCTGTGCCGACGAGCCGTTGAATTCGAGCTTTTCGTTGAACATGAACACCCCGTCGGAGCGCATCCGCTGGGTCACCACGTTTTTTTCAACTTCCGGGAAGCCGCTGTAGATGAACGTGGTCTTTTCGCAGCCGAAGATGATCGCCACTTTGCGCACGGCCAGCGCGGGCTGGGCCACCAGGCCACTGAGGGCGAGCGCGCCCAGCACGGCGAGCGCCGGCACGCGGACACGCGCGCGACGGGCACGCGACGGCGGGCCTTCCGCAGTCCGGCCCCCTTGGCTATCTCTCGCGTCGGGGCGGCACCGACCGCTTCCCACGTCTCCTCCTTGAGGTTCCCCTCTGGGCGAGCTGTCGGATCGACGGCAGCCCGCTTCCAGCCTTGAACAGTCAGGCGAGAATACCACCGACGCGAGGCCCCGATGCAAGTACGGGTTCGCCTCCCGGAGGCGTTCGCAGCGGGCTACACGGGGGCACCCGAGAAGCGCGCGTACAGCTCCGGGAGCAGCGTTGCGAGGTTCGCGTACTCCTCCACGCAGTGGCGGGCAAGCGCCCGCGGGACGGGCGGCGCGAGCATCCGACGGCGGATCCGCCGGCGGTTGAGCAGCCCCTCGAGCAGCGCCCCCGCGGGGCCGTAGGGGCGGATCGCGGCGCCCAGCCAGAAGCGGCTGCGTAGCACCAGCCCGTCTCCCTCGCTAAGGAACACGTGGAACATCACCGAGTGGCGGACCCGCATCCGGTCATCGCCCACGTAGGCGGCGAGCACGGTCGCCACGTGCGGGGCTTCGAGGGCGGACGCGCTCATGCCCAGCAGCGAGGGGTCCTGAAAGCAGATGCGCGCGTGCACGATCCCCGTGCCGACGTCCTCGACGGGGTGGTGCACCGCACCCCAGAAGGGCTTGGCGCGGGGCCGCGAGGGGGCCTCCAGCGAGTTGTCGAAATGCGCCACCGGATGCCAGATCCGATACCGGATCGCCTCCCGCGGATGCCAGTCGAACCACCAGTCGACCATCTCGGCGGTGACACCCGGCATCGGCGTGCGGGCGGCCACCTGGGCCGTGCCGTCCGGCAGCATCCACCAGCCCGTCTCGACCGTCATCGGCTCCGGGTCGAGCAGGCGGTCGACCTGGGCCAGCCCCAGCGCCGTGGAGGGGTCGCATGGTCCGGCCTCGACGGCCGCGAGCTCCTGCGGCCGGGGCGGGGACAGGGGACGCTGCAGGTAGGGACCGAGGTCGGACGCGCTCATGCCCCTGCCGGCCCGGGGCAGTCCATCCAGGAGCAGAACATCCCGTCCGGGTCATACCGCGCGCGCAGCTCGTCGAGGCGGCGGCGGCGATCGTCGCTGAGGAACCGCGCCGGGCGCCGGCCGAGGTTCTCGTCGGCCAGCTGGATGCCGCTCGCCAGCGGCTCCATCTCGCGCATCCGCTCGGTGGCCCACGCCGACACGGCCGCGTCCGTGCTCTGCTCCGTGCCGGCGCCGTAGAGGGCGATGTAGGTGTCGTCCTCGACGCTGTAGGCCATCTCGGGTCGCGGAGGGCTGGGCCCCCAGTTCATCCACAGCATGTGCGAGGGCGCCGCCGGCAACGTGTCGGCGATCCGCCGCAGGCCGGGCAGCAGCTCCTCGACGGGGGCGTGGGTCCACATGTTGTCAACCGCCCAGCGGTGGCCGTCCGGGTAGACGGCGGCGCTGCCGGCGAACAGGTCCTCGAAGCTCACCGCCACGTAGGGGACGGACAGCTTGGCCTGCGCCAGAAGCGGGCACCCCTGGAGCACCGACAGGTCCGCCCGCGCCTGCTCCTCGTCGTCGGCCAGCACCGGCGCCGTCATCGCGATCTCGGGCTCGCCCGCCTCGTCGCGGTGCACGAGCAGCATCAGCTCGACGCTGCGCGGCACCCCGGGCCCGATCTCGGCGGCCCACCGGAAGAGGTCCTCGAGCACGTCCACCGGGAAGGTGTGCAGGGAGTTGGCGACCACCGCCGGACGCGGGTGCAGGCGCAGGTGAAAGCCCGTCACGGCGGCGAAGAAGCCCGGGCCGGACCCGCGGGCCGCCCACAGCAGGTCGCTGTGGCGCTCGCCGTCGGCCCTCAGCACCTCGCCCTGCGCGGTGACCACGTCGATCGCCTCCACGCTCATGCACGCCGGTCCGTGGACCCTGCCGTTCCAGCCGTATCCCCCCTGCAGCAGATAGCCGCCCACCGCCACCCCCACGCAGTGCCCGACGGGGAAGAACAGCCCGTGCCGGGCGAGCTCGGCGAGCAGCCCGGTCCCGTGGCAGCCGGGTCCCACCACGGCGCTCGCCCGCTGGGGGTCGACGCGGGCGGAGTCCAGGCGCGAGAGGTCGATCAGCAGCACCTCGTCGCGTAGGTGGTTGCCGGCCCAGCTGTGACCCCCGGAGCAGACCGTCACCCTCAGCCCCTGGGCCCGCGCGAGCTCGATCGCCGCGATCACCTCGTCGGGGTCCCGCGGGCGGGCGATCAGCTCCGGGTAGCGCTCCGGCGTCAGGGCGTTCCACAGGCTGCCCCGGCGGGCCGGCTCGTATCCGTGCTCCCCTCGGCGCAACGTCTGCGCCGGCTCCGCTGCCATCGACCCTCCTCGCGGTCCAGATGTCCGGGCATTCAGGGCGCACACACCGTATCTCGCGGGCACGGGACGGCCTACGATGGGCCCCGTGAGCCGCCGCGAGCTCCACGAGGCCGGCACCCCGTGGGACGCCGGCACCCCGTGGGACGCCGGCACGTACGACCGCGTCAGCGACCCCCAGCTCGCGTGGGCGGGGGACGTGCTCGCGCGCCTGGAGGGGCTGCGAGCGGACGCGACCGTGCTCGACGTCGGGTGCGGGACCGGGCGTGTCACCGAGCTGCTCACACAGCTCGTCCCGCGCGGGCGCGTGCTCGGCGTGGACGCCTCCCGCGAGATGGTCGAGCTGGCCCGTCGGCGCCTGGACGGGCGCGCCGAGGTGTGGTGCCAGGACGTGCTCGAGCTCGAGCTCGACGAGGAGCTGGATGCGATCGTGTCCACCGCGACCCTTCATTGGGTGCGCGACCACGACCGGCTGTGGCCGACGCTCGCGCGGGCGCTGCGCCCCGGCGGGCGGCTCGAGGCCCAGTGCGGCGGAGCGGGCAACATCGCGCGGGTCAGGGAGACGATCGAGCTGGTCGCCCGCGAGCTGGCCCCCGAGCTCGTCGGCTTCTCGCCGTGGCAGTTCGCTGGGGCCGAGGAGACCGCGCAGCGACTGCGCCACGCCGGCTTCGAGCAGGTGCGCTGCTGGCTGGTCCCCCGGCCCACCGAACCCGCCGATCCCCCGGCGTTCGTCCGCACCTCGATCCTCGCCGCCCACCTCGAGCGGCTGCCGGCCGAGCGGCGCGAGCCGTTCGCCGACGCGGTCGCCGAGCGCGTGCGCCTTCCGCTCGACTACGTCCGGCTGAACATCTCCGCCAGCCGTGCGATCCTTGACTGATGGCCGCCACCTTCACCGAGATCGACGAGCGCCTGGCGGGCTGGATCGCCTCCCAGGCGATGTTCTTCGTGGCCAGCGCCCCGCTGGGCGCCGACGGTCACATCAACCTGTCCCCCAAGGGCCCGATCGACACGCTGCGCGTGCTCGATCCGCACACGGTCGCCTACCTGGACCTGGTCGGCAGCGGTGCCGAGACGATCGCTCACGTCCGCGAGAACGGGAGAATCGTGATCATGCTGTGCGCGTTCGACGGCCCCCCGCGGATCCTGCGCCTGCACGGCGAGGGAGAGGTGATCGTGCCCGGCGACGCACGCTTCGAGGAGCTCTTCGAGCAGGCCGCCTTCGAGCAGCCGAGCGTCCCCGCCTCCCGGCGTGCGATCGTGCTCGTGCGGGTCAAGCGGATCGCCGACTCGTGCGGCTACGGAGTGCCCCTGATGAGCTACGAGGGCAGGCGCCCCCACATGGATGCGTGGGCGGAGAAGAAGGTCCGGGTGGGGGGTCTCGAGGCACTGCAGGCCTACCAGCTGGAGAAGAACTCCGCCAGCATCGACGGGCTGCCGGCGCTGGACCTGCAAGAAGTCTCCTCGTCATAGGCGGGGCCCGGGGCCGCGACGGGTCGGTGAGCAGCGTCCCGGCATCGCGCCCCGACGAGGATCGGCTGCTCGCTCGCGCCCGAGAGGGGGAGCAGACGGCGTTCACCGAGCTGGTCCAGGCCCACCGGGCCGCGCTCCACGCGCACTGCTACCGCATGCTCGGCTCGGTTGACGACGCCGAGGAAGCGCTCCAGGAGGCGATGTTGCGGGCGTGGAGGGGCGTCGGGCGCTTCGAGGGGCGCAGCTCGCTGCGCTCGTGGCTGTACACGATCGCCACCAACACCTGCCTGGACCAGATCCAGCAGCGCGCCCGGCGGATCCTGCCGGCCGACCTGGGGCCACCGAGCGTGCTCGGGACCCCGCCCGGGGAGCCGGTCGTCGAGTCGGTGTGGATCGAGCCCTACCCCGACGAGGAGCTGGGCTCCGCCGGAGCGATGGCCGTGCCCGAGGCCCGCTACGAAGCCCGCGAGGCCGTGGAGCTGGCCTTCATCGCCGCGCTCCAGCACCTGCCCGGGACCCAGCGCGCCGTGCTGATCCTGCGGGAGGTGCTGGCGTTCTCCGCGCGCGAGGTCGCCGAGGCGCTCCACACGAGCGTCGCGTCGGTCAACAGCGCCTTGCAGCGGGCCCGCACGACGGTCGCCGCGCGGGTCCCGGAGCGAAGCCAGCAGGCCACCTTGAGGGCCCTCGGAGAGGAGTCCGTGCGCGAGATCGTGGACCGCTACGTCGAGGCCTGGGAGCGCAACGACGTGGAGGCCTTCACGTCGATGCTGGCCGAGGAAGCGAGCGTCGCGATGCCGCCGCTGGCGAGCTGGTACCGGGGCCGCGAGGCGATCGCCCGGTGGGCGAGGGACTGGCCCCTGTCCGGCGCCTGGCGCTGGCGGGCGCTCTCCACGAGCGCCTGCGCCCAGCCTGCGCTGGGGTTCTACGCCTGGAGCGAGCCGGACCGGGCCTTCAGGCCGTTCGCGCTGAACGTGCTGAGCCTCGAGGGCGAGCGGGTCAGCGACGTGACGGCGTTCATCGCCCGCGCGCCCCGGGCGAGCAGCGCCGAGGCCTACCAGCGCTATCCGCAAGAGGCGCCCGAGCCCGCCCTGGTGGAGGCCTTCTTCGGTCGCTTCGGGCTGCCCGGGCAGCTGGATTAGGCGCGCTCCGGCCCGAGTCGTCCCGAAGGCTGCGCCGGCCTCGGGCCTCGTGGCAGGAGGCCTGCTCAGCCGAAGGCGCACCGCAACGAGGCCTGGCGGCGGCACCATGAGCGTCGGCGACAGGTTCCGGTTCGTTCCCCGGCCGCTCGGTCGCGACCTCTCCCGGCGGGGGAGCGTTCGTTTTCTCCTCGGCCGACATCCACCGCGTGCTGCACTGCGGCAGCGCTCCAGCGGTGACGTTGCACGTCTACTCGCCCCCGTTGCTGCGCATGGGTGCCTACTACCTCGACGAGGACGGACTGCTCGCCCGGCGCGCGATGACTCCCGAGCAGGAGCTGCGCCCGCTCTCGACGGCCCGCGCGGCCTGAGGCTGCGCGCGGCTCGCCCGGGCAGCCGGTATAACCCGGCGGCGTGGGTGAGCGAGTGGCGGTGGTCACCGGCGGGGCCCGCGGCATCGGAGCCGCGGCCGCGGTCGCTCTCGCGCGATCGCAACGCGACGTGGCCGTCGGCGACATCCGCGAGGCCGAGGCGCAGGACGTCGCGGCGCAGGTCGAGGCGCTCGGCCGCCGCGCGGTCGCGGTGGCCCTCGACGTGACCGACGGCGCCTCCGTCGCCGCCGCCGCGCGGGAGGTGGAGGCACGGCTCGGGGCGGTCGAGGTGCTCGTCAACTGCGCGGGCTGGGACGAGTTCCACCCGTTCCTGGAGACCGAGGAGCAGTTCTGGCGGAAGGTGATCGCGATCAACCTCGAAGGCGCGCTGCTGACGACGCGGGAGCTGCTCGGAGGGATGATCGAACGCGGCTGGGGACGGATCGTGAACGTCAGCTCCGATGCCGCCCGCGTGGGCTCCTCCCAGGAGGCGGTGTATGCGGCGGCGAAGGCCGGGGTGGTCGCGTTCACCAAGACCATCGCCCGGGAAGCGGCCACCAGCGGGGTCACGGCCAACGCGGTCTGTCCCGGTCCCACCGAGACGGGACTGTTGAGCGAGATGGCCGCCGGCGCGCCCGACACCGAGCGGCTGCTGGCCTCCCTCACCCGGGCGGTGCCGATGCGCCGGCTCGGGCGCCCCGAGGATGTCGCGGCGGCGGTAGCGTTCCTCGCCGGTGAGGACGCCGGCTACATCACCGGCCAGACCCTGTCGGTGAGCGGCGGGCTGACGATGGCATGACCGTGCAGACAGGGGTGGCCAGGTGACCGAGGCGGAGCTCACGGACGTCCGCTACGAGGAGCAGGACGGGCTCGCGTGGATCACGATCGACCGCCCTGCGCGACTCAACGCGTTCACCGCCCACACCGTCGAGGAGCTGATCGGGTGCTTCAAGCGCGCCTGGGCGGCCCCCCAGGTCGGCGTGGTGGCGCTCACGGGCGCGGGGGAGAGGGCGTTCTGCGTGGGCGGGGACCAGCAGCAGCGGCGCAGCACCGGAGACTACGGCCCGTCGCGCACCGGCCTGTTCGAAATCGAGGAGCTCCACCGCGTGATCCGGGAGGTCCCGAAGCCGGTGATCGCGGCCGTCAACGGCCTCGCGATCGGGGGCGGTCACGTGCTGCACGTGATCTGCGACCTCTCGATTGCCGCCGACCACGCCCGCTTCGGCCAGGCGGGCCCGCGCGTCGGGTCCTTCGACGCGGGCTTCGGCACCGGCTATCTCGCACGGGTCGTCGGCGAGAAGCGCGCGCGGGAGATCTGGTTCCTGTGCCGGCAGTACGGCGCCGAGGAGGCCGAGCGCTGGGGACTCGTCAACAGCGTCGTCCCGATCGCCGGGCTGGCCGACGAGGTCCGTCGCTATGCCGAGGAGATCCTCGCCCTCTCGCCGACGGCGTTGCGCTTCCTCAAGCAGTCCTTCAACGCCGACAGCGAGCACCTCGCCGGCCAGGCGGCGCTCGCCTTCAGCGGCCTCGAGCAGTTCGTGGCCTCGGAGGAGGCCCGCGAGGGGATCAGCGCCTTCGACGAGAAGCGTCCGCCCGACTTCCGCCGCTTCAGGACGTAGAGCTCGACGCTCCGAGGAGTGCCGCGCCGGACAGATGGAGGCTCCCCCGCCACCGGGGGATTGAGTCCTCGCCACCGGGGGATTGAGTCCCCGCCACCGGAGGATTGAGTCTCCGCCACCGGCAGATGGGGTCGCGCCCCGATACGGATGCCCGGACCTTTGTCTCATCGTGTGCGGAGAGACGTCGACCGCGAGAAGGGAGCCTCCCATGGCACGAATCCTCATCACCGCAGAGCGCGGCGAGACGCGCGAGCCACCGGTGCTGCTCGACGAGCGCGTGCTCCCGATCCACCTCACCGACGGCCACGCCGCGGAGCAGCTGGTCGAGCGGATCGGGTGGGCCATCAACGACGCCGAGGAGCTCGCCCGGCAGGACCACGCCGGCCCGGGCGAGGTGAGCCGCAGATGACGAGCGTTCTCGACAGCCGCCCCGCCCGCCGCCCCGCCGGCCGCGCGGGCCGTCCCACCGATCCGAGCAGATCCAGCGCAACCAGGATCCTCGTGGTCGACGACCATCCCGCCGTTCGCTGGGGCCTGGTCCAGCTGCTGGAAGACCAGCGGGACCTCGAGGTCGCCGTGGTCGCCACCACCGCCGAGGCGGCCGTCGGGCAGGCCGAGAACGACACGATCGACGTGGCGGTCGTCGATTACCAGCTCGGCGGGCGCAACGGCCTGTGGGCGACCCGCAAGCTGCGTGCGCTGCCGGCACCACCGCGGGTGGTGGTCTTCTCCGCCTTCGCCAACGATCACCTGGCGGCCAACTGCATCGTCGCCGGCGCACACGCCCTGCTCAGCAAGAGCAGCCTCGGAGAGGAGCTGTGCAGCACGATCCGTACGGTGGCCCACGGGCGGGTGCTGATCCGGCGGGTGCCGTCGGCGATGGTCCAGCTGCTCGGAGGCCGGCTCGACCAGGAGGAGCAGATCACGTTCGGCATGCTGCTGGCCCGGCTACCGGAGAGCGAGATCCAGCGCGTGCTCGCGGTAAGCGGCGAGGAGCTCATGCGGCGGCGCGCCCGGATCCTCGCCAAGCTCGAAGCCCTCCCGGGCGAAGCACCCGGCGACGAGGGCAACCGGCGCCGGGAGCGTGCGGTGAGCTCCTACCTGGGGGTGGAGCGCTGCTGATTGGCAGCCGGTCGCCGGAGGGCGAGAATGTTCTCGTGAGCGATCACGTCGACTATCAGCCGTATGTGGGCGAGCGTCATCCCGCGGGCTCCGGCGACGCGGATACCGCTGCCGGCGGCGGACGCCGCAGCTACGTGCCCCTGTTCGGGCGGATCGTGCTGGCCAACCTGGCGGTCCTGCTGGTGGCGTGCTTCGTCATCTACGTGGTCGTCACGCCCGCGCGACTCTCGAAGCTGGCCACCGACGAGGCCCTGGTCGTCACGCTGTGCCTGGTCACGCTCGTGAACCTGGTCCTGGTCCGCCGCGTGGTGGTGCCGCTCCAGCAGCTCACCTTGTTCGCCCGCCGGTTCGATCCGGTCGAGCCGGGCACGCGCTTCCCCGGCGCGGGTGAGCGCTCGGAGGCGGGCGAGCTGGCGCTCACCTTCAACGAGATGCTCGAGCGCCTGGAGCACGAGCGTGCGGAGTCGGCCCGCTCGGTGCTCGCCGCACACGAGGGGGAGCGGCTGCGCGTCGCCCAGGAGCTCCACGACGAGGTCGGCCAGACGCTCACCGCCGTGCTGCTACAGCTGAGCCGCGTCCACGGCCGGCTCGACGGCGAGCTGGGGCCGGTCCTGGGCGAAGCGCAGGATGCGGTCCGCGACAGCCTCGAGGACGTCCGGCGGATCGCCACCGAACTGCGTCCCGAGACGCTCGCCGAGCTGGGGCTGGTGAGCGCGCTCGCGACCCTGTCCGAGAACTTCAGCCGCCGCACCGGGATCCTCGTCGAGCAGGACCTCCAGCCGGACCTCCCCGCGCTCCCGGAGGAGACGGAACTGGCGGTCTACCGCGTCGCCCAGGAGGCGCTCACCAACGTGGCCCGCCACGCCGACGCCGACCGCACCGAGCTGCGCCTGCTCGACGGCGCCACGGAGCTGACGCTGGTGGTCCGCGACTACGGCCGTGGGCTGCCGGGGCCGCGCGTCGACGGTAACGGGATCCGCGGCATGCGCGAACGCGCCGGGGCGATCGGAGGCCGGGTGCGCGTGGGGGCGCCTCCGGAGGGCCCGGGAAGCGAGGTGCGGCTCGAGGTGCCGCTGACGCGATGACGCGGCTGAAGTCCAGGATCCTGCTCGCCGACGACCACAACCTCGTCAGGCGCGGCCTGCGTCACATCCTCGACGCCCAGCCCGACCTCGAGGTGACGGCTGAGGCCGCCGACGGCGCCGAGGCCGTGAGAGCCGCGCTGGAGGGCGAGCTCGACCTCGCGATCCTCGACATCTCGATGCCGCGGATGACGGGCCTGCAGGCCGCCCGGGAGCTGCACAGGCGCCGGCCCGAGCTGCCGATCCTGATCCTCACGATGCACGAGAACGAGCAGTACCTGCGTGAGGCACTGCGCGCCGGTGCCTCCGGCTACGTCGTCAAGAAGGTGGCCGACCGCGACCTCGTCGAGGCGGTGCGCGCCACGCTCCGGGGGGGCGAGTTCCGCTATCCGGGAGCCGGCAGCGAGGCGATCCAGGATGCGCTGCGGGCGGCCCGCGAAGGCGAGGACCCGGGCCAGCCGCTCACCCCGCGGGAGACCGAGATCGTCAAGCTGATCGCGGAAAGCTACACGACGAAGGAGATCGCCCAGGCCCTGTTCATCGCCGAGAAGACGGTCGACAGCCACCGCGCGAACGTGATGGAGAAGCTCGGCCTCCACGACCGCGTGGAGCTGACCAGGTACGCGATCCGCAACGGCCTCGTGGAGGCGTGAAACGACGGCGTAGGCGCGTCGCGCGATACTCCGGCGAGATGTCGGAGCAGAACGTGGCCCGGGTCCAAGAGGCGCTGGAGCGCTTCGCCACCACCGGCGAGCCGCCCTGGGATGCGCTGCATTCGGAGGTGGTGGTCCGCGACCACGACATCATGGACGCCCACGACTACCGTGGCCACGCGGGGTTCGCACGCTGGCTGGAAGACTGGGCCGCGGCCTGGTCGGAGAGCAGCATCGAGCCGGAGGACTTCATCGACGCCGGCCCACTCGTGCTCGTGTACATCCGACAGCGGACGATCGGCCACGGGAGCGGGGTCGCGCTCGAGCGCGAGGACGCGATGCTGTTCGATTTCCGCGACGGGAAGATCGCCAGCCTGGACTACTACAACAGCCGCGACCAGGCCCGCACGGCGGCCGGGCTCGAGGGCTGAGCGCGAGGGTTTCGCTCGTCGTCGCGGCGAGCCGCGACGATCATGCGCCCAGGCAGCGCGCCGTGTAGCCGTTGGCGAACACCCGGCCGGGGTCCAGGCGATCGCGTACCGCCAGGAAGTCACGGAAGCGCGGGTAGCGCTCGGCCAGGGCGGAGCTGGTGAGCATGTGGCGCTTGCCCCAGTGGGGCCTGCCGCCGTACTCGCCGGCGATCGCCTCCACCGCCTCGAAGTAGGGGCGCCACTCCATGCCCATGTACTGGTGCACTGCCATGTAGAAGGTCTCGCGCTCGAAGGAGGGGCTCAGCAGCGCGTCGTCGGCGGCCACCATCCGGCACTCGACCGGGAAAGCGACCGGATAGCGCTCGCGGGCGACCCACTCGAGCACCCGTTGCAGCGCCTCGGGGCCGTGCTCGATCGGCAGCGCGTACTCCATCTCGGTGAAGCGGAAGCGCCGCTCGCTGGAGAACACCCGAAAGCTGCGCTCGACGTACTCGCCCTCCGAAACCAGCGGGGCGGCGATCCGGTTCAGCGGCGGGATCAGCCCGTGCAACCGCCGTGTCAGGCGAAACATGCCTTCGGCGAGGTAGTAGCCGAGGATCACCTCCGAGACCGCCTGCGTGACCCGGCCGCGGGGTCGCGCCTGCGCCTCGGTGCGGTTGCGGCTGATCGTGCACGCGTTGCTGGCATACGGGAACACGAAGAACTCGTAGTGGTCGTTGTCGCGGACATCGCGGTCGAGGTTCTCGAGCACGTCATCCAGGGAGCGCACCCGGTCGACCCGGTGCAGGTTGAAGGCCGGCACCGTGCGCAGCGTCACGGCGCTGATCACCCCGAGCGCCCCGAGCGACACGCGCGCCGCGAGCAGTCCCTCGGGGTCCCTGTCGGGGGCCAGCTCGAGCACCTCTCCCGCGCCGGTCACGAGCTCCAGAGCCGCGACCTGGGCGCTGATGTTGCGCAGCGTGACGCCGGTTCCGTGGGTGGCCGTCGCGATCGCGCCGGCGAGCGCCTGCTTGTCGATGTCGCCGAGGTTCTCCTGTGCGCGGCCGCGTCGCTCGAGGGCCTCGCTGAGGCTGCGCAGCACGATCCCGGCCTCCACCTTCACCAGCTCGCCGTCCGCGTCGAGCACCCGGTTGAGCGCGCCGAGATGAAGCATCACGCCGTCGGTCAGCGCGCACTCGCTGAACGAGTGCCCGGTGCCCGCGACCTTCACCGTGCGGCCGCCGGCGGCGGCGCGCGCGACCACATCGACGAGCTCATCGCGGTCGCGCGGAGCGACCTGCTCGACCGGCGTGCAGCGCTGGTCGCCGGTCCAGTTGCTCCAGCTCACAGGAAGCTCCTGCCCTCGCCCCTGTAGGTGGGCAGCTCATCGACGATCTGGGAGCCCTCCACGAGGTAGAGCCGGTCGAAGTGCTCGCACAGCTCCCCCGCCTTGACGTGACGGAAGTACACGTTGTCGCCGAGACGCAGGCGGTCGGCGGGGAGGCCGTGCAGCGGCGTCTGCACCTCGCCCGTCCCCTCCCTGCCGTCCAGCGACAGGCCCGGCGGCAGATACGGGCGGGGCATCCGGTCTCGCCCTCCGACGCCCGAGGCCAGGTAGCCGCCACCCAGCACCGTCACCGTCGAGGGCCCGGGACGTCGCGAGACCGGCATCGCGAACATCGCGGCCGCCTGGAGGCTGAACGCGCGGAAGCCGTCGAACAGCACCGGCGCGTAGAAGCCCGACCCGGCCGTGGCCTCGGTGATCGCGGGCTCGGAGGCGACCAGGTGCAGGTCGCCCGTGCCGCCGGCGTTCACCAGCTCCAGCTCGGCCACGTCACGGACGGCGGCGATCGCGGCCGACCGCCGGCGCCTGAGCTCCCGGTAGGAGACGCCCTGCATGCCCTGGATGAGCGCCGAGCGCAGCGTCCCCGCCGCGGGCCCGTCGCCGACCCCCGCGATGTGGCCCTCGTAGCTCATCAGGGCCACCAGCGAGAAGGTGCTCCTGCGGCAGATCTCCTCGGCCAGCGCGCGCGCCTGGGCGACCGTGTGCACGGGCGTGCGCTTCGGGCCCACCTTCAGGCGCCCGCCGGCCAGCCAAAGCGAGGCGTCGAAGTCCAGGCACACGCGCACCGGACCCTCGCCCCCGACGACAGCCTCGATCAGGTCGAGGTGCTCGGTCGAGTCGACCATCACGATGGGCGCGCCCCGCGGCTGCTCGCGGGTCCGGCGAGCGAGCGCGAGCAGGGCCGTGCGGTCCACGCTGGGGTACGCCAGCAGCAGGTTCTCGAATCCCGCCCCGTCCAGCCACAGGGTCTCGGGAAGGGTGTAGGTGAGCTGGCCCTCCAGCCCTGCGTAGCGGTCCAGCAGCAGGCGCTGCATGCCGCGGCACCGCAGCGACTTGGAAGCCAGCCTGATCGGCTTGCCGGCCGCCCGCTCCAGCATCTGGAGAGCGTTCAGATGCAGCGCATCGAGGTCGACGAACGCGAAGGGCGCCTCCAGGCCCGCGAACGCCTGTGAGTAGCGCGCCAGGCGGCCCTCGGACGTGAGGTCGGCCGCCGGCGCGGCGCGGATGCCGGTCGTCCCCATCCCGGCCGACACTACCGCTCGCGGCGCTCGCGGCGGCGCCGGCCGGAGCGGGAGCGGCGGCGCGGCCGGAGCGGGAGCGCCCGCGCCCCCGGGGCTGGGCGCCGCGGCGGCATAGGCGCCGCACGTCAGGGGCGCGGATGCATAGCCTGTGGCGGTGGCCGACGTCCTCGATCACACGCCCGCCGGTCCGACGGCCGACCTGCGGACGCTGCGCGAGGTGGTGGAGCGCCTGGCGGGCCTCGACCGCACGCCCTGCTCCCCCGGTGAGCGTGAGGCAGCCCGGTGGATCGCCGGGCGGCTCCACGATGGGGGCGTCCGCGATGTGGTCCTCGAGGAGGAGCCGAGCTGGGGGACCTTCCTGCCGCAGATCACCGCGCTGGGAGCGCTCGGCGTGCTCGCCGGGCTGCTCGCCGCCGCGCGCCGCCGGCGCGCGGCCTCGTGCTGCGCCGTGGTGGCCGTGGCGGGGATCGTGGACGAGGCGCAGAACGGCCCCCGCCTGCTGCGGCGGGCGGTGCGCCGGAGGCGGAGCACCGTGAATGTGGTCGCGTGCGCGGGCAACCCGCGGGCGACTCGCACACTCGTCGTGCACGCCCACCACGACGCGGCCCAGACGGGGCGCTTCTACGACCAGCGCCTGATGATCGCGCTGCACCGCCACCGGCCGCAGCTCACGGCCCGGCTGAAACGGCAGCTGCCGCAGTGGTGGCTGGGGCTGCTCGCGCCGCTCGGGGCGCTGGCGACGAACGGGCTCGGGCGCCGCACCCCGGCGCTGCTCGGCGCGCTGCTGGGCTCGCTCGCCGTCGCCGCCGCCGCCGAGATCTGGCGCAGCCCGACGGTGCCCGGCGCCAACGACAACCTCTCGGGCGTCGCGGCGCTTCTGGCGCTCGCCGAGATGGTGCGCCGTCAGCCGGTGGGCGACCTGCGCCTGCTGCTCGTCTCCTGCGGAGCCGAGGAGACGCTCCAGGACGGCATCCGCGCGTTCGTCGCCTCCCACCGGGAGGACCTCGCGCCCGGCCGGACCTGGTTCTTGAACCTCGACCAGATCGGCTCGCCGAACCTCGTGATGCTCGAGGGCGAGGGGCCGATCTGGATGGAGGAGCACACCGACCCGAGCTTCCGCGACCTGATCGAGGACGTGGCCCGCGAGCAGGGGATCGAGCTCGAGCGCGGCCTGCGCGCGCGGGCCTCGACTGACACCGTGATACCCAGCCGCGCGGGCTATCCGAGCGCGTTCGTCGGCTCGATCACCGAGTGGCGCCTGCCGGCGAACTACCACCTGATGACCGACACCCCCGAGAACCTGGACTACGGCGCCGTGGCGCGCGCGACCACGCTCGCGTATGGCGTCGCGGCGCGTCTCGCAGCCGGCCCGGCGCGAGGCGACCGGCGCGCGTAGGACCCTTCGGCACTCCTCCGGATGCTCAAGACCGCAGTCATCGTCGTGGCGATCGTCGCCCTGGGCTGGGGGGCTGCCGCGCTCATCACCGGCTCGGCCGGCCTCGGCCTCGAATCGGACGCGGCCGGCGCCCCCGAGTGCCTGCCCGCCGCACCGGTGGGCCCCGCCGAGGTGGCCGGGGTCCGGGTGTCCCCGGCCCCGGGCAGCGCAGCTGCCAACCCGCACACCGCGATCAGCCTGCTGGGAGCAAAGCCCGGCGAGATCACCAAGGTGAGCGTCGAAGGCTCGAGCAGCGGCCGTCACGGCGGACGGCTACTGGCCTACTCCCAGGGCGACGGCGCGAGCTTCGTGCCCGACGGCCCGTTCCGGGCGGGCGAGCGCGTGAGGGTGAAAGCGACACTCGCCCGGCCCTCCGCGAGGGCGGTCGACTTCAGCTTCCGCATCGACACGCCGGTGCAGACCGACACGATCTCCTCGTTCCCCAATCCGGGCGCGGCCCGGGCGGACGTGCAGAGCTTCTACACGCTCCCCGGTGCGCACCCGCCGGCGCTCACCGTCACCACGCCCGACCACGACCCCCGGGCCGGGGACGTCCTCACGACCAACGGCCCGGGCCCCGGCCAGTACGGGCCCCTGATCTACGCCCCCGACGGCCGGCTCGTGTGGTTCCAGCCGCTGTCGGGCGGCCAGGTCGCGGAGAACCTCAGTGAGCAGACGTTCGAGGGGCAGCGAGACCTCACCTGGTGGAAGGGCCGGGTGCTGTCACTCGGCTTCGGCCAGGGCGAAGACATCGTGATGGACTCCCACTACCGGGTCGTGGCGCGGGTGCACGGTGGGAACGGCCTGCGGGCCGACCTGCACGACTTCCAGATCGTCGCGGGCAACGTCGCCTACATCACGGCCTTCAACCCGATCCGCTGCGACCTGCGGGCGGCGAAGGGGCCGGGGGACGGCGCGATTGTCGACACGGCCATCCAGCAGGTCGACATGAGCACGGGACTCGTGCGCTGGGAATGGCACAGCCTCGACCACGTCGCAGCGGACGAGTCCGAAGTCGAAACCCCCAAGGACTCGACCCCGTGGGACTACTTCCACCTCAACTCGATCGACCCGCTGACGGGCGGCGACCTGCTGATCTCCGCGCGCAGCACGTGGGCTGCCTACCGGGTCCAGGCGGGCACCGGCCGCATCCTCTGGCGCCTCGGCGGCACAGACAGCTCCTTCAAGATGGGCCCGGGCACGCGGATGGCCTGGCAGCACGACGGGCGCATGCTCCCCGACGGGGAGCTGACGTTCTTCGACGACGGGTCAAACCCGCCCATCCACCACCAGTCCCGCGGCCTGCGCATCGCCCTCGACACGACCCACAAGGTCGCCCGGCTGCTGTTCGCCTACACCCACCGCGATCCGCCCCTGCTGGCCGCAAGCCAGGGCAACATGCAGACGCTCCCCGACGGGAACGCCCTCGTGGGCTACGGCGGGGTGCCGGCGATCAGCGAGTACGCCCGTGACGGCGCGCTGCTGTTCGACGCGCACATGCCCTTCGACATGGCCTTCTACCGTGCCTTCCGGTTCCCCTGGCAGGGCACGCCCCTGACGCCTCCGGCGGTCGCCGCCAGCGTCAACAACACCGGCGAAGAGACGATCGTCCACGCCAGCTGGAACGGCGCCACGGGCGTGGCCTCGTGGCGCGTGCTGGCGGGCTCTGCCCCCGGATCGCTGAAGGCCCGCAGCGAGATCCCCTCGGCGGGCTTCGAGAGCTCGCTCACGCTGCCCGAGCGCTACGCCTACGTCGAGGTCCAGCCGCTCGATGCCTCCGGCCGAACGCTCGCGAGCTCGAGCCCGGTGCGCGTGGGCACCTACAGCTCCTCGCTCTGAGGCCTTCACCGCGTGCCCCGAACGGGCCCCGGCCGGCGCCGCGTGCGCCTCGCACCGGGCCCGGCGCTCGCCTCGGGCCTCCCCCCGCCGCCCCCGCCCCGACCTAGTAGGCCGGTTTCGAGGAGTGGCCTTTGTGGGTCGTGGTCGTCGGCGTCGTGGTCTGTTTGGTCGACGGGTTGCTCGTCGAGGAGCTGCTTTTTCCGCCGCAGGCAGCGAGCGCGATGGTGATCGAAAGCGCTGCCAGGATCGTTAGCATGGCGGTCAGTGGCAATCTGCGCATCGGCCGGGCTCCCATCGTCGTCCGAGGGCTCGGGAGCCCACCCTACCAGGCGCCTGCCGCGCCCTCGCCGGCACTTCCAGCAGCGATGAGCGTCGACACCGCGCCAACCCCCAGGGCACCCGAGCTGCCCCCGCAGGACAGCGCCCGCGGCGCCCGCTCCGGGTGGCTGCTGGCCGTCTGCTGCGTGGCCCAGTTCATGGTGATCCTCGACCTGAGCATCGTCAACGTGGCGCTGCCGCACATCCAGTCGAGCCTCGGCTTCTCGAATCCGGCGCTGCAGTGGGTCGTCGACGCGTACGCGATCACGTTCGCCGGCTTCCTGATCCTCGGGGGGCGCGCCGCCGACCACTTCGGGCAGCGACGGACCTTCGTCGTGGCGCTGCTGCTGTTCGGAGTCGCCTCGCTGTTCGGGGGGGCCGCTCCGAGCCAGGGGGTGCTCGTCGGGGCCCGCGCCCTGCAGGGGTTCGCCGGCGCGCTGATGGCGGCCTGCTCGCTGGCGATCATCACGGCCTCGTTCGCGCCGGGCCCCCAGCTGAACCGTGCGATCGGGATCTGGGCGGCGATGAACGGCCTCGGCGGTGCGGCCGGGGTGCTGCTCGGCGGGATCATCACCGAATTCCTCAGCTGGCGGTGGGTGCTGCTGATCAATCCCCCGATCGCAATCGCAGCGGCGCTCGTGGCCTACGCGGTGGTGGCCGAACGCCGCGGCACGCGGGGCGAGGTCCCGTTCGACCTGGCCGGTGCGCTGACGCTGACGCTCGGGCAGATGGTGCTCGTGTACGGGGTCGTGGAAGCGGGCCTGAAGGGCTGGAGCACGTTCGCGGCGCTCGGGCCGATCGCGCTCGGCGTCCTGCTGCTGGTCGCGTTCGGCGCGGTCGAGACCCGCGCGAAGGCGCCGCTGATCCCCTTCAAGGAGCTGACCCAGACGCTCAAGAACGCCAACACGATCGTGCTCCTGTTCAGCGCCGCGCTGTTCCCGATGTGGATCCTGAGCACGCTGTACCTGCAGCAGGTGCTGGGGCTCTCGCCGCTCCACACCGGCCTGATCTTCCTGCCGATGACGCTCACGATCATGATCGTCGCCCGCAGTGCCGGGCGGCTGGTGAGCGAGGTCGGCGTGCGCGCGGTGCTCGGCAGCGGGCTGATCCTGATGACCGTCGGGATGCTGCTGTTCACGCGGATCGCCCCCAGCGGCAGCGGGATCGTGTACGTGATGATCCCCGGGATCCTGACGGCGGCCGGCATCGCGCTGTCGATCGTGCCCTCCACGATTGCCGCCACCCAGGGCGCCGAGGCGGGGCAGACGGGGCTCGCCTCCGGGCTCGTGAACACCTCGCGCCAGGTCGGGGGCGGCCTCGGCCTCGCGGTGCTGATCACGCTCGCCACGCAGCGGACGAGCAACCTGATCGGCACGGGCGAGCAGGTCCCCGAAGCGCTCACCCACGGCTTCCGCCTGGCATACCTGATCGGGGCGATCCTGTGTGGGGCCGCTGCGCTGATGACCTTCCTGACGCTCCCCCGCGCGGAGCCCGCGGCCCGCGTCGCCCGCCGCGCCGCGCCACCGGTGGCGGGGGTGCTGGCGCTGTTCCTCGGGCTGACCGCCGCCTTTGCGGGCAACAAAGGCGCCCCGCTCGGGCACTACACCACCGATGGCGCCTACAGCTACGTGTCCGCCCCCTCGCTGCACCCGCCGCAGATCCGGATCGGGACGCACGCGCCTGCCTCGCAGCTGGCGCCCGGATACATCTTCACGGCCAACTTCTACGACCTCAACGAACCGCCGATCATCGGCCAGAGCGGTCCCCTGATCCTGGATCGCCAGCTGCAACCAGTGTGGTTCCAGCCCGTCCCCGAAAAGCTCGTGGCGGCCAACCTCAGCCAGCAGAGCTACCACGGCAAGCCGGCGCTCACCTGGTGGCAGGGCAAGGTGACGAACACGGGCGCGACCGAAAGCGGCGAAGACGTGGTCGTCAACCAGCACTACCAGACCGTGGCCCGGGTCAGGGGCACCGGAGGCTGGGTGCTGACCGTGCACGAGTTCCTGGTCGAAGGCGATCGCGCGTGGGTCACGGCCAACAAGAACCTGCCGATGGACCTGTCGAAGTACGGCGGCGCCTACAACGGCACGCTGATCGACTCGGCCGTCCAGGAGTACGACCTGCGAACGGGCAAGCTGCTGCTCAACTGGGACGCCCTGAAGCACATCCCGCTGAGCCAGTCGCGGGCGTCGTTGCCGACCAACGGGTTCCCGTGGGATGCCTACCACGTCAACTCGATCCAGCTCGTGGGACCCGAGACCTTCCTGGTTTCGATGCGCGACACGTGGGCGGCCTACCTGGTCAACGCCCGCACCGGCGCGATCGAGTGGACGCTCGGGGGACGGCACTCGGACTTCAAGTTCGGCCACCAAGCGACCTTCGAATGGCAGCACGACGTGCGGATGCAGCCAAACTCGACGATCACGATGTTCGACGACCACTGCTGCCAGCTGACGGGCGGCGGCTCGCAGGTCGAAGCCACGGCTCCTTCTCGGGGGCTCGCCCTGAAGCTCGACCAGGCCACGCACACGGCGACGTTCGTCGCGGACTACGGAACGGAGCAGAAGATCGAATCCGCCTACATGGGCGACACGCAGCCGCTCCCCAACGGCAACGTGTTCGTCGGCTGGGGCTCGGAACCGTACTTCTCGGAGTACAGCCGCTCGGGGAAGCTGCTGTTCGAAGGCGAATTCCCCGGGCCGGACCTCAGCTACCGGGCCACGGTCGGGTCGTGGGTCGGCCTGCCGCTGACCCACCCGGCCGGCGCGGCGCGGCGCGAGGGGGGGACGACCACGGTGTACGCGAGCTGGAACGGCGCCACCCAGGCCTCGGCGTGGAGGGTGCTCGCCGCCGCCACGCCGGGAGGGCAGATGAAGGTGCTCGTGTCCCGGCATCCGAAGTCCGGGTTCGAGACCTCGATGGCGGTGCCCACCGGCTACCAGAGCTTCGAGGTCCAGGCGCTCGACGCCGCCGGGCACGTGCTCGGCACCTCCGCCGCGTTCAGCTGAGGGCGGCGGTCGCCGCCGGGGGAGCCTGCCCGTCGTCGCCGGCGGGCGAGGCCGCGCGCAAAGTGCGCGAAGTGCGCGGTCGACCGTGCGCCGCGAGTGCCGCGAACGGGCTACGCGGCTGCTGCGACGACGGGATCTGCGGCACTCGCCGACGGGAGCGCGAAGTCGATCTCGTCGTCGACGGGGCCGTGGCGGAGCAGGCGGATGTCCCGGATGTAGTTCTGGTGAAGCCGCCACGGCAGCGTGCCCGCCTGTTTGGGCAGCGCGTCCGCCGATCGCAGCACGTAGCCCGATTTGAGGTCGAGGATCGGATACTGCGGGAGGCCCGGCCGCGGGCTGCGCGGCACGCACACCGGCCTGCCCGTGGCGCGCATGTGCGCCAGCAGCCGGCACACGTACTCGGCTACGAGGTCGGCCTTCAGCGTCCAGGAGGCGTTGGTGTAGCCGACCGTGAAGGCGAGGTTGGGGATCCCGCACAGCATCATGCCCTTGTAGGCGATCGTGGAGCCGACCTCGACGGGCTCTCCGTCGAGGTCGAGCTCGAGGCCCCCCAGCATCATCAGCCGCAGGCCGGTGGCCGTCACGACGATGTCCGCCGCCAGCTCGGTGCCGTCGGCGAGGCGGACGCCGTCCGGCGTGAAGCGCTCGAGCGTGGCCGTCACGATCGAGGCGCCCCCCTCGCGCAGGGCCTGGAAGAAGTCGCCGTCGGCGGCGAGGCACACGCGCTGGTCCCAGGGGTTGTAGGTGGGGGAGAGGTGCGTGTCGACGTCGAAGTCCTCGGGCAGCTCGGCGGCGGCCATCCGCTGGAAGCGGGAGCGCATCAGGCCGGGCGCCCGCCGGCACAGCTGGAAGATGAGGATCATCATCAGCACGTTGCGCCAGCGCACCAGCGCGTAGGCGCGCCGCGGCGAGATCCACCGCCCGAGCACGCCCGCCAGGCGGTCGCGCGCGGGGATCGGGACGATGTAGGTGGGCGAGCGCTGCAGCATCGTCACGTGCTCGGCGCCCTCGGCCACCAGCGAGGGGACCAGCGTGACGGCGGTGGCACCCGAGCCGATCACCACGATCCGGCGCCCGCTGCAGTCGAGCTCCGCGGGCCATTGCTGCGGGTGCACGATCTGGCCGGAGAAGTCCTCGCTGCCGGGGAAGGCCGGGTTGTGGCCCCCGTCGTAGCGGTAGTAGCCGGTGCACATGTAGAGGAAGTCGCAGGTGAGCCTCACCTCCTCGCCGGTGTCGGTGCGCTGCGCGATCACCGTCCAGCGGGCTCGCTCGGAGCACCAGCTGGCGCGGATCCCGCGGTGTCGGAAGCGGATCAGCTGCTCGATCCCGTGGGCACGGGCGGTGTCGCGCACGTAGGCGAGGATCGACGGCCCGTCGGCGATCCCGCGGGCGTCCTCCCAGGGCCGGAACGAGTAGCCCATCGTGAACATGTCCGAATCCGAGCGGATGCCCGGGTAGCGGAACAGGTCCCAGGTGCCCCCGATCGACTCGCGCGCCTCGAGGATCGCCAGCGAGCGGCCGGGGAAGGCGCGGCGCAGGTGGCAGGCGGCGCCGATCCCCGACAGGCCTGCCCCGAGGATCAGGACGTCGAGGTGCTCCTCGCCCGCGGGGATGTGGGCTTGGGAGTTGCGGACCGCGGGGCTGCGGACCTCGGGCGGCTCGCTGTGCGCTGCCACGAGGGCTTCTTCTACCAGCCGCGGCGACCGAGCGCGCGTGTGAGCCTTCGCGACAGCACCGCGTGCCACGCGAGCACCGCGGTGCTCGGCAGCAGCACCACGGCCGGCCAGAAGGTGCCCTCGCCGGTGAGAGCCCAGACTCCGAGCACGATCGCGTTGAGCGTCGCGTACGTGGCCACGTGGAACCTGAGGACCGTCGACTGCAGGCGGCGCATCCGCCGCACGGCCAGCCAGCGCATCGCCTGCAGCGGCATCGCCCACAGGAAGGCCAGGACCTCGCTGCGCCTGGCGCTCGTGTACACCCGCTCGACCAGCACCTCGAGCTCCTCGGTGCTGAGGCGGCCTTCGCTGTAGCGCAGCTTCAGGGCGGCGAGCGCCCGCTCGCGCTCGGACGCGGACGGCCGGCTTCCGAGTGGTGCCCGGTGCATCGACGCGAACATCACCCCTGCAGTATGCCGCGCGGGCGGCTGACCCCGACGCTAGGCTCCGACTCGCGCGGACGCAGCGGCCTTCACGCCGATCGGAGAATCCAGGAGGAGTCAATGGCAGAGCAGGTAGTGCCCAGCACCGACCCGCGCGAGCTGCTGGCGGGGCTCCCGCCCGACGAGCCGGTCGTGATGATCAACCTGTTGCAGTTCAAGCATCCGGATGGCGCCGAGCACTACCGGCTCTACGCGCGCGGCGTGGTTCGCCACCTGGAGTCCGTGCGCGGGCGGGTGCTGTACTCGGGTGGCGCCAGGGCGTTCGTGATCGGCGAGGGCGAGCGGCCGTGGTGGGACGCCATCCTCGTGGTGGAGTACCCCAGCCCGGGGGCGTTCCTGAAGATGGTCGCCGACGAGGACTACCTGGAGGTTCACAAGCACCGCGAGGCCGCTCTCGATCGCGCCGAGCTGATCGCCACCAACCGCTGGCTGGGCTGATCGCACCGGCTACCGCATCGGGTGATGCGGGCGGCTGCCCGGTCCTCACTCGAGGAAGTTGACGGCGGCCACCCGCTCCACGGTGATCGCGATGATCACCCGTCCGACGCCGGCGAGTGCCTCGTCGGTCTGGGGCTCCGGCGGCTCCTCGGTGCCCATGAAGCGCTGCGCGAGGGCGGCGGTCGCGGGACCGATGCCCGCCGTGAGGATGGTGGCGGAGCCGGAGAACGTCGCGGACGGGAAGGGCCTCACGAACCCCATCACGCACAACGAGGCCCAACCCGTCTTCTGCACGTCGCGAACCTTGAGCCGGTGGGTGACGCTCGAGATCAGCAGGCGGTCCTCGTCGCGCACGTAGTAGACGACCGACTGCCGGGGCCGGCCATGTGCCGGCTCGGTGAGGAGCACCCCCACGATCTGCGAGTCGAGGAGCTCCTGCAGCCGCGCGCTCAGAATGCCCATCGTGGGATCCTATGCACCCGCGGCGGCCCATTCGACCCGCGCGCGATCCAGCTCCTGCAGCGAGCCGAGGACGTCGTCGGCGAGCTCCAGCTCCCCCGCCGAGGGCGGGAACTCCCGGTTCGGTACCGCGATCACGCTCATCTGGGCCGCCGCCGCGCTGCGGATGCCGTTGGCCGAGTCCTCCACGGCCACGCACTCCTCGGCAGGGACGTCGAGCTCCCGCGCCGCCTGTAGGTACACGTCGGGCGCGGGCTTGCCGTGCGGCACCTCCTCGGAGGAGACGGTCGCCGCGAAGCGCTCCCACAGCCCGGAGAGCGACAGCACGAGCTCGATCACCGGGCGGTTCGCCGAGGACGCGAGGCCAAGCGGCCACACTTCGCTGAGCGAGTCGACCGCCTCCACGGCCCCCGGGAGCAGCGGCATTTCGTGCCGGTACAGCTCCAGGAGCTTCGAGACGACGATCTCGGAGATCCGCTCGGGCGGGAGCTCGACGGCGAGCCGGTCGTGCATGTAGGCCGACCACTCGGTCGAGCTCATGCCCATCATCGCGCGCTGGGCGCCCTCGCTCCAGTGCCCGCCCTGGGCCAGGGCCACCTCGCGACGGGCCGTGTTCCACACTCCCTCGGAGTCGATCAGCACTCCGTCGAGGTCGAAGACGACGGCCGCGGGTCTCACGGGCGCAGCTAGTCGTCCTGGTCGGTGACGATCGTGCGAGTGTCCACCGGGTGCAGCGTCTCGGCGACGACGTGGAGCCGGTACTCGGAGTCGTGCACGAGCAGCGGTGCGATCGTGCGCTGGTAGTCGGCGTAGCCAGGCGAGCCGTAGTGCTGCTCGACCGCCTGCTGGTCGCTCCAGCTCTCGAGGACCACGAAGTGACCGGGGTCCGCCATCACCTCGGCGAACACGAACCCCAGGCACCCGTCCTGGGCGAGCGCGTGCTCGCGGGCGGCCTGCATCGCCCGCTCGGCCACCTGCCGATGGGGGACCTGCACATACACGTCGCCAACCCCGAGGATCACCTCCTCGGGAAGTTATCCTGCCGCGGGGGACAGGAGCCTGCCGCGGGGGCAGCGACGCGGCAGTCGCGCCCGCTTCGAGCCCGGCCTCCGGGGACGCGCTACCCTCCCGCGAACAGGCATCAGTGATGGCGATCGACGTCTGGATGCAGCACCCCACCCTGCGTTTCCTGGCGCACGAAATGTTCGCCTCGGTGCGACGCTGGGGAGGCGAGCAGCAGCCCACCGAAGAGCTGCCGGTGGCGGCCACCGTTGCGGCCATGGATGCGGGGCAGGTGGACGTCGGGATCCTTGCCGCGTGGCTGGCGCCGGGCGGGGAGGAGCTGATCTCGAACGAGGAGGTGGCGGGATGGGTTGCCGAGCGCCCCGACCGCTTCCGCGCGCTCGCCGCGGTCGACCTCGACGCGCCGATGCGGGCCGTGCGGGAGCTTCGCCGCCGCGTCCAGGAGGACGGCTTCATCGGCGTGCGCGTGGTGCCGTGGCTGTGGAACGCCCCTCCGACCGACCGGCGCTACTACCCGCTGTACGCGGCGTGCGTCGAGCTGGACGTGCCGTTCTGCACCCAGGTAGGCCACACCGGGCCGCTGCGCCCGTCGGAGACGGGGCGCCCGATCCCCTACATCGACCAGGTCGCGATCGACTTTCCGGAGCTGACGATCGTGTGCGGCCACGTCGGCTATCCGTGGACCGAGGAGATGGTCGCCGTGGCCCGCAAGCACGAAAACGTGTACATCGACACCTCGGCCTACACGACCAGGCGCCTGCCACCCGAGCTCGTCGCCTACGTGAAGACCGGCAGCGGCCGCAGGAAGGTGATGTTCGGCACCAACTACCCGATGATCGCGCCGGCGCACGCGCTGGAAGGGCTCGAGCAGCTCGGGCTCGACGACGAGACGCGGGAGCTGTACCTGCAGGGCAACGCCCGGCGGGTGTTCGGGATCGCCGACGCACAGGCGTAGGCCCGGCGTCGGCCCGCGCGCCCGGCTCCGTCCCAGGCCCGACGCCGTCCCGCGCGCCCGGCTCCGTCCCGCGCCACGCCGCCCCGGGGCGTCGACGCCGCTCAGGAGCCTTCGATCTCGCCCAGGTCCCCGGCGCTCAGGTGGAGGTCCGCCGCGGCCAGCACCGGATCGACCTGCTCGGCCGAGCGGAACCCGACGATGGCCCCGTCCACGGCCGGGTTGGCGAGCGTCCAGGCGACCGCCGCGGCCCCCGGCGAGACCTGGTGACGCTCGGCCACGCGGGCCAGGCGCTCGACCAGGGCGAGGTTCTCCGACAGCTGCGGCTCGTTGAAGCGCGGGTCGCGCCTGCGCCAGTCGTCCGCGGGCAGCCCCTGCGCCCGCTCGCGGGTCATCGCACCCGTCAGCATCCCCGAGCCCATCGGGGAGTAGACGATCACGCCGGTCCCCTCCCGCTCGGCGAAGGGCAGGAGATCGCGCTCGGCGTCGCGCTCGATCAGCGAGTACTGCGGCTGTAGCGTCTCCACCGGGGCGATCTGCTGGATCCGCCGCAGCTGGTCCACGTCGAAGTTGGACACGCCGATGTGGCGCACCAGCCCTTCCTGCTTGAGCTCGGCCAGCGCCGCCCACCCCTCCTCGATCTCCTCCGGGGGATCGGGCCAGTGGATCTGGTAGAGGTCGATCGCCTGCACCCCCAGCCGCTGCAGGCTCGCGTGCGCCTCTCGCATGATCGAGTCGCGCTGGAGGTTGTGTACCACGCGCCCGCCGGGACCCTCGAGCAGCGAGCACTTGGTGAACACGTAGGGCGGGGCGGCGAGTCCCCGCAGCGCCCGTCCCACGACCTCCTCGGAGTGCCCGAAGCCGTACGCGGCCGCAGTGTCGATCCAGTTGACGCCGAGCTCGAGGGCGCGTTGGATGGCTCCCAGCGACTGCTCGTCGGCCTGCGGGCCCCACCCGAACTCCCACCCACCGCCGCCGATCGCCCACGCGCCGAAGCCGAGTCGCGTGATCTCCATACCGGTCCGGCCGAGCTGGATCGTCTTCATCGCCACCCCGGGACGGTACAGCGCGCCAAGCACCGCGGCTTGACGCGCCGCGTGCACCTCGAAGCGCCCCGCTCCCCGCAGCGCCCAGCGCTAAGGGTCCTCGCCCGGACCCTTACGGGTGGCCGGGATCCGATCGGGTAGCTTGAATCACAGCGGATGTCCCTGGCAGAGAACACCACGGCCCCCACCGTCGCCGCCGTCCCGGTGACGGCCCGAGGTCTTATCCGCCGCTTCGGCGAGGGCGCCACCGCGGTGCAGGCCCTGCGGGGCGTCGATCTCGACGTGGGCGGCGGCGAACTGGTCGCCGTGATGGGCCCCTCTGGGTCGGGGAAGTCGACCCTGATGCACCTGTTGGCCGGTCTCGACCAGCCCACCTCGGGGACCGTGGCGATCGCCGGCACCGAGCTCGGCACGCTCGATGATGGCGACCTGACACGTCTGCGCCGCACGCACATCGGCTTCATCTTCCAGTTCTTCAACCTGCTGCCGATGCTCGATGCCGAAGAGAACGTCACGCTGCCGCTGGCGATCGCGGGCGAGCGCGCCGACTCTGCATGGCTTGGCCAGCTGATGGACAAGGTGGGTCTCGCGGCGCGCAGCAGGCACCGACCAGCGGAGCTCTCGGGCGGCGAGCAGCAGCGTGTGGCGATCGCGCGTGCCCTGATCACGCGTCCAACGATCCTGCTCGCCGATGAGCCGACCGGCAACCTCGACTCCAAGACCGGCGGGGAAATCCTCGAGCTGATGCGCGAGTCGGTCGACGCCTACGGCCAGACGACGGTGATGGTGACGCACGACCCGCGGGCGGCCGCGATCGCCGACCGCATCCTGTTCATCGCCGACGGACGAATCGTCAAGGAGCTGGCGGGCGTGACGGCGGCGGAGGTCCTCGCCGTGATGGGCGAGCTCTCGGCGTGATCCGCGTCGCGCTGAAGGGCCTCGCCGGGCGCAAGCTGCGGGCGGTGCTGACGGCGCTGGCGATCGTGCTCGGAGTCGCAATGATCAGCGGCACCTACATCCTCACCGACACCATCAAATCGGCGTTCGGGACCGTGTTCGAAACCGTTTATCAGCACACCGACGTCGTCATCAAGGGCAAGAGCGCAGTCAGCGGAGAAGAAGAAGAAGGCGGCGAAAGGCGTGAGGCGCCCGCGTTCTCCGAAGCCGTGCTCGCCAGGGTGCGCGCGCTCCCCGGTGTCGCGGAAGCACAGGGAGCCGTCGAAGACACCGCACAGCTGGTAGGGCGCGATGGCAAAGTGATCGCCGTCGGCGGCGCTCCCGACCTGGCCTTCAGCGTGCATCCGCACGGCAACCAACGTTTCAATCCGCTCACTCTCACCGCCGGCAGCTGGCCGGTCGGTCCTGGTCAAGTCGCGATCGACGCGAACACGGCCAAACGGCACAACTACAAGGTTGGCCAGACGATCGGCGTGATCGCCCTGGGTGCCGAGCAGCGCCTGCGCATCTCGGGCATCGCGAAGATCGGCGGTGTCTCCTCGCTCGGCGGCGCGACGATGGCGATCCTCGAATTCGCCGTCGCGCAAAAGGCGTTCCACAAGGAGGGGCAGCTGGACTCGATCTCGATCGCGGCCGCCCACGGCTACTCGCCGGAGCGGCTGGTCGAAGAGATCAAGCCGCTGCTCCCGCCCAACGCCCAGGTTCGCACAGGTGAAGCCCAGGCCAAGCAACAGACGAAGACCACCAACGGCTTCCTCTCGATCATCCAGAACTTCCTGCTGGCATTCGGCGGGGTCGCGCTGTTCGTGGGCGCGTTCGTGATCGCGAACACCCTCTCGATCACGATCGCGCAGCGTACGCGCGAGCTCGCCACGCTGCGCACGCTGGGCGCGACCCAGCGGCAGGTACGTCGCTCCGTGCTCGTCGAAGCCTTCCTGATCGGCCTGCTCGCCTCCGTCGTGGGGCTGTTCCTCGGGCTGGGACTCGCGAAGGGGCTGAACTCCCTGTTCGTGTCCTTCGGCATCGACCTGCCGCAGGCCGCGACCGTGTTCGCCACGCGCACGGTAGTGGTCTCGCTGCTCGTGGGGGTCGGGATCACGATGCTCGCGGCGTTGCGGCCCGCGATCCGGGCGACGCGCGTGCCGCCGATAGCGGCCGTGCGCGAGGGCGCCGTGCTGCCGACCTCGCGCTTTGCCCGCTACGGAAATGTCGCCGCGTCGCTGACGATCGGCGTGGCTGTGGCGCTGATGCTGGTGGGCCTGTTCGCCGGCTCGCTGTCCACGGCTCCTCGCCTGCTCGCGATCGGCCTCGGCGCGGCCAGCTTGTTCGTGGGCGTCGCGATGCTCGCCAAGACGCTCGTGCCGCCCCTTGCGGCGGTACTGGGATGGCCCGGGACGAGGATCGGCGGCACCGCCGGCAGGCTCGCGCGAGGGAATGCGAAGCGCAACCCGGCGCGCACCGCCTCGACCGCGTCGGCGCTGATGATCGGGCTGGCGCTGGTCACGCTGGTGGCGGTCCTGGCGGCGGGACTGAAGTCGACCTTCGAGGGCGCCATCAACCAGCTCTTCCACGGCGACTACGCGCTTACCGCGACGAACAACTTCTCGCCGATCTCCACCGCCTCGGCGGAAGCGGTCGCGAAGGTGCCGGGCGTCGAAGTCGTCTCCGGCGTCCGCGCCGGCTTTGGGCGCACGTCCGGCGGGAAGGTGAACGTCAGTGGCGTGTCGGGCGACATCAGCCGCGTGATCCACGTCAAGTGGAAGCACGGCTCGCCGGCCGTGCCCGCTGAGCTCGGGCACGACGGCGCGTTCGTGTCAAAGGACTACGCCAAAGAAGAACATCTGCACGTCGGCTCGCCGCTGATCGTCAAGACGCCGACGGGCAAGGTCATGCACCTGTACCTGCGCGGCATCTTCGTGCCTCCCAAGGGGGGCTCGCCGTTCGGCGACATCACGATCTCCACCAACCGCTTCGACGCCGAATACCAGAACCCGCAGAGCGTCTACACGTTCATCGACATGGCCGGTGGCGCGAACGCCGCCAACACGCACCGCCTGCAAGCGGCGTTGGCTGCCTTCCCGGACGCGAAGCTCCAGACCGAGAGCCAGTTCAAGGAAAACCAGGAGAAGGGCATCGACACGCTGCTGAACCTGCTCTACGTGCTGCTCTCGTTGTCCGTCATCGTAAGCCTCTTCGGGATCGTCAACACGCTCGTGCTGACCGTGTTCGAGCGCACGCGCGAGCTGGGGATGCTGCGCGCGGTGGGGATGACACGCCGGCAGGTGCGCAGCATGATCCGCCACGAGAGCGTCATCACGGCGCTGATCGGCGCGGCGCTCGGGATCCCTGTCGGGGTCCTCCTCGCGCTGATGATCGGGCAGGCGATCGAATACCCGGCCTTCACGATCCCGGTCGGGACGCTCGTGGTGGTCGTGATCGCCGCGATCCTCGCAGGCCTGCTCGCGGCGATCTTCCCGGCCCGACGAGCTGCGCGGCTGAACGTGCTGCGGGCGCTGCAGTACGAGTAGCAGCCGCCCCGGCACGCCCCCGCGGGGCGGGTGGGTCCCGCCACGCACGGGAACCGCCTGCCGGCCCCGTCGCGGGCGACTAAGCTGCGCGGTCGAGCGATGGCTGGCGGCGCCGGCACAGATACCCGCGACGAGCAGCTCGAGGCCGCGTCCTGGGACCTCGAGCAACTGGTCGACGGCGAGGGCGAACAGGGCGCCCGGGACCGGCTCGCCGAGGCCCTCGAGCGCGCCCGCGCGTTCGCCGAGAGCTACTCCGGACGCCTGCAGCAGCTCGATAGCTCCGGGCTGGCGGAGGCGATGCGGGAGCTCGCCGAGATCCAGGAGCTGGCGGCCCGGGGCGGCTACTTCGCGGCGCTGAGCTTCTCGACCGACACCGCGGACCCGCAGCGCGGGGCGCTGCTCGCCCACGCCCAGGAGCAGGAGACCGCGATCCAGACGTCGCTGCTGTTCTTCGAGCTGCAGTGGGCGGCGCTCGCCGACGAGCGCGCCGAGGAGCTGCTCGCGGACGAGGGCCTGGACTTCTGCCGCCACCACCTGCGCAGTGTGCGCCGCTACCGGGAGCACCTGCTCAGCGAGCCCGAGGAGAAGATGCTCGCCGAGAAGAACCTGACCGGCGCGGGGGCCTGGACGCGTCTGTTCGAAGAGCTCACCTCGTCGATCAAGGTGCGCCTGCCGGACGGCCCCGACGAGGGCGTGGCGCTCGACGTCGCCCTCAGCCGGCTGATGAGCCCCGACCGCGAGGAGCGGCGCATCAGCGCCGAGGCGGTCACGGAGGCGCTCGCGCCGGGCCTGCGCACGCGGGCCTACGTGTTCAACACGCTGCTCGCCGACAAGGCGATCGACGATCGCCTGCGCCGCTACCCCCACTGGCTGGCGGCGCGCAACCTAGCCAACGAAGCCAGCGACGAGTCGGTCGCCGCCCTTGTGGAGGCGGTCAGCGGGCGCTATGAGATCGCGCGCTCCTGGTACCGCCTGAAGGCGGGTCTGCTGGGGGTGGGGCGGCTGGCCGACTACGACCGCATGGCGGCGGTCACCGAGGACGACGTCGAGTACCCGTACGCGCAGGCGCGCGAGATCGTGGTCGACTGCTACCGCTCCTTCTCGCCCGAGCTCGGCCGCCTCGCCGGGCGCTTCTTCTCCGAGAGCCACGTCGACGCGCCGGTGCGCCCGGCCAAGCGCGGCGGAGCGTTCTGCGCGGCGGCGACGCCGTCGGTGTTCCCGTATGTGCTGCTGAACTACACGTTCCGCCGCCGCGACGTGCTCACGCTCGCGCACGAGCTCGGCCACGGCGTGCACTTCGCGCTCGCCGCCGGCCAGGGGATCTTCCACCAGAGCACGCCACTGACCCTGGCCGAGACGGCGTCGGTGTTCGGCGAGACGATCGTGTTCGGGAGGCTCCTGGCGGAGGACAGCTCCCCGGCCTCGCGACTGGCGCTGCTCGCCTCGAACCTCGAGGACACGATCGCGACGGTGTTCCGCCAGGTGGCGATGAACCGCTTCGAGGAGCTCGTCCACAACGCCCGGCGCCAAGAGGGCGAGCTGTCAGTGGCGCGGATCGGGGAGCTGTGGAGCGAGAGCCAGGAGGCGTTCTTCGGAGACTCGGTCGAGCTGACCGACGGCTACAGCACCTGGTGGTCCTACATCCCGCACTTCATCGGGAGCCCCGGATACGTGTACGCGTACGCGTACGGCCAGCTGCTGGCGCTGTCGGTCTACGAGCGCTACGAACAGCTCGGGGAGGAGATGGTGCCGAGCTACCTCGAGCTGCTGGCCGCGGGGGGCTCGCGCACGCCCGAGGAGCTCGGTCGGATCGTCGGGGTGGACCTCGCCGACCCCGGCTTCTGGGACGCGGGGCTGGACCTCGTCCAGCGCCAGCTCGAGCAGGCCGAGCAGGCCGCCCGCGACGCGGGTCGCGTCTGACGGCGCCGGCCCCGGCCACCCGCCCCGCGCGGGGGTTCCGGGCCCCGGATCCGCTACAGCCCGAGGGTCCCGGCCACGTGGCCCACCAGCTCGAACAGGGGCTGGGGGATCACGCCGAAGAAGACCGTCGCCGCACCGCACAGCAGGGCCACGAACAGGACCTCGGGCTGGGGGGTGCGTGCGCTGAGCGCCTCGGTGGGCTCGTCGTCGAGCTCCGGCGAGCCGCCCGCCAGCACCGGCAGCGGGCCCGCGCCGGGTGGCTCGGGCTCGGGCCGGCCGGCGGGCGCGGGCGCTTCGCGCATCCACATCGCGGCGATCACCGGGAGGTAGTAGCCGAGCGAGATCATCGAGCCGACCACGATCACCACCCCGAGCCAGGCGTAGCCGCCGCTGACGGCGGCGTCGATCAAATAGAACTTGCCGATGAACCCGGCCGTGGCCGGGATCCCCGCGAGGCCGAGCATCGCGATCGTCATCGGCCACGCCAGGAGCGGGCGCTGGCGGCCGAGGCCGGCCACTGCGGCGATGCCGTCGCCGAGGTCGGTTTCCCGCTCGCGCGCCACGACGACCGCGAACGCCGCCAGGTTCATGAACAGGTACACGGCCAGGTAGAAGACGGTCGCCTTCGTGCCGAGGCTGCTCGCCACCACCACGCCGGCCAGCATGTAGCCGACCTGGCCGATCGAGGAGTAGGCGAGCATCCGCTTCAGCGAGGACTGCCCGAGCGCCCCCACGTTGCCGACCAGGATCGTGATCGTCGCCAGCGCCGCGATCGCGGGTGCCCAGCTGCTGCGGGTGCCGATCAGGGCGACCTCGAACAGGCGCAGGAACACGCCGAGCGCCGCGACCTTGGTCGTCACCGCCATGAACGCCGTCACCGGCGTCGGGGCGCCCTCGTACACGTCCGGGGTCCACTGGTGGAACGGCGCCACCGAGGCCTTGAAGGCGAGGCCCGCAGCGCACAGGGCCACGCCCGTCAGCGTGAGCGGGTCGGTTGCCAGTCCGCCCTTGGCGAGCGCGCCCGCGATGCCGGTGAAGTCGGTGTGGCCGGTGGCCCCGTAGATCATCGCCAGGCCGTAAAGCAGCGTGGCCGAACCGACCGAGCCGATGATCAGGTACTTCAACCCGGACTCGAGCGAGTGCTCGCGTCGCATTTCGGTCGCGCACAGCACGTACAGCGGGATCGACAGGAGCTCGAGGCCGAGGAACAGGACGACCGTGTTCTGGGCGCCGGCGAGCAGCGACATCCCCGCCAGCGAGCTCAGCAGCAGGGCGTGGAACTCTCCGTGGGCGGCTTCCCGGGCCGCCAGCGAGCGCCACGCCAGCAGTACCGCGCAGGAGCCGCCGGCGATCAGGATGATGCTCAGCACCAGCCCCAGCCGGTCCACCCGCAGCGCCCCGGCAGCGACCCCCTCGTGGGTGTCCCACTGCCAGATCGTCAGGCCGAGGGCCGCCCCGAGGGCGACGAGGGTGAGCGCCGGCACGAGCGTGCGCCGCGCGAAGCGCGAGCCGAGCATGCCGAAGCCGAGCACCACGACGGCGCCGCCCAGCAGCGCGATCAGCGGCGACAGCGCGCCGAAGTCGATGTGCGGGCCGCGCAGGTGGGTGGCGGCGAGCAGCGGGATCACGGCGACGCCCCCACGGAGGCGCGGGTGGAGGCGTCGGTGGAGGCGTCGGCCGAGGTGCCGGCCGGGGCTCGGGCGTAGCCGGAATGCCCGGAAACGACCGTGACCGGCGCGACGGCGCGCTTGACCGAGCGTTCGCTGCGGTGTAGGGCGATCTGCGGATACAGCGCCAGGAACAGCACGGCGGCGACCAGCGGTGCGAGCACGGCGCCCTCGCTGAGGGGGATCTCGCGCGAGTGCACCGACGGGCCGACGCGGTTGTGCATCGAGGTGATGAACAGTCGCAGCGCGTACACGCTCGCCAGCACGACGCCGCTGAAGGCGATGATCGCGATCACGAGCTTGGCGTTGAAGACGCCGAGCAGGATCAGGAACTCTCCCACGAAGTTCCCGGATCCGGGCATCGCGAGCGTCGCAAGCGCGACGATCAGGAACAGGCTCGCCAGCACCGGTGCGCGGAAGGCGATGCCGCCCATCTCGCGGATGTCCTCCGAGCCCCCGGCGCGGCGTGCCAGCAGCACCACGATGAACAGCAGGGCACCGACCACGAGGCCGTGGTTGACCATCTGCAGCAGCGCGCCCTGTGCGCCCTGGGAGTTGAGCGCGAAGATGCCGAGGGTGATGAACCCGAGCTGGGCCACCGAGGAGTACCCGGCGACCAGCCGCGCGTCGGTCTGGCTGAAGGCCTGCGCGGAGCCGTACAGGATCGAGGCCAGCGCGATCACCAGCATCAGCGTCTGGTAGTGAACCGAGGCGTGGGGCATCAGCGGCAGCACGATCGCCAGGAAGCCGTAGGCGCCGACCTTCGAGAGCACGCCCGAGAAGACCATCAGCACCTCGATCGGCATCGCGCGATAGCCGTCGGGCATCCAGCCGTGCAGCGGGAAGGCGGGCATCTTCACCAGGAAGGCGGCGGCGAAGCACAGGAAGATCCAGTCCTGGGAGCCGTTCGGCAGGCCCATCGCCTGCAACGTGGAGAGCACGAAGGTGATGTGGTGGCCGCTGTGCTCGGAGGCGATCACACCGAGCGCAACCGCGCCGGCGAGCATCAGCAACGAGCCCACGAGCGTGTAGATGACGAGCTTGATCGTCGCCCGCACGCGCCCCGGTTCGCGTCCCCAGCCGCCCGTCAGGAAGTAGAACGGGACGAGCATCAGGTCGAAGAACGCCACGAACAGCGCGAGGTCCTGCGCGAGGAACGCTCCGAGCACGGCGGACTCGGCGAGCATCAGGTTGAAGTAGAAGAGACGTGGCCGCTCCCACGTGCGCAGCGTGGCGGCGAACACCGCCACCGCGAACAGCAGCGTGGTGAGCGCCAGCAGGAACAGGTTCAACCCGGTCACGGCGAGCTTGTAGTGGATCCCCAGTTCGGCGATCCACACGACGTCGGTCACGTCCTGGGGGCCGCCCCCGGCCCTGTATTCGGCGACGTAGGCCAGCGACAGGCCGAGCGCGCCGAGCGCGCCCGCGAGCGCGAACGCGGCCGGCAGCCACGAGCGCGCCGGGCGCCGGCCGGCCAGCAGCGCGGCGAGGGCTCCCAGCACGCCGCTGGCGGCAGGCAACCAGAGCATGATCGAGAGGGGCGCCATCGTCAGCTCTGCAGCAGGAAGTAGAAGCCCACGCCGGCCACCCCCACGATCAGCAGCGCGGCGTAGTAGCGCACGAAGCCGGTCTGCACGGCGCGCACCGCGGCCGAGCCGGCGCGCACGATCCCGGTGGTCCCGCCGATCAGCGTCTCGTCGACGAACGCGCGCTCGAAGGTGTTCTTCGCGAACGCCCCGGCGGCCGCCGCCGGGCGCACCACGACGGCGTCGATCAGCTCGTTGAAGTACCACGCATGGCTGAGCAGCTCATACAGCCCGTGCAGCCGCTCGCGCACCACCGTCGAGGTGCCCGGCCTGACCACCCACACGCGGTGCGCGATCGCGATCCCGATCAGCGCCAGCACGGTGCCGAGCCCGAGGCCGAACACGAGCAGACCTTCTTTGATCGGCTCTTCGTAGTCGGCCGTGTTCTGGAACGAGCCGCGCAGGAAGGTCGTGATCACGGTGTCGACCTTCGGGATCTGGACGAGCCCGGCCCCGATCGCCCCGGCCGCCAGCACGACCATCGCGACCGCCATCGGCCAGGCTCGTTCGGCGATCGCGTGCGTCGGGCCGGGGAAGCCGACGTCGAGGTCCTCCTGTTCGCCGCTGTCCGGGTTGAAGGGGAACGGCGCGTGGTGCTGGTGGCCTTCTTCCAGCTCCCGCGCCTCCGGGACGGGCTCGCCGTGGAAGGCCCGGAAGATCATCCGGAAGGTGTAGATCGCGGTCAGCAGCGCCGCCAGGTAGCCGATCCCGTACAGCGCCCAGTGCCAGCCGCCGCGCTCGCCGGTCTCGAGCAGGATGTCGTCCTTCGAGAAGAACCCCGAGAAGGGCGGCACCCCCGACAGCGCCAGCCCGCCGATCAGGAAGCACCCGTAGGTGAAGGGCATCACCTTGCGGAAGCCGCCCATGCGGTCGAGCGATTGCTCCCCGGCCATCGCCCCGATCAGCGAGCCGGCCCCCATGAACAGCAGCGCCTTGAAGAAGGCGTGGGTCATCAGGTGGAACAGCCCGGCGGCGTAGGCGCCGACGGAGACGCCCATGATCATGTAGCCGATCTGCGACATCGTCGAGTACGCGATCACGCGCTTGACGTCGGTCTGCACGAGCGCGATCGTGGCGGCGATCAGCAGCGTCGCGCAGCCGACCGCGGCGCCCACGTCCTGGGCCGCGGGGGCGCGTTCGAACAGCGGGTGCATACGCGCGATCAGGTACACGCCGGCGGTCACCATCGTGGCCGCGTGGATCAACGCGCTGACCGGTGTGGGACCCTCCATCGCGTCGGGAAGCCAGGTGTGCAGCGGGATCTGGGCCGACTTCGCGAACGCCCCCACCAGCAGCAGCACGCACCCGGCCACGAGGTCGCCGTTGTTGCTCGCGTGCACCCCCCCGAACGCCCCCGCTTCGGTCGCGTGGAAGCTCTTCAACAAGTCAAGCGTGCCGGTGTGCTTGAAGATGAAATACGTCCCGAGCACGAGCCCGACGTCGCCGATGACGTTGATCACGAACGCCTTGATCCCAGCGGTCGTCGCGGTCGTGCGCCGGTACCAGAACGAGATCAGCAGATAGGAGGCGGCGCCCACGAACGCCCAGCCGACGATCAGCAGCAGGAAGTTGCCGGCGAGCACCAGCAGCAGCATCGAGAAGACGAAGAAGTTCAGGTAGGAGAAGTAGCGAACGAAGCCGCGGTCACCCTCCATGTAGGAGACCGAGTACAGGTGGATCAGCGTCGAGATGCCGCTGACGACGAGGATCATGAACACCGACACGGGATCCACGAGAATCGACATCTGCGCGTCGATCCCCACCGTCGAGGCGTAGTTCCAAAGCGAGGAAACGAGCTCGCGGTGGCCAGAGGAATGCCCCTGCAGCGAGATCAGCGCGCCGAGCGCGCAAACGAACGCCAGAAAGATCGCCCCCGTGCCGATCCACCCAGCCAAACGTCCCGGCAACCGCCGAAACCCGAGCGCAGTAATGAGCGTGCCGGCAAGCGGGAACGCCAGCACCAGCCAACCCCAAGTAGTCGTGCTCAACCCTGCAGCTCCCTCAGCTCGTCCACATCAATCGGCAACCGCTGACGGTAGATCGCCACGATCATCCCCAGCCCGATGCAAACCTCGCACGCAGCCACCGTCATCACCACGATCGCCATGATCTGCCCATCCCCATTCCCCCACATACGCGAGAAAGCGATCAGCGCAAGGTTCGCCCCGTTGAGCATCAGCTCCAAACAAAGCAACACCACCAGCGGGTTGCGCCGCGTCATCACCCCAAGCGCACCCACCGCGAACACGATCGCCGAGACCGCCAAATACCAGTCAATGCTCACGGCCGGTACCTCGATCCACCCTCGTGCAGCACAAGGCTCCCG
>DATJBO010000073.1:0-10938 GCA_035515315.1 Solirubrobacteraceae bacterium
CGTGGCGATGCCCGAGTAGCCGCCGGTGCGGCGGAACTCCGCCCAGGAGATCAGGAACACGGCGCCGCCCCCGACGCCGTTGAAGAGCGCCACCATCTGGGGCATCGCGGTCATCCGCACCTGGCGCGCCGCGGGGACCCCTACGGCCGCGCCGAGCGCGACGCCGAGCGCGATCAGCCCCCAGTTGCCCTCATCGGGTTTGAGCAGCGTGGCGATGACCGCGATCGCCATGCCGACGGCCGCGATGCGGTTGCCGCGCACCGCCGTGGTCGGTCCGGCGAGCCCTCGCAGACCCTGGATGAACAGCGAGAAGGCGACGATGTACAGGACGTAGATGAAGCTTTCGTGCTGCAGGAAGCTGGTCGCCAGCGGCACCGTCATGACTTGCCGCTTCCCGGCCCGTGCCCGTCCTCGCCCTCGTCCGGCTTCGGCTTCGGCTTGGACTTGAACATCTCGAGCATGCGGTCCGTGACCAGGAAGCCGCCGACGATGTTGATCGTCCCGAAGGTGATCGCGATCACGAGGATGACCTTGTCGAAGGTGTCGTTGCCGGACAGGCCGATCAGCAGCAGGCCGCCCAGCAGCACGATCCCGTGGATCGCGTTGGTGCCCGACATCAGCGGCGTGTGCAGCGTGTTCGGCACCTTCGAGATGACCACGAAGCCGATGAACCCGGCGAGCACGAGGATCGCGAGGTTGGTCGTCAGGACGCTGGCGAGGGTCACGCGGCTGCCTCCACGGCAGCGCGGGCGCCGGCGTTGACGATCTCGCCGTCGCGCACCACACAGGCGCCGCTGACGACCTCGTCGTCGAAGTCGAGGCTCAGCGTGCCGTCCTCGCCGATCAGCAGTTCGAGCAGCGCCAGCACGTTACGGGCGAACAGCTGCGAGGCGTGCTCGGCCATCGTCGCGGGCAGGTTCAGCGGCGACGCGATCTTGACCTGGTGGCGGACGACCGTCTGGCCCGGCTCGGTCAGCTCGCAGTTGCCCCCGGCCTCGCCGGCCAGGTCGACGATCACCGACCCGGCCTTCATCCCTCGGACGGCCTGCGCCGTCACCAGCCGCGGCGCCGGGCGCCCGGGCACCAGCGCGGTCGTGATGACCACGTCGAAGCCCCCGATCGCCTCCGTCAGCGCCTGCTGCTGGCGCTCCCGCTCCTGCTCGGTGAGCTCGCGCGCGTAGCCGCCCTCACCGCTGGCTTCCAGGCCGAGGTCCAGCCACTGGGCCCCCAGCGACTCGACCTGCTCGGCCACCTCGGGGCGCACGTCGTAGCCGGTCGTCCTCGCCCCCAGGCGCTTGGCGGTCGCGAGCGCCTGCAGGCCCGCGACGCCGACGCCGAGCACGAGCACCTTCGCCGGCGGGATCGTGCCGGCAGCGGTCATCAGCATCGGGTAGAAGCGCCCGAGCTCCTGCGCGCCGAGCAGCGCGGCGCGGTAGCCGGCGACGTTGCTCTGCGAGGAGAGCGCGTCCATCGACTGGGCGCGCGAGATGCGGGGGATCGCCTCCATCGCCAGCGCGGTCGCGTGCGCGTCGGCGAGCGCCCTGATCGTCCCGGGGCTCGTGAGGGGCGCCAGGAAGCCGATCAGGACCGAGCCCTGGCCGAGCCCACGGATCGCCTCCGGGTCGGGCGGGGAGATCGTGATCACCGCGTCGCAGCGCCAGATCGCCGGGGCGTCGTCGGTGATCTCGGCGCCGGCCGTGGTGAAGGCGTCGTCGTCGAGCAGAGCCCCCTCCCCCGCGCCGTGCTGCACGGATACGTCAATCCCTTTCGCCGTCAGCTTGGCGATGACCTCCGGCACGAGCGCGACGCGATGCTCGCCCGCGGCGGTCTCCTTCGGAACCCCGATCCGCATTACAGAGGCCGGAACGTACCCGATCGGGCAACGCGACGCCGGCCCGGGTCTGCAGCAGGCCCCGGTTCGGGCTCACCGGTGTGCGACACTCGCGGCGGGCTTTGAGATGACCGTCAACCTCACGAGGATCTACACCAGGCGGGGCGACGCCGGGGACACGGATCTCGGCGACATGAGCCGCGTCTCCAAGCTCCACCCTCGCGTCGAGGCGTATGGCACGGTCGACGAGCTGAACGCCCTGATCGGCCTGACCCTGCTCCAACCGGGCCTCCCGGAGCGCTTTGCGGGGTGGCTCGGGCGCGTCCAGAACGACCTGCTCGACCTGGGCGCCGACCTGTCGGTGCCGCCGCCGCGCGAGGACGCCGCCGCCGGCCGCACCCGGCTGCGCGTCGGGGACTCCTACACCTCGTGGCTGGAGGACGCCTGCGACGAGGTCAACGCCACGCTCGAGCCGCTGCACTCGTTCGTGATACCCGGGGGGACACCCGCGGCCGCCCACCTGCACCTGGCGCGGACCGTGTGCCGCCGGGCCGAGCGGCGCGCGATCGCCGTCGAGGACGGGAACCCGGAGGTCGTCCGCTACCTGAACCGCCTCTCGGACCTGCTGTTCATCCTCGCCCGCGCGGCCAACGTGCCCGCGGACGGATCCTCCGAGCCCCTGTGGGAGCCCGGCGCGCACGGCGCCTCGGCGCCCGACGCGGGCGCGCAGCCCGGCTAGCTCACGGCTGGGGGTCGGGGCGAGGGCCAGCGGTGCTCGGCCCAGCGCAGCGCGGCCACGGCGAGCGCGATCCACAACGTCGCGGTCAGGTAGCCCCCGATCACGTCGCTGGGCATGTGCTTGACGAGGATCAGCAGGCCGGCGCCCACCGCGGCCGCGAACAGGCCGCCGAGCGCGGCGGCCGCCGGGCGCCAGCGGGCGGGCGCCGCGAGCACGGCGCACAAGACGAGCGTGAGTGCCGCCGTGGCGTGACCCGAGGGCCACGAGGAGACACCCAGGCTGGTTCCCTGATAGCCGGCGTTGCCGTGCCCGAGCAGCGGCTTGAGCACCTCGGCGGAGAGCGGGGCGACGGCCAGCACGACGGCGATCGCGAGCGCCACGCGGGGGCGCGAGCGGGCCATCGCGAGCGCCACCAGGGCGATCCCCCACAGCACGAACAGGGAGGGGTCGAGCAGGTGCAACAGGGAGCGCAGCGCGGGGTTCAGGCGCGGGCCGCCCAGCCGCGTGAAGTCGTGCAGCAGGATCGCGTCGCGCAGGTGGATCGCCGGGACCAGCTCGGCCAGGCACCACACCAGCGCGAGCGCCGCCGCGCACCCTGCGGCCAGCATCAGCGGCACCGACGGGCTCGGCGGGGCGCCTCCGCGGCGGCCGCTGCTGCGGGAGCTGCTCGCCCGTGCGCCGGCGGCTGCATAGGCCTCTCCTGACACAGATACAGCCTAGACAGCGCGATAAGCCGTGTCCAAAGGACGCCTAAGGAGCTCCCCCGGCGCTTGCGCCGCCACGGCGCTCGAGTGGCGAGAGCATCAGCGCGGCGAGGGCCCCGAGCGTGCGGGCGGCCGTGCTCGCGCGGGCCCCCTCGGCGCTCCCCGACCCGCGCGCCGTTCGGCGGGCCGGCGGGCGCCGGGGCCGGGATGGGCGGGCGCTGCCCGCGTGCGCCTGCGCGCGACGCGCGACGCTGCGAGCGGGAGCCGGCGGGGGCGCCACGGGCAGGGGCTTTCCGGCCAGGGCCGACAGCGCCTGGGCGGTGACCCAGACCGGCGTCTGGCTGCTGGTCCGCGAGTAGCGCACGAGCCCATCGGAGCTCATCAGGCCGTCGAGGTATCCCAGGGGCGAGACGCTCCCGCCGCGGCGCACCCGCTCCACGTCCGTGGACGCGGCGTCCAGGCCCTGGACCGCCCAAGCGGTCGACTGCGCGTTGGAGGTGCCGCCGGGCCGCTGGGGAAAGCCCCCGTCGAGGTTCTGCGCGTGCAACAGGTAGGCCTTGGCGCGCGCGATCGGTCGTCCGTGGACGCCGGCGACAGCGAGCGCCTGGATGGTGGCGCCGGTGTCGTCCACGTCGCTCGCCGCGGCGGCGGGGGACCGCGCGCCGAAGCCGAAGCCGCCGTCGTGGTCCTGCTGGGCAGCAAGCCAGCCGGCTGCCGCGTGCACGTGGCGGGAGCTCGCCGGCAGGCCGGCGGCGCGCATCGCCAGGATCGCGAACCCCGTGAGGTTCGCGAGGTGCTCGAAGGAGCCGTCGGGACCCTGGGAGGAGAGCAGCCGTGCCGTGGGGTCGCCCCCCGCCAACGAGCGGGTCGAGGCGCCGCAGGCGCGCAGCGCGAGGATCGTGCGCTCGAGATCGCCGGGGCCCTGCAGCGTGCCCGCGCCGGCGCGCAGCGCGTCGAGCACCGAACGGCCGTCACGACGCAGCGAGCTCGGCTGACGACCGGCGGCCGCCAGGCCGATCGCCGCCCAGGCGGTGTACAGCTCGCTGCTCGACTGCCCCGGTGCGCCGCCGAAGCCCCCGTCCGGGTTCTGCGCCCGTTGGAGGTAGCCGACCGCGCGCGAGCGCCTCGACGGGGAGGAGCTCGCCGCCAGAACCGGGCCCGCTGCCAGGGCCGGGCCCGCTGCCGGGGCGGGGCCCGCTGCCAGCGCCCGCCCGCCGGGCGCACCGAGCGCCGGCAGCACGCCGAGCGCGACGAGCAGCACGCCGAGCGCCGGGCCGCTCCAGGCGACGTGCATGCGGGCGCGGACCCGGAGCAGCATCCGCAGCAGGACCGCCCCGAACGCCAGGCCGAAGGCGAAGCTGGCGACCACGTGGGTGACGTCGAAGGCCAGGGCCCCGCCGAGCACGACGCCGAACGCGGCGAGCGTGTGAGCTCCTGTGCCGGTCCACGTGTACAGGTCGAGCAGCAGGTTGAACGCCTCGGCCGCGACCGCGCACGCCAGCGCGATCGCCAGCGGCGAGGGGCGCCGGGCGGTCAGCGCCCCGAACGCCGCGCCGAGCAGGCCGACAGCACCCCACCCGAGCATCTGCCACGGCGTCCACGGACCCTCGCCGAGCAGCACGTTGGAGGCGAGCGCCGCCAGCGCGCCGGTGGCGAAGCCCGGGGCGGCACCGAACGCCACGCCGGTGACGAGCACGATCGCGGTGATCGGCTTGACGTCGGGTATCGCGGCGAAGGCGTCGCGGCCGAGCGCCGCGAGGGCCGCGAGCGCCGCGACCAGCGCGACCATCTTCGCCGGCGGCCGGGAGCGCTCGTACCACCAGAAGGCGAAGCCCAGCGTGAGCAGCACGATCGCGAAAGCCGCCAGCTGCCAGCTCATCTTCCGGCCCCCGCGAGGTCGTCTATCTCCGCGAGGCGACCGGTGGCGGGGAGAGAGCCGACGCCGGAGGCCTCCTCGCGCCGGGCCCGCAGCAGCGCCGCCGCCTCCTCGACGCGCACGGCCCCCGCGGCCCCGCCGAGGATGCGCGCCGATTCGGTGGTGAAGTAGCGCCCACCGCCGAGCACCTCGCCGACGTGCCCGTCGGCGATCACCCGCCCGCGCGCGAGCAGCACCGCCCGGGTGGCGAATTCGACCGCGAACTCGCAGTCGTGGGTGGCCACGAGCACGAGTGCCCCCTCGCGGGCCCTGGCCGACAGCCAGGTCGCGAGGCGCCGCTTGGCCTCCCGGTCCATCCCCCTCGTCGGCTCGTCCAGGGCGATCGCGCCCGGCGCCCGCTCGCCCCCCAACACGACGGCCAACGCGAGGCGCTGGCGCTGGCCCCCCGAGATGTCGCGGGGGTGACGGTCGGCCAAGGCCTCGAGGCCGAGCTCTCGCAGCGCATCGAGCGAGGCCTCATCGCGCACGCGCTCGTGCACGAACAGGTCTCCGGGGTTCTGGAGCAGCAGCGCCAGCTCCCCGTGCAGCTGCACGCGCCCGCGCGTGGGGCTCATCAGCCCGCCGGCGTGGCGCAGCAGCGTGGACTTCCCGGCACCGTTGCGCCCCATCAGCACGACCGCCTCGCCGCCGTCCAGTCGCAGGTCGACCCCACGCAGGATCGCGGGGCCGTCGCGGAGCTCGTGCCACACGCCCCGCATCTGCAGCACGGGGCCGGCCTCGCCCGAGCCGCGCGGTCCCTTGCGCCTGCGCACAGGGGCGCGCCGCACGCCCGGCCCTGCCTCGCCCGGTCCCGCCTCGCCCGACCCTGCCTCACCGGACCCAGCCCTGGCCGGCCCCGCCTGGCCGGCCCCGAGCTCCTGCGCGTCGTGCAGGAGGCCCTCGCGCCGCAGGAGCGCGCGGGCCTGCTTGACGCCGCTCGGCAGCGGGCGCAGCCCGGCGTCCGCGAACACCCGTGCGCCCGGTGTCTGGAGGGCGGGCTGGTGTTCGGCAGCCCACTCCAGGAAGCCGCCCGGATCGCGGTCGCAGACGACCTCTCCACCGGACATCGCAAGTACGCGGTCGGCGGCCCCCAGGCAGCGCTCGAGGCGCTGCTCGACGAGCACCACGGCGGTGTCGCACTCCTGGTTGAGGCGGCGCAGCTGCCAGATCAACTCGTCCCCCGCGACCGGATCGAGCTGGGAGGTGGGCTCGTCGAGCAGCACCAGCTCGGGGCCGGCGGCGAGCGCCCCGGCGAGCGCCACGCGTTGCAGCTCGCCGCCCGAGAGCTCGTCGGTGGAGCGGTCGAGGAGGTCGGCGATGCCGAGGGCGAGCGCCGTTTCCTCGACCGAGCGGGCCACCGCGGCGGCAGCCAGGCCGCGGTTCTCCAGCGCGAAGGAGATCTCCGCGCGCACGCTCGCCATCACCACCTGCGTCTCCGGATCGGACAGCAGGGTGCCCGCGTGCGCACCGATCTCGGCGGGGCTGTGCACGCGGGTGTCGAGGCCGGCCGTCAGCACCGTCCCGCCGAAGCTGCCGCCGTGGAAGTGGGGCACCAGACCGCACGCCGCACGTAGCAGCGTCGACTTGCCCGAACCCGACAGCCCGGCGACGACGCAGAACTCGCCGGGGTCGACCGAGAGGCTGACGTCGCGCAGGGCGGGCGCGGCGGCGCCCGGATAGCTATAGGAGACGCGCTCGAAGGTGAGGATGCTCATGGCTCGATCCCCGCCCGGTCGAGGAACGGGGCGAGCGCGATCGCCGGCAGCGCGAGTGCCAGGGCCACGACGGCCGGGTCGAGCGGGGCGCTCACCAGCGGGTAGGCGTGGAAGCGTGCGACGCCGTCGAGCGCGCAGGCGAGCGCGGCGAGCGCGATCGCGCCTGCCGACGCGGCGAACGCCAGGTCGTGGCGCGAGCGGGCGCCGAGCTTGCGGGCCGCCCGCCGCGGCGAGGGGTAGCCGCGCATCTCCAGCACGGCTGCGACGTCGAGCGAACGCTCGAGGGCCCCGGCGACCGTCGCCCTCAGCACCGCCAGCCGCTCGCGCGCTCCCGGGCTGCGACCGCGTGCGCCGGGCCGGCAGCGCTGGGCCTCGGCGAGGCGGCTCGCGTCGGCCGCCAGGACCGGCACCAGGCGCAGCGCGAGCGTCGCGCTGAGCGCCACGCGGGGGCTCAGCCGCCGGAACGAGCCGAGCAGCTGGTCGGGGTCGGCGGCGCACACGGCGAGCACGCAGGCGAGGCCGACGACCAGCAGCCGCAGGGCGAACACGGCCCCGCACACGAGCGCCTCGAGGGTGAGGTTGACCTGCCCCAGCGCCCCCCAGTCACCGAGCCGCGCGAACACCGTCAGGCCCTGGCGGCTGACGAGCAGGTTGACCGCCACGCTGAGGGCGAACAGCGGGATCGCGCTGCGGCGAAGGGCACGTAGCAGCTGCGGTCCATCACCCGCGGCCGCGCCCGCGCAGAGCACCGTCGCCAGCAGGCTGCCGAGCAGCAACGGGTGTTCGGTCATCAGCGCGGCTACGGAGATCGCCGCGCAGTACGCGCCGACCACCGTCCCGCGCGTGGCGTGCAGGGGGCTGGCGCGGCGCCGGTAGGCGATGCGGGGCCGGCCGGGAGCGCTCATCGGGCTCGTCCGCGTCGGTCGCTCATCGTCCGGGCACGGGCAGCGGCAGCGCGCCGGCGGCGGCGACGGCGACCGCGAAGTGGTCGTGGAGGGTGAGCTGGTCGAAGGCGCCGGCGGCACGTTCGACGCCCGCGGGGCTCGTCCCGGTGACCACCCACACCGGCGCGTCTTCGCCTTCGCGGGTGGCCGCGACCAGCCCCACCGCGCCGGGGGGCGCGGGGACGGCGTGGCCGTCGGCGTGGAGCAGGCTCAGGCGGGTGCCGTCGGAGGAGAAGGTGGCATACACGCCGCTGGCGGCAGGGCCCCGCCCGATGCTGGCGGCGGTGGTGTCGCCGGCGATGTCGCCGAACGGGCCGACCAGCACCCGCAGCGTCTGCGGCTCACCGCTGCTGCCGGCGGCGGCGACGGCGGCCGGCACGCCGGCTTCGTGCAGCCGCGCGAGCACCGTCCGGCACGAGGGGCTCGTCACCGACGTGCACTCGACCCGCACCGGATAGCGCTTGCCGCCGAGCCCGCTCAGGAACGGCTCCGGGAACGAGCCGACGACCGCCGGGACGTCGTCCGTCTGGCTCCAGTCATGGCGGTCCCACCAGATCCGATCGCCGGCGTGCACGTTGGTGGCGGCGGCTCCCTTGTGCGCCTCGACGCCGTTGACGTAGTAGAACCAGTCGACCGGTTCGCCGCCTTCGCTGCCGCCGCTGAGGCCTGCGATGCCCTGCACGAACTTGCCCCCGTAGCGTGTGGCGACGTTGTAGTTGCGCTCGAGCAGGCTCATCACGGTCTCCTGGCCGACCACCTTCAGCGACGCGTCCGAGGGGAGCTGGCGCAGGCCGAAGTCGTCGGTGACGGTGACCGCGACGCTCCCCGGCGGGGCGCCGGCACCGAGTCCGCATCCGGCGAGCGCGGCGGCGAGCAGGAGTGCGAGCACGCCCGGCAGCAGGCCCCGGTGCACGCCATCGGCGCGCCTGCTCACCGTACCTGCACCGCCGCCGGGAACGGTGGCGCCATCCCCGGAGCGGACGCGCTCAGCTCGTAGCGCCCGGGGGCGGCCGGGGCGGTGAGCGTCGCGACCCCGCCGCCCAGCGAGCTCGCCGTGCTGGGGCCGAGCGTCACGGCGGCGCCGGCGACCGGCGCGGCCCTGCCTTCGTCGTCGTAGCCGCTAACGCTGACCGGGAGCGGCGCGCCGGGAGCCACCGAGCTGCCGTGGGGAACGACGCGGAGCGTGCGCTGGCAGCCCGCGGTGCTCATCTGGCAGTAGAACCACAGCACCTGGGCCCCCGCCGGCAGCCGCCGACCGTTGCCGAGCGGCCCGCTGGGGTCGGCGGCGCCGGTGCTGCCCGCGCGGCCGTTGACCTTGTACTCCCAGCCGTTCTGGCCGCCGTTGCGCTGCCCGCCGATCGAGGTGACGAACAGTTGCGCGGAGTCGGCCGGCGAAGCGTCGCAGTGGCCGTAATCGCGCAGCGTGAAGCCGGGGCCGCCGGCGTGACGCAGGGCGACCAGCACGGCCAGCGGCGTACCGGCCGCCACCGCGCAGCCGTGTCCGGTGAGCCTGACGTGCGCCGCGGCGGCGAGGACGCCGTGCGGAGGCTCCAGCACGACCCCGCTCCTGCCGGCCACCATCACCTGCACGCGCACCGCCCCGGAGCGCGGCGAGGCGGCCCCCGCCGACGAGGCCGCGCCGACCGGCGAGGGCCGGCAGGCGAGCAGCAGCAGCATCAGCAGCAGCGCCCCCGCCGCCGCGCGGGGACGGAGCGCGACCGTGGGCGTGACTCGCGATGACCCCCGGGCCGCGCCGACGCGTGCGACCGGCCCGGTGCTAGCGGACACGGAACACCACCCGTGAGGTCCCCCTGGCGAGCGTCGTGTGGTTGCCCGCGGCGTCGAGCGCCGAGACGTCGAGCACGTAGCGACCCGGCCCCAGGCGCCTGGGCAGCAGGTACGAGAACGTGGCGTTGCTCGACACCTGGAAGGAGCGACCCTTGCCGCAGCGGGCCCGTACGAAGCGAGCGCGCACGGCGTCGTAGAAGTAGCAGCGTCCGCGGTAGCTGCGGCGCAGCTCGAGCGACACGGAGGTCACCGGGTCGTGCGCGCTGATCGTCCCGGCCAGCAGCCGGGGCGCACCGGAGCGCGCGTAGGTGAATCCGTTGCGCACGCTGCTGAGCAGCGGGACCAGCGCGAAGGGCCCGGTGTAGGTGGGCGTGTGGGTCGCCGTCGAGCCCGCCACCCCGCTCTGCCCGGTGCCGGCGGTGCCGGTCCCGCAGGTCCCGTCGTCGCCGCGATGGACGCACACCTGCACCTCGTCGCGCACCGCTTCGGGTGCGTTGACCGCCAGCGTCTCCTCGCCGGGACTGGAGAAGGTGACGGTCGTGCTCCCGTCTGGGGTGGTCGTGGCCGGGCTCGCGCCACCCGTGACCGATGCACCGGCGGCGGGCGAGCCCGCGCCGGAGGCGCTGTAGGAGACGACGTGCACGGTCACTGCTTCGCCCACGTTCGCGGACGCGGGAGCCGAGATCCCCAGCGGGCTCGGGCAGGCGCCCGTTTCCGGACAGGGGAACAGGAGCACTTCCGAGCCGGATTCGGGTTCGACGATCTCGCACAGCCCGAGGCTCGCTTCCGAGTGCTGGAACCAGATGTCCCAGAAGAACCCGCTCCCGAAGGTGTGGCTCTCGCCGGCCACCGATTCGATCGAGTAGCCGTAGCCTTTGAACCACGTCCCGCTCCACTGGCCCCCGCTCGCGACCGCGAGGGCACCGAGCGCGCTGTCGCCCGGGCACGAGTGTTCCGTGTCCCCGGGAGCGCTCACGGGTTGTTCGGGCCCCGAGACCGAAACGGGGCCGACGAGCGTGTGGGTGGTCCCCTCGACCCTGACGATCAGTGACGAGGATCCGGAGGCGAGCGCGGGAGCGCAGCAGGACAGACAGGCCGCGAGCGCGACGGCCGCGAGACGAACGAGACGAGAGCTGGGATGCATGAGCCGACCCCTTTCCACGAGGGCTTGTGGGCTTTGTCGGCGGCAGGTCTCCTGGCTTGCGGGCCGACCCCCTCGCACCTTCCCGGACCGCCGTTGGCGCGTCCGGTGGCTGCGCTCGCCGATGGCTCGCGCGGCGGGGGGCATCCCCGGTCACAGTG
>DATJBO010000074.1:0-3897 GCA_035515315.1 Solirubrobacteraceae bacterium
CCCGCCACCGGCCGGCTCCCCCAGGGCCTCGCCGCCCAGCGCCTCGCCGCCCAGGGCCGACCCGCCCACGGCCGACCCGCCCACGGCGGACCCGCCCAGGGCCGACCCGCCCAGGGCCTCCCCGCCCAGGGCCTCTGCGCCGCGGCCCCGGAACTCGCGCGGCGAGATGCCATACCGGCGCCGGAACGCGCGCGCGAAGTGGGACCCCTGCCGGTAGCCCACCAGGCGGGCCACGTCGGCCACCGGGATCGGGCGTTGCTGCAGCAGCACGTCCGCGGCCACGCTCAAGCGGCGCTGCATCAGGTGCTCGGAGAACGACGCTCCCCCGAACTGCTCGAAGGCCCGCTGTACCTGTCGCGGCGAGCTGGCCAGCGCCCGAGCGACGCGGGCGAGCGTGAGCGGCTGGCGGTAGTGACGGGCGATCACGACCCGTGCCATCAGGTACAGCCTCCGGCGCGACTCGTGGGTACGCGGGCGCATGGCCTCCTCTCCGACGGGCGCGGAACAGCGGGACGCGCCCACTTGCGCAGCAGCGGGACGCGCCCGGATGCGAAGGGACGGACGCCGCCGGCGTCGCATGGGGGCCGGCGGCCCGCGTTCAACGTCCGCCGTAGTGGAAGGCGACGCGTTCGGCCGCCTGGCGGTAGGAGCCGCCGAACAGCAGCGCGTGCACGAGCAGGGGCGAGAGCTGGTAGAGCTCGACCCGCTCGCGCCAGCCGCCGGCGAGGGGGTGGGCGTCCTCGTAGGCGCCGAACATCCGCTCGGAGGGCCCGCCGAACAGCCGCAGCATCGCGAGGTCGACCTCGCGATGACCGCCGAACGCGGACGGGTCGATCAGCCACGGGTGCCCCTCGGCGTCGCCCATCACGTTCCCCGCCCACAGGTCGCCGTGCAGCCGCGCCGGTGGCTCGGTCTCCCCCACCAGCCCCGCCATCCGCTCGCACACCCGATCCACGGCCTGCACGCCCGCGGCGGACAGCGCGCCCGTGCCGGCCGCCTGCCTGGCGAGCGGCCGCAGTCGCCGCTCGGCGTAGAAGGAGGCCCAGTCGCCGGTGGGGTCGTTGGGCAGCCCCAGCGAGCCGAACCGGGCGGGATGTTCGGCCTGCAGGCCGAACATCGGCGAGCCCGCGTCGTGGACGGCCGCGAGGCCCCGCCCGAGCTCCTCCTCGCCGTGGCGGCCGAGGCCTCCGCGCGGGACCCACTCGATCGCGAGGTAGTCCTCCCCCACCTCGAGCACCTCCGGCACCCTCAATGCCCCCGGCTCGCCGAGCCAGGACAGCCCGGCAGCCTCTGCCTCGTACTCGCCCGGGGGGGCGTCCGGGCGTGTCTTCACGAACGCCTCCCGCCCGTCGGCCAGCACGACGTGGAAGGCCTGGTTGATGTCGCCCCCGCCGACGCTGCCGAGCACGCGGGCCCCGGCGGGCAGGCTCACGCCAGCGCGCCGCTTCGGATCTCCGCGAGCAGCCCCTCGCAGGCCGCCTGCACGAGGTCGAGCACCTCCTCGAAGCCACCGGCGGCGCCATAGTAGGGGTCGGGCACCTCCAGCTCCCCGTCCCGGGCGCTGACGGGGTCGAACTCGCGCAGCATCCTCACCTTCGAGCGCTCCCGCTCGTCGCGCGCCAGCGCCATCAGCAGGCGCTCGTTTTCGCGGTCCATCGCGAGCACCAGGTCGAAGCTCCCGAGGTCCTCGGGCCGCACCTGGCGGGCGCGGCCGGCGAGCTCGATGCCCCGCCCGGCGGCGGCCTGTCGCGCGCGGCCGTCGGGAGCGCTGCCGAGGTGCCAGGAGCCGGTCCCTGCGGAGTCGAGCTGGATCTGATCCTCGAGGCCCTCGCGGATCACCAGCGAGCGCATCACGCCCTCGGCCGTGGGGGAGCGGCAGATGTTTCCAAGGCACACGAACAGCAGCCGCACCGCTCCCGCGTCCCCGCTCAGTCCTCGCCCAGCTCGAGCACCGCCAGGAAGGCCTCCTGGGGAACCTCCACGCGGCCGACCTGCTTCATCCGTTTCTTGCCTTCCTTCTGCCTCTCGAGCAGCTTTTTCTTGCGCGTGATGTCGCCCCCGTAGCACTTCGCGATCACGTCCTTGCGGAACGCCTTGACGGTCTCACGGGCGATCACGTGCGCGCCGATCGCCGCCTGGATCGGGACGTCGTACTGCTGGCGGGGAATGCGCTTGCGCAGCTTCTCCGTCAGCGCCCTGCCGACCTCGTAGGCCTTGTCGCGGTGCACGACCATCGACAGCGCGTCGACGGGGTCGCCGGCGAGCAGCACGTCGAGCTTCACGAGGTCCGAGGCCTTCATCCCCTGCAGCTCGTAGTCCAGCGAGGCGTACCCGCGGGTGCGCGACTTCAGCTGGTCGAAGAAGTCGAGCACGATTTCCGCCAGCGGGATGTCGTAGGTCAGCTGCACGCGCTCGGGGGACAGGTAGTGCATCCCCGCGTGCTCGGCGCGGCGCTCCTGGCACAGCTCCATGACCGCCCCCACGAACTCTTTCGGGGCGATCACCGAGGCGCGGATGTAGGGCTCGCGGATCTCCTCGATCCGTCCCGGGTCGGGCATGTCGGAGGGGTTGTGCACGACCAGCTCCTCGCCGTTGGTGAGCGTCACGTCGAACTCCACCGAGGGCATCGTGGCGAGCAGTTCGAGGTCGTACTCGCGCTCCAGGCGCTCGCGCACGATGTCCATGTGCAGCAGGCCGAGGAAGCCGCAACGGAAGCCGAAGCCGAGCGCGTCGGAGGTCTCGGGCTCCCACGACAGGGCCGCGTCGTTGAGCACCAGCTTCTCCAGCGCGTCGCGCAGGTCGGGATAGTCGTCGGAGTCGATCGGGAACAGCCCGCAGAAGACCATCGGCTTGACCTCCCGGTAGCCGGGCAGCGGCTCGGTGGCTTCCGCGCCCGGGAGGCCCGCCTTCGCGCGCCGCGTGAGCGTGTCCCCCACGCGCAGCTGGGTGACGTCCTTCAGCCCCGTGATCAGGTACCCCACCTCGCCGGCCGCGAGCTGGTCGGTGGGCATCATCTGGGGGCTGAAGAAGCCCACCTCGTCGATGTCCGCCTCGGTGCCGGCCGCCATCGCCCGGATCGGCTCGCCCTTGCGGAACACCCCGTCCACGACCCTGATGTACGCGACCACGCCCCGGTACTGGTCGAACTCGGAGTCGAAGATCAGCGCCCGCGGGGGCCCGTCGGCGTCGCCCTCCGGCGGCGGCACCCGCTTGATCAGCTCCTCGAGCACCTGCGAGACGCCCTCGCCGGTCTTGCCGCTGATCTGCAGGATCGACTCCGGCGGCTCGCCGATCAGCTCGCTGACTTCGCCCGCCACGCGCTCGGGCTCGGCGCCGGGAAGGTCGATCTTGTTCAGGCAGGGGATCAGCTCTAGCCCCGACTCGACCGCCAGGTAGGTGTTGGCGACGGTCTGCGCCTCGACCCCCTGGGAGGCGTCCACGACGAGCAGCGCCCCCTCGCACGCCGCCAGCGAGCGCGACACCTCGTAGGTGAAGTCGACGTGGCCGGGCGTGTCGATCAGGTGCAGCTGGTAGGTGTGCCCGTCGGCGGCGGTGAAGAACACGCGGACCGCCTGGGCCTTGATCGTGATCCCCCGCTCGCGCTCGAGGTCCATCGAGTCCAGCAGTTGCGCCCGCATCTCCCGGGGGGCGACCGTGTGGGTGAGCTCGAGGATCCGGTCGGCGAGCGTCGACTTGCCGTGGTCGATGTGGGCGATGATCGAGAAGTTGCGGATGTGCTGCTGGTCCATGCTCCGCGCTACAGCGTAGATGGCCCCTGACCCGCTAGATGATTGATTCCACGGTTTTAGGCGCAGTAGTCGACGAGTGCGCGGCTGGGGCGTCCGAGTTGGTGGTTGAGGGTGATGGCGGCGGCGAGGGTGAGCAGGCGTTGGAGGA
>DATJBO010000075.1:0-14040 GCA_035515315.1 Solirubrobacteraceae bacterium
ACGATCCTCGAATGGCGCGTCAAGGTCGGGGATCCGATCAAGCTGGACGAGACGATCGTGGAGATCTCCACCGACAAGGTCGACGTCGAGCTCCCCGCCCCCGCCTCTGGCACGCTTGCCGAGATCCTCGTGGCCGAGGGCGAGATCGTCACGGTCGGCCAGGTGATCGCCCGGATCGCCGCCGGCAGCGACGCCGCGGCCGACGAGCGACCGCCGGCGCCGGCCCCGAGCGCCGCCGCACCCGGGGGATCTGAAGGCCGTGCGCCGGCGCCGAGCCCCGCGCCCGCTCCAGGCGCACCGCCTGCCGAAGGCCCCGCGGGAGTGAAGGTCTCACCCGTGGCCGCCCGCGCAGCGGCCGCCACGGGAGTGGACCTCGAGCAGCTGTCCGGCAGCGGCCCCGCCGGGCGGATCACCAAGTCCGACGTGCTCGCCGCCGCCGACGGCGGCGGGGCGGGCAACGGCTCGGCGACGCTTCCCGCACCCACGGCCGAGGAGCAGGGCGCCAAGCTGCTGCGGGGAGGCGCCGCGGCGCTCGCCCGCTATATGAGCGAGTCGCTGTCGATCCCGACGGCCACGAGCTTCAGGACGCTCCCGGTGACCGTCCTCGACGCCCGCCGCCAGGAACTCAAGGCGGCCGGCCTGCGGGTCTCGTTCACCCACCTGATCGCCTACGCGATCGCGAAGGCGGCCGAACAGATGTCCGTCATGCGCGACCACTTCCTGGAGATCGACGGCAAGCCCAACCGCGTTCACGACGAGCACGTGAACCTCGGGATCGCGGTGGACGTCGAGAAGACCGACGGGACGCGGACGCTGATGGTGCCGGTGATCCGCGACGCCGGGCGGCTGCCGTTCGACCGCTTCGTCGAGGCCTACGACGCGCTGATCGAGAAAGCGCGCACCAACCGGCTCGCCCCGGACGACCTCGTGGGAGCGAACATCACGCTCACCAACCCCGGCGGGCTGGGCACCGTCGCCTCCGTCCCCAGGCTGGTGGGCGGCCAGGGCACGATCGTCGCCAGCGGCTCGATCGGCTACCCGGTGGGCCTGCAGCAGATCGGCGAGACGATCGGCGCGGAGAAGGTGGTCACGATGACCTCCACCTACGACCACCGCATCATCCAGGGGGCCGAGTCGGGACGCTTCCTCGGCCTGATCGAGGAGCACCTCCGCGGCGAGCACGGCTTCTACGAGCAGGTGTTCGCGCCGCTTGGCGTCGAGCTGGGCGCACCCCCGCCGCCGCCGGTCCTGTCGCTGATCGCTCCCGCCGGGGCCCCCGCGACGGCTCCCCGCCCGGCCGAGGGGGTCCCCGACGAGGAGCTGCTGGACGCCGTTCACGCCGCCACCATCTACGTCACCCGCGTACGCAGCCACGGCCATCTCGCCGCCCACCTGGATCCGCTGGGCACCGAGCCCGAGGGCGACCCCGGGCTGGACCCGAAGGCGCTGGGGCTCACCCCCGAGATCCAGGCGAAGCTCCCCGCGAGCATCTTCCAGATGTACGTCCCTGGTGCAACCCTCGCGGACGCCCTGCCCCACCTGACCGAGACCTACTGCGGCACGATCGCCTACGAGGTCGAGCACATCGCCTCGCACCGCCAGCGGGTGTGGCTGCGCGAGCACATCGAGTCTGGGGCCTTCCGCCACGAGCTGACCAGCAGCGAGCGCACGACCTTGCTCAAACGGCTGGTGGAGGTGGACGCGCTCGAGCGGTTCATGCACAAGGCCTACCTCGGCCAGCACCAGTTCTCGATCGAGGGGCTGGACATGACGGTGCCGATGCTCGACGAGCTGATCCAGCTGTGCGCCGCCCATGGGGGCCAGGAGGTCGTCGTGGGGATGGCCCACCGCGGCAGGCTCAACGTGCTGGCCCACAACCTCGGGCGTGCCTACGACACGATCTTCGCGGAGTTCGAGGGGGCCTCCACGCTCGAGGCCGTCACCACCATCCCCCAGGGCGGGACCGGCGACGTCAAGTACCACCACGGCACCGAAGGCACCTACGAGCTGCCCGAGGGCGGGACGATCCGGGTCAACCTCGAGTCGAACCCCAGCCACCTCGAGTACGTCTCGCCGGTCGTCGAGGGAGCCACGCGGGCGGCCCAGACCTCGCGGCACGGGCCCCATGCGCACCAGGACACCGACGCCGCGATGCCGATCGTGATCCACGGCGACGCCTCGTTCCCGGCCCAGGGCGTGGTGTCCGAGACGCTCAACCTGCAGGCACTCGACGGCTACAAGGTCGGCGGCACCGTACACATCATCACCAACAACCAGATCGGCTTCACCACCGACCCCGACGACGCGCGCTCCACGCGCTGGGCCTCCGACCTGGCGAAGGGCTTCGACGTCCCGATCATCCACGTCAACGCCGACGACGTGCCCGCCTGCGTCAGCGCCGTGCGCCTGGCGTTCGCGTTCCGCAAGGAGTTCGGGCACGACATCCTGATCGACCTGATCGGCTACCGCCGCTTCGGACACAACGAGTCCGACGAGCCCGCCTACACGCAGCCGGAGATGTACACGAAGATCAAGAACAAGAAACGCGTGGCCGAACTGTGGGCCGACCGCCTGGTGGCCGAAGGCGTGATTACCCGCGAGGAGGTCGACCGCCAGGCGCAGGAGGTGTGGGACAACCTCACCAACCTGCACCAGCGCCTGAAGGCCAAGATCGCCGCCGTCGCCGAAGGCGAGCACCACGTCACCGGCGAGTACCAGCTCGACCGCTCGCCGAGCCCGGAAGTCGAGACCTCGGTGCCGGTGGAACGCCTGCGCCAGCTGGGGACGTCGCTGCTGCGGGTGCCGGAGGGCTTCACCGTGCATCCCAAGCTGGTCAAACAGCTCGACCGCCGGCGCGAGGCGCTGTCCGGCGACCCGCACGAGCGCGACATCGACTGGGCCCATGCCGAGGGGCTCGCGTTCGCCTCCCTGCTCACCGAGGGCACCCCCGTGCGGCTCACCGGACAGGACACCGAGCGGGGCACCTTCAGCCAGCGCCACATGGTCCTGCACGACGCCAAGAACGGCCAGACCGTCTGCCCGATCCAGAACCTTCCCGACGCCGAGGCTCCCCTCGAGCTGCACAACAGCCCCCTCTCGGAGCTCGCCTGCCTGGGCTTCGAGTACGGCTACAGCCAGGAGGCGCCCGAGACGCTCGTGCTGTGGGAGGCCCAGTTCGGCGACTTCGTCAACTCGGCCCAGGTGATCATCGACCAGTTCATCACCTCCGGCTTGGCCAAGTGGGGGCAGACCTCACGCCTCACGCTGCTGCTGCCCCACGGCTACGAGGGCTCCGGCCCCGAGCACTCCTCGGCGCGCCTGGAGCGGTTCCTGCGGGCCGCCGCGGAGGGCAACATCCGGGTCGCCAGCCCCACCACCCCGGCCCAGTACTTCCACCTGCTGCGCCGCCAGGCGCGGATCGCCAAGCAGCGTCCGCTCGTGGTGATGACGCCGAAGTCGCTGCTGCGCCTGCCGCAGGCCGCCAGCGCGATCGCCGACATGGCCGAGGGCACGCGCTTCCACCCGGTGCTGGCCGAGCCCGGGGTGGAGGACGAGAAGGTCACCCGCCTGGTGCTGTGCACCGGCAAGATCTACTACGACCTGATCGGCCAGCCCGAGCGCCCCTCACACGTTGGCCTGGCGGTCGGCAGGGTGGAGCTGCTGTACCCCTTCCCCGAAGGGGAGATCCTCGAGCTGATCGGCAAGTACCCGGACCTGAGGGAGATCCTCTGGGTCCAGGAGGAGCCGCGCAACATGGGGGCGCGCGCCCACATGTTCCCCCGCCTGATGCAGATCATGCCCGCGGAGATCCACTTCGGTTACGTCGGGCGCCCCGAGCGGGCGAGCCCGGGCGAGGGCTACCCGGCCGCCCACATGGCCGAACAGAACCGCATCCTCACCACCGCGATCGACCTGCGCGTACCGATCTCCCAGTACCCCCGCAAGACCCCGGGTGAGCGCTGATGGCTGCCCTGTGGCGACGCTTCAAGGCGATCCTCGCCCAGCGCCGGCGCAAGCGCCGCGGCTACTAGCCGCCTGCGCCGAGGCGGGCGCGCCGGCTAGCGCCCCTTCCACACCGGCTCGCGCTTCTCCTTGAAGGCGGCGGCCCCCTCTTTGGCGTCCTCGGAGGCGAACACCGGGCCCGAGATCGCGCCCTGCTTGTCCCACATCTCGGCGCTGCTCCAGTCGAACTGCTCCTGCAGGATGCGCTTGGTGGCGATCAGCGCGAGCGGCCCGTTGCCGGCGATCCGCCCCGCCAGCTCGAGCGCCACCTCCAGCGCCGACCCCGGCTCGGCGAGATGGTTGACGAGGCCGAACTCCTCGAAGCGCTCGGCCGGCTGCGGGTCTCCCGTGAGCGCCAGCTCCATCACCACGTGGTAGGGCATGCGCTTGGGCATCCTCAGCAGCGCTCCGCCGGCCGCCACCAGCGAGCGTTTGGCCTCGGGGATCCCCAGTTTGGCCCCCTTCGCGGCCACGATCAGATCGCACGCCAGCGCGATCTCCATCCCGCCCGCCAGCGCGAACCCCTCGATCGCCGCGATCAGCGGCTTCTCGGCCGAGCGCTGTGCGATCCCGGCGAACCCGCGGTCCCCGAACCACGGCGACTCGCCGCGCACGAACGCCCCAAGGTCCATGCCCGCGCTGAAGAAGCCGCCCGTCCCGGTCAGCACCCCGACCGACAGGCCCTGGTCGCCATCGAGCTCCTCCAGCGCGCCGGCGACCCCGGCGGCGAGCGCGGCGTTGACGGCGTTTCGCACGTCGGGCCGGTTGAGCGTGATCAGCAGCACGTTCCCGCGCCGCTCGGTGAGTACCGGCTGCTCCTCGCCGGCGTTGTTGTCAGCCATCGGCTCGCTCCTCGGTCGGGGCCGCGAAGCCTATCCGCGAGCGCGCGTCAGGCGGCGAACAGGCGCAGCTCGGGCACACGCTCGCCGCGGAGCACCTGCAGGTCCACCTCGACGCACTCGATTCCACGGGCGCCCGCGAGCACCCGTGCCTGTGGCTTGATCCGCTCGGCCGCGAGCACGCCCCGGCAGGAGCCGAGCGCGGGGTCGCACCGGATCCGCTCGAGGTAGCGCGACAGCTGCTCGACCGCGTCGATCGTGGCGAGGCGCTTGATCTCGACCGCCACCCACTCGTCCTGCACGTCGCGGCACATCAGGTCCACAGGCCCGATGTCGGTCGGCCACTCCCGCCTGACCAGGCGGAACCCCTCGCCGCAGTGCTGTGGCGTCTCCGCCAGGAGCTCCTGCAGCTCGCGCTCCACGCCCTCCTTCTCGAGCCCCGCCTGCGCGTCGAGCTCGGCCTCGACGTCGCTGATCACCTCTGCGATCGTGAGCTCCAGGCGCTCTTCTGCACCACGGGCCCTGACCGTCAGCCGCGTCAGCCGGCCGTCCTGCTCGTGCTCCTCCTCGAGGACCGTGGGGGGCGTCATCCAGTTGAGCGGCTTCACGCTCGAGCCCCCGCCGTCGGACCACACCATGAAGGTCCCGTCCGGCTTGATCATCAACAGCCGCACGGCCTCGGGGAGCACCGTGCTGAGCCGTCCCACGTAACAGACCTCGCAGCGCGCGACGATCAGGCGCATCACGCGACGGTACCGCGCCCCCCGGTCAGGCTCGCGAGGAGTTCCCGTCCGTGTCCCCGCCGGTCAGGCCGGCGAGGACTTTCCGTCCGTGTCAGGTGGGAGGGGCAACGTGCCGGGCGCCGGTGGCACAGGCTGCTCGGCGAGAGCGGCGACGGCCGGGTCGACCGGCTGCGGGGGCGGTGCGGCGGCCGCGGCGCTCGCCGGCTGCGACGCCGGCGCGGCCGCGGCGCTCGCCGGCTGCGACGCCGGCGCGGTGGCGGGACTCGCCGGCTGCGACGCCGGCGCGGTGGCGGCGGGACTCGCCGGCTGCTCGGTCGCGGTCGCGGTCGCGGGACCCGCCGGTTGCTCGGGCGGAGCGTCGCGATGCTCGGCGCCCACGTCGATCGCGTGGCGGAACTCGCGCACGCCGGCGCCCAGCCGGCGGGCCAGTTCGGGGAGCCGCCTCGGACCGAGCACGAGCAGGGCGACGACGCCGATGAACAGCAGGTGGATGGGGCTCTCGATGCCCATCCCTGCAGGCTAGCGTCGGCGGCCCCTGCGACGGCCGGTCCTACGGCATGGGTTCGCCGCCACGGCCCCGGCGCGGGTTCGCCGCCAAGGCCCCGGCGCGGGTTCGCCGCCAAGGCCCCGGCATGGGTTCGCCGCCACGGCCCCGGCGCGGAGATGGCCGGGACGGAGCTTACGCTCTGGCCGAGGTGGCCTACGAATCGCCTGCGCCCTCCCGCCGGCCCTATCCCCCGCCGGCCGTCCCTGAGTCGACGTGGCCGGCACGCCTCACCGTGATCGCCGCGATCGCGCTGCAGTTGAGCCTGCCCGACCGGCTCGCGGTGGGCACCCGCTTCCTGCTGCCCGCGCTCGAGACGGTGCTGGTCGTGGGGCTGCTGGTGGCGGCGCCGCGCAAGCTCGAAAGCCACCACGCTGTCCGCCGGCGGATCACGGTTGGCCTGATCGCGGTCGTGAGCTTCGCCAACGGGATCTCGCTGTACCTGCTGGCCCACAACCTCCTACACAAAAAGATCCCCGAGAACGGCCACGAACTGATCGTCGCGGGCGTGCTGATATGGCTCACCAACTTCATGATCTTCGGGCTGTGGTACTGGGAGATCGATCGCGGCGGCCCCGGGCGACGCGCCGGCGGCGAGGACGGCCCGCCCGACTTCCTGTTCCCGCAGATGACCGACGACACGATCGAGCCCGCGGGCTGGCGGCCCGAGTTCATCGACTATCTGTACGTGTCGCTGACGAACGCCGCCGCCTTCTCCCCCACCGACACGATGCCCCTCAGCCACACGGCGAAGATGGTCATGGGCCTGCAATCGATCATCTCGATCGTGACGATCGGTTTGATCATCTCGCGTGCGGTGAACATCCTGTAGATCGGCTCGGCCGGTTCGCCACGGGATGCCTCATTCCACTTTTTTTCGAACGGCGCCCCTTTCCGCCTCGGCGTCGGATAGTCTGAGAAAGTCAAGGTTGGCAGGGAGCCTCCGATCTGTCCTAGGCGGCAGCGGGCTCTCCCGTCATCGACAACAAGATCCCATCCCTCCCTCCGCCACGGGCCCGGGCCAACCGGGCCCGTGGTTAATCGGTAGCGGCCGCCCGCTTCGCATCCCCGGCCGGCGCGCCGGCGGCCCGCGGCGAACTCGGGTCCAGGCACACCCCGGCGACGCGCTCCACCGGCTCGAAGCCGAGCGACTCGTAGATACCCAGTGCGTGGTAGCCGGCGTCGGCGGCGATCACGAAGCACTCGACGGAATGGTGGCGCTCGCAATGGCGGCACGCTTCCACCAGCAGACGCGAGCACACGCCCCGGCGGCGCCAGTCGGCGCGGGTGTCAACCGACTGAAAGCGCCCCACCGTGCCACTCGTCACGATCCCGCAGCAGCCGACCACCTCGCGCCCGCCGCCATCGAGGGCGACGTACCAGGACCCCATGCCGCCCATGAACAGGGCCCTCAGCTCGCCCAGCCGTATACGGACGAAGGCACGTCGGGTGTGCTCCTGGGCGGGCTCCACCTCGGAGGACGCCACCCACATCTCCACGACCTGCTCCCACAGCTCCGGCTCGGCTCCCGGCCGGGGGTCGAGCGCCGCGATCGTGACGTCGCGGTTCTGCCTGGGGTGCGGCCGAGCGGCGCCCGCGCGGGCGCGCAGGCCGACGGTCTGCTCGAGCTCGTAGGCGCGGGCCGCGAACTCAGCGCAGGCCTCACCGAGGGCGCCGTCCGGGCGGTCCCAGCCGAAGGCGCGATGACCGACACCGGGCGTGGAGGCGAACTCGGCCTCGAACAGGTGCTCCCAGCGAGCGCCGTCCCCGGCCGCGGGAGGATCGTCGAACAGCAGGAAGTTGCCCCAATGATGGGCGGGGTTCTCGGGGGAGCGCACGACGAGGTATCCGTCGCGGCGCTCGAGCACGCGCCCGGGGGGCAGCACCTGGATGTCCGTGGCCCACACCAGCGCGCGTGGCAGCACCTCCGGGGTGGGCATCTCCGTGTCCGTCCCCCGCGGGCGAGGTGCTAGCCAGCAACCGAGGGCTCGAGCGCGAGGGCCTGCTCGACGAGGGCCTTGACCTCCTCGTCGGCCCCCAGCGAGAGCGCCCTCTCGAGCGCGCGCAACGCGCCCTCCCGATCCGCTAGCCGCAGCCGCAGCCGCCCCAGGCGCTCCCACGCGCTCGCGTCCCGGGGACCGCGCTTGGCGGCCCGCTCGGCCGCCTCGGCGGCGAGGTCGATGGCTCCCATGTCTTCGTAGATACGGGCGGCGAAGCGATGGGGGGCGGGCCGCCTGGAGTCGACCCTGGCCCAGTCGCGGACCGCACGGGCTGCCGCCTCGAGCTTGCCGGCCTGCCAGAAGGCGAGCGTCATCAGGCGCAGCACGGCGATGTTGCGCGGCTCGGCGTCGCGGGCGTAGATCAGACGCTGGGCGGCGAGCTCGTACTCCTCTTCGGCCATCGCCCGCTGGGCGGCGACGAGGAAGCGCTCGACGCGCTCCTCGGCCGGGTCGGGCTTGGAGAAGTCGACGAACTTCATGGTCCCCGCGGGCACGGTGCGCACGCCATGGCTGAATTTCACGCGCGCCCACTGCTGGACATCGGTCCCGTCGCCCGGGCCATCTCCCCCGCCATTGCCGTTGGACTTGGCGCTCGGATGCGAGGAGAAGTAGATGCCCGTCACGGTGCCCACGCCCCACTCCGGATAGGCGATGCAGCGTGCGTAGCGGTGCACGACCGAGTGGTCGGGGACACGGCTGCCGAAGGGGTCGTTCCTGGCCCGGTCCTTGGCCTCGGCGCGAGCCCGCTGCTCGGCCTCGTAGGCCCGCCTGCCGGCCTCCTCCCGCTCGCGACGGGCAGCCGCGGCGCTGGCCCGTACGGCGTTTTCGGACACGCGCCCGCCCCGTGACCCTTCGGCCAGGCGCTCGAGCTGGTCGGCCGCCTCGTTGATCGCCTTCAGGTGCCGCTCGTGCTCGAACTGGCGCCCCGCGGGCGCCACGTCGGGGTGCCAGCGCTTGGCCATCTTGCGGCGGGCGAGCTGGACGTCGCGCTTGTCGAAGGGAGCCTCGAGCTCAAGCAGGAGGAGGTGCTGCTCGATGTCGAGGATCGCCCCGGGCATGACCCATCAACGTTAGCGGCCGGTGCCAGCGCATATCCTGGGTGGGAGTGTCCGCCCAATACATCTTCACGATGCACCGGCTCTCGAAGGTCCACCCGCCGGACAAGACGGTGCTCGAGAACATCACGCTGGCCTTCCTGCCGGGCGCCAAGATCGGGGTCCTCGGCTACAACGGGGCGGGCAAGTCCTCGCTGCTGCGGATCATGGCCGGCGTGGACCAGGAGTACCGCGGCGAGGCCGTTCTGGCTCCGGGGGCGAGCGTGGGGATGCTCGAGCAGGAGCCCCGGCTGGACGAGAGCAAGGACGTCAGGGGCAACGTTGAGGACGGGGTGGCCCAGACCAAGGCGCTGCTCGACCGTTTCAACGAGCTGGCGGCCGACTACTCGGAGGAGACGGCCGAGGAGTTCGCCGAGATCCAGGCCAAGATCGACGCCGCCGACGCGTGGAACCTCGACACCCAGCTCGACTACGCGATGGACGCGTTGCGGCTGCCGCCTGGGGACGCCGACGTGTCGATCCTGTCCGGGGGCGAGCGACGCCGGGTGGCGCTCTGCCGGCTGCTGCTGAGCGCTCCCGAGCTGCTGCTGCTCGACGAGCCCACCAACCACCTCGACGCCGAGTCGGTCGCGTGGCTCGAGCGTCACCTCGCCGAGTACAAGGGGACCGTCGTGGCGGTCACCCACGACCGTTACTTCCTCGACAACGTGGCCGGCTGGATCCTGGAGCTCGACCGCGGCCGCGGCATCCCCTACGAGGGCAACTACTCGAGCTGGCTGGAGCAGAAGCAGGCACGGCTGTTGCAGGAGGAACGCACCGAGAAGGCGCGCCAGCGGACGATCGCCGCCGAGCTGGAGTGGGTGCGCACGAATCCCAAGGGCCGGCGCACGAAATCGAAGGCCCGCCTGGCGCGCTACGACGAGCTGGTCGCCGAGGAGCGCAACGTCAAGCTCGACGACGTGCAGATCTACATTCCCCCGGGGCCGCGGCTGGGCGAGCGGGTGCTCGCCGCCAAGGACCTCGTCAAGGGCTACGGCGAGCGGCTGCTGATCGAGTCGCTGTCGTTCGATCTGCCGCGCGCCGGCATCGTCGGCGTGATCGGCGCGAACGGGGCCGGCAAGAGCACGCTGTTCCGGATGATCACCGGCCAGGAGGAGCCCGACTCCGGCACGCTCGAGCTGGGCGACACGGTGAAGCTCGCCTACGTGGACCAGTCGCGCGAGACCCTCGACCCCGACAAGACGGTGTGGGAGGAGATCTCCGGCGGCGAGGACCAGCTCACGCTCGGCGAGCGTAAGGTCAACTCGCGGCAGTACACGGCGGGCTTCAACTTCAGGGGCTCCGATCAGCAGAAACGCGTCGGTGTCCTGTCCGGCGGAGAGCGCAACCGCGTGCACCTGGCCAAGGTGCTCAGCGCCGGGGGCAACCTGTTGCTGCTCGACGAGCCCACCAACGATCTCGACGTGGACACCCTGCGGGCGCTCGAGCAGGCGCTGCTCGCGTTCCCGGGGTGCGTGATGGTGATCTCCCACGACCGCTGGTTCCTGGACCGCGTCGCCACCCACGTGCTGGCCTTCGAGGGGGACTCCCAGGTCGCCTGGTTCGAGGGCAACTTCGAGGCCTACGAGGAGCACCGACGCTCGCTGCTGGGCGCCTCCGCGGAGCGCCCCCACCGGATCACCTACAAGCGGCTGGTGCGTGGCTGAGCCGGAGGGGGACGAGGGGCCCGGCCCCTTCGACCGCGACACCGCCGTGACGACCCTCTCCCGCGAGGGCGGCCGCGGCTCGTTCGCGGCGGCGGTGGCGCACGGGTGGAGGGCCGGGCGCGGGCCCCACGGGGGATACCTGTCGGCGATCATCCTGCGCGCGCTGACGCACGCGGTCGACGACCCCCGACGCTCCCCCCGGTCACTGACGATCCACTTCCTGAAGGCGCCCGAGGAGGGACCGGTGCTGATCGAGACCACGATCGAGCGCAACGGGCGCTCGCTCAGCTCGCTGTCGGCCCGCATGAGCCAGGACGGAGCCACGATGGCGCTGGCGCTGGCCGCCTTCTCGGTGGCGTGGCAGGGGCCGGAGCTGAGCGAGCTGACAATGCCCGAGGTCGCGCCCCCGGGCCCCGAGCGCGAGCCCGGGACGCTGATCCCGCTCGATCACGGCCCGTCGTTCGCGCGCTACATCACGCTCCAGCCGCGCTTCGGGGGGATGCCCTTCACCGACCCCGACCAGCCGATGGAGACCGGCGGCTGGCTCGGCCTGGTGGAGCCGCGGCCGCTCGACGCGCTGGCGCTGGCGTTCTTCACCGACGCGCTGATCCCCACGCCCTTCCTGCGGCTGCCGGGGCCGGCGCCCGCGCCCACGATCGACCTCACGATCCACTTCCGCACCGCCCTGCCCCGGCCGGGCCGCGACGGCGCGGCGGCGGATCCCCACGAGCTGGTGCTCGCGCGCACGCACTCGCACCTCATCCACGAAGGCTTCTTCGAGGAGGACGCCTTCATCTGGACGCAGGACGGGGTCCTCCTGGCCCAGTCCCGACAGCTGGCACTGGCAATCAGGTAGGTTGCCGGCATGGCCGACTACACAGCGAAGAAGATCAGCGACATGCAGGCGGGTTTCGGAGGCGGGTTCATCAAGGCGCGCGCCGAGCTGGGAGTGAGCTCGTTCGGGATGCAGGTGATCGCGATGCCGCCCAACTACGCCGACTACCCAGAGCACGACCACGCCGAGGACGGGCAGGAGGAGGTCTACGCCGTCCTGGATGGGTCGGGCACGATGGACGTCGAAGGCGAGCGCTTGGAGATGGATCGGGAGACGCTCGTGTGCGTCCCCGCCGGCACCAAGCGCAAGGTGCTGGCGGGTCCCCAGGGGATCCGCATGCTCGTGATCGGCGGCTCTCCCGGCAAGGCCTACCAGGCCCCCGAGGCGACCGAACTGGAGCCCGCCGCCTAGCCGACGAACGCCCGGTCGGGCCCGGCTGGCGAAGGCCCGCCGGGGCCCGGCTGCCGAGGGCCGATCGGACCTAGCGCACGAACGCCCGGTCCGGCGTGAGCGCCAGCGCCGCCGCCGCCAGCAGGTGGGCGGTTGCCTGCACGTCCTGCAGATCGACCGTCTCCACCGGGGAGTGCATGTAGCGCAGGGGGATCATCACCAGTCCCGTGGGCACCCCCGCGCGGCTGGCGTGGACCGCGTCGGCGTCGGTCCCGGTGGCGCGGCCCGAGGCTTCGATCGTGAACGGGATCCCCTTCGCCCGGGCGGTCTCGTAGAGGAGCTCGAACACGCCCTCGTGGAGCGTCGAGCCACGACCCAGCACCGGGCCCGAGCCGAGCGGGTGCCGACCGGACGGCTTGACCTCGATGCCGGGGGCGTCGGTGGCGTGGGTCACGTCGATCACGATCGCGGCGTCGGGCGCCAGCGCGAACGCGCTCGTGCGCGAGCCGCCGAAGGTGGTCTCCTCCTGCACGACGGCGACCGCTCCCGTCTCCCATGCCGACCCGCCCGCTTCGGCGACCTGCCGCAGCGCCTCCAGCACCACGTAGGAGCCGAGGCGGTTGTCGAGCGCCCGCGAGGCCAGCCGCCCGTCCTGGAGCTCCAGCGGCGCGGCGTCGATCACCGCCACGTCGCCGACCCTCACGAGCTCGGCCGCGCGCTTGCCGTCGCGGGCCCCGATGTCGACGTGCAGGTCGGTGAGCTCCGGGACCTTCTTGCGCTCCTCCTCACGCAGCAGGTGGATCGGCTTGCGCCCCACCACGCCCGGCAGCGGGCCGTCGGCCGTGTCGATGATGACCCGCTGGCCGACGAGGATCTGCGGATCCCACCCCCCCACTTCGCGCACCCACAGGAAGCCCTCGTCGTCGATGTGGGTGACGATCAGGCCGATCTCGTCGATGTGGCCCATCAGCAGCAGGCGCTTGGCGGCGCGCTCCTGCGAGCTCCCGGAGCGTGACCGCGCCCGCCTTCGGGGGGCCAGCAGCGCACGCGGTGTCCCGATCGGATCGGTCTCGACGCGCGCGAACTGCTCGGCCGCGCTGCGCCAGATCGCCGCCGGTGCCGTCTCGTGACCGGAGGCTCCGCGCGCGCCGAGCAGCTCGGCCAGCAGCGCCGGGGTCCGGCTCGGCGGGCGCTCGGAGGCCTTAGCGGCGCGGCGTTTCGCGGCGGGCGTAGGTTTGCGCGCCGGGGTGCGCCGCACCTGGGGGCTCATCCCGCGAGCAGGCTCCTGAGCACGTACTGGAGGATCCCGCCGTGGCGAAAATATTCCGCCTCCCGCGGCGTGTCGATGCGTACGCGGGCGTCGAAGGCGGTCTCCCGGCCGTCCCCGGCGACGGCTCGCACCCGCAACCGCGAGGGCAGCGGCTCGCCGGGCGGGCTGGCCGCCGCCAGCCCCTCGATCCAGAAGCGCTCCTCGCCGGTCAATCCGAGCGAGCGCGGCCCCTGTCCGGGCGGGAACTGCAATGGCAGCACCCCCATGCCGATCAGGTTGGAGCGGTGGATCCGCTCGAAGCTGTCGGCGATCACCGCCCGCACTCCCAGCAGCTTCGTGCCCTTCGCGGCCCAGTCGCGCGAGGAGCCGGTCCCGTACTCGCGACCCGCGAGCACCACCAGCTCGACGCCTTCGTCCGCGTAGCGCATCGCCGCCTCGTAGATCGTCATCTGCGCGGCGCTCTGCTTGGACAGGTGATATGTGAAGCCGCCTTCCGGCAGCTCCGCGCGATCGCTCCCGAGCAGGTTGCGCAGGCGGATGTTGGCGAACGTGCCGCGCACCATCACCTCGTGGTTGCCGCGGCGGGCGCCGTAGGAGTTGAAGTCGCGGGGGCCCACGCCCTGCTCCTGCAGGTACAGGCCCGCCGGGCTGTCGCG
>DATJBO010000076.1:0-3126 GCA_035515315.1 Solirubrobacteraceae bacterium
GGGACTCAGGCCGCCAGCGGGGCGAGCATCTGCTGCACCGAGTCGCGCCCCAGCGCGCCTTCGCGGAGCACGTGCCAGCGACGCTCCTCCTCGAAGTCGCGCAGGTCCACGACCGTGGAGGGCCGGCCGGGGAGCTCGCCCCCGTCGAGCACGAGGTCGGCGCCCTCTAGCAGGCTCTGGGGGACCTCCTGCAGGCTGCGCGCGTCGGGCTCGCCCGAGAGGTTGGCGCTCGACTGCATCACGGGTAGCTCCACGCGAGCCAGCTCCACGATGGCCTCGGGCAGCCGGGGGACGCGCAGGCCGAGCGTCCACGGGTCGTTGCGGCAGGCCGCCGCGAAGCGCTGCGAGCGGTTGGCGACCAGCAGGGTCAGCGGCCCCGGGAGCAGCACCTCGAGCGCAAGGCGCTCGGCGTCGGTGAGGTCCTCCAGCCGGTCCAGCGCGCACGACAGCTCGAAGAACATGACGGCGCAGGAGCGCGCGGCGGGACGACCCTTGAGCTGGTACATGCGGCGGGCGGCGTCGTGGTTCTCGGGGTCGCAGCACACGCCGTAAACGGTGTCGGAGGGGAACACGGCGACGCCGCCGGCGGCCACGCACTCCTGCAGGCACAGCGCGTCCTCGCGCGTCAGGGCGAGGCTCACGCGGCCACCCGCTCGCCCACGACCACGCGCTCGATCCCGGCGAGGTCGCGCTCGCTGCGCACCTCCTCGAAGCCGCTCTCGCGCAGCAGCCGGGCGACCAACGGCGCCTGCCGGGCGCCGACCTCGAGGGCCGCGAAGCGCACCCTCGGGCGCACAGCCAGCTGGGCCGCCAGCCTGCGGATCGCGTGCAGCCCGTCCGCGCCGGCGAAAAGGGCGTCGTGTGGCTCGTGGCGCAAGATCTCAGGGGCGAGGCTAGCGCGTTCGGGCTCGCCGATGTAGGGAAGGTTGGCCACCACCGCCTCGTAGCGGTCGCCGATCCCCTCCAGCAGGTCGGCGTGCAGCCAGCCGACCTCGAGGCCCAGGCGCCTGGCGTTCTCTCCGGCGAGCACCAGCGCGGCGCGGCTGAGGTCGCTGCCGTGCACCTCGAGGTCGGGGCGCTCCTGGGCGAGTGCGAGCGCGACCGCTCCGCAGCCGGTGCCGACGTCCAGCACCCGCCACCCGGCGGGCAGCCCCAGCGCGCACTCCACCAGGTGCTCGGTCTCCGGGCGCGGGATCAGCGCGCGGCGGTCGACCGCCAGCTCGAGCTCGCGAAAGCCGCGCCGGCTGAGGATGTAGGCGACCGGCTCGCGCGTGTGGGCGCGTCGCCGCAACGCCCCCGCGAAGCCCTCGAGCACGGCGGGCTCGAGCACCAGCTCCGGTTCGCTGTGCAGGCGCCCGCGGGCCACCCCGAGGCGGTCGGCGAGCAGCAGCTCGGCGTCCAGGCGGGGGGTCTCGCACCCCGCGGCGGCGAGCTCGCCAGTCGCGGAGCGCAGCGCGGCGGCGGCGTTCATACGGCGGTCTGCGCCTGCAGGCGCCGTCGCTTGTCGTCGGACTGCAGCGCCTCGGTGAGCGCCTCCAGGTCGCCTTCCAGGACCTGGTCGAGGTTGTGGACGGTGAGCTTGATGCGGTGGTCGGTGACGCGCCGCTCGCCGTAGTTGTAGGTGCGGATCTTCTCCGCCCGATCTCCGGTACCCACCTGCGAGCGGCGGTCAGCCGCGAGCTCGGCCTGCTGCTCGGCCAGCGCCCGCTCGTACAGGCGCGCGCGCAGCACCCGCATCGCGCGCTCGCGGTTCTGCAGCTGGGACTTCTCGTCCTGCATCGAGACCACGATCCCGGTCGGCTTGTGGGTGATCCGCACGGCGGAGTCGGTCGTGTTGACCGACTGCCCGCCGGGGCCCGATGAGCGGTACACGTCGATCTGCAGGTCGGCGGGGTTGATCTCGACGTCCACGTCTTCGGCCTCGGGCAGCACCGCGACGGTGGCGGTCGAGGTGTGGATGCGCCCCTGCGACTCGGTCTGGGGCACGCGCTGGACGCGATGGGTGCCGCCCTCGAACTTGAACACCGAGTAGGCGCCGTCGCCCTTGACCGCGAACGTGTACTTGCCGTCGCCGACGTCCAGCGGCTCGACCTGATAGGAGCGGCGCTCCGCGTAGCGCGTCAACATCCGGTACAGGTCGCCCGCCCACAGGCCGGCCTCCTCGCCGCCGGCGCCACCCTGGATTTCGACGATCACGTTCTTCTCGTCGTTGGGGTCGCGTTCGACCATCGCCATGCGGATCTGCTCTTCGAGCTCCTCGCCCCGCTCGCGGGCCTGCTGCAGTTCGCGGCGTGTGTCCGCGTCGTCGCCGTCGTGGGCGAGCAGCTCCTCGGCGACCGCCGCGTCGTCGGTGGCGGCGCGCCACTGCCTGGCCAGCTCGGCCGCCGGCTGCAGCTGGCGGTAGGCGCGGCCCACCTCCGCGTAGCGCTCCCGGTCGGCGATCACCTCCGGGTCGCTCATCTGCTCTTCGAGCTCTTTGAAGCTCGCCTCGATCTGGCTGACGAGTTCCTCGACCAACGGCTAGGCCACGACCTCCACGCCCACCAGGTCCTCGGCGGTCAGCTCACCGGGCTTCTCGACCGCGAGCACCGCCTGCAGGGCGGCGATCGCAACGTCGAGCTGGCTGTGGTCGGGCTCCCGGGTGGTCAGCAGCTGGAGCTTCAGTCCCGGCCACATCAGGGCCCTCACCCATCGCCGGGAGCGGTTGCGCCCGGCGAACTTGATCAGCTCGAACGAGATCCCGGCGATCAGCGGCACCCCGACGATCCGGGTCAGCACCAGCCAGTACCACGCCGGCAGCCCGATCGGGGCGAACACGAAGATGGCGACGATCATGACGACCAGCAGGAAGCTCGTGCCGCAGCGCGGATGCAGCCGGGAGAAGCGCTGGGCATTGGGGGCGGTGAGCGGCAGCCCCGCCTCGAAGCACGAGATGGTCTTGTGCTCGGCGCCGTGGTACTCGAACACGCGGCGCAGGTCCTTGATCCGCGAGAGCATGAACATGTAGCCGAGGAACAGCGCCGTGCGCACGATCCCCTCGACCAGCCAGAACAGCACCGGCGAGCCGAGCTGGTCCTTGATCAGGCTGGTCAGGCCCACCGGCACGACGAAGAACAGGAGGATCGC
>DATJBO010000077.1:0-13813 GCA_035515315.1 Solirubrobacteraceae bacterium
GCCACGGCCGGCGGGGGCGGGGCGGGGTAGGAAGCTGCGCGCTACCGGCCCGCCGGGCCCTTGGTCGCGGCGGGGTCGGGCTCAATCGCGCAAGCCGCGCGAGACCTTCGTGGAGAAAGAAACGGGGGGCCCGGAGGCCCCCCGCAATGCGTGTCTTGCTCGAGCTGTTTGCCAGGAGGGCAGCTGACCCTACTGTTTGCGGAGCTCGTAGTTGGTTTCGAACTTGAACGACTGTCCGAACGTGACGGTCGCTACGGATTCTTCTGTTTCGGTGCCGAACTGTTCTTCGAAGCTGGCCGTCAGGCCCTGTCCGAGAGTTTCGGTGAAGCTGATCCCGGCCTTCTTGCTCGGGACGTTGGCTTCGTCGATTGCTTCTCCGCTGAGCGTCCCGCTAACCACGTAGAGCTTTGACTGGCATTCGAATTCCATCCAGGGCTTTTCGTCGTTCCCTTCGGTGCCTTTTTCTTTGTACTCGTACTTGATCAGCGGTTCTTTTTCCGGTCCTTTTCCTTCTTCCAAAAGGCCGATCAGCCCGTGCGCCGCTGTTTCGATTTCGCCTTCGTCTTTACCGTGCGTGCTGCACATCAGTTTATTGTTTTTGAGCTGTTCGCATTTTTTGAAGCTGAAGTTGCCTTCGATCGACTGCGCACCCTTCAAGGCGCCATGGCCGGCGCTGGACTTGCACGTGATTTCCAGCCCGCCCCCGGCTTCGGGCAGCGTGATGATCACCGTGTGGCCCTTGGCGCTGTAGGTGCTGTTCCCCGCAGGTCCGGGGACAAATTCCCATTTGTTTTCTTTCCCGCCGAGGCCGATTTCTTCGGGAGACGCTTCGCCTTTGACTTCTTCGCCTTCGACCACTTCGCGTTTGACGCAGTCCTTGTTCTTCCAGCGGCCGTGGTAGCGGTTGTTGGCGCCCTTCAAGAGCTTCTTGCACTGCCCGAATTCGAGGCTCGCGCTGGCACTAGTCGTGAGGACCGCCGTGCTCAGCGCAAAGGCGGCCAACAGGCACACCCCTACGATCCTGATCCTTCTCTCCATTGCTCCTTCGCCCTCCATGAGTTGTCCTAGACATGAGGCGCTCCATCGCCCCCATTCGGCGATGGGAAGCCCCGATTTCTAAAGCCACCAGTCGCCGCGGCATACCCCTCCGGCGAAGGCGCTGCTCGCGCTAGGGTGGCACAAGGCCCCCCGTAGGTCAAGCGGCGAGCGGGCGTCTGCGGCCGGCACGCGGGTGCGCGGGCGAGCGGGCGAGCGTCTTATCTTCCCTTTATCCCGGCTCGTGCCCCTGCGGGTCTCGCTACGGTACCCCCGTGCGGGTGGCGAGCTGGAACGTCAACTCGGTCAAGCAGCGCTTGGGCCGGCTGCTCCCGTGGCTGGACGAACGCCGCCCCGACGTGGTGTGCCTGCAGGAGACCAAGCTCACCGATGAGGCCTTCGCCGAGCTGCTCGGCGAGGAGCTGAGCGCCCGTGGCTACGACGTGGCGACCCACGGCGAGGCCCAGTGGAACGGCGTGGCGCTGCTCTCGCGGGTCGGCCTGGAGGACGTCGAGCGGGGCGTGCCCGGCGCTCCGGGGTTTCCCCACCCGGAGGCCCGCGCGGTGGCGGCCACCTGCGGAGGGGTGCGGGTGCACAGCGTGTACGTGCCCAACGGGCGGGTCCCGGACTCCGATCACTACCGCTACAAGCTCCAGTGGTTGGCGGCGCTCGAGCAGGCGCTGCGCGGCGACCCCCGCGAGGCGATGGTGTGCGGGGACATGAACATCGCGCCCGCCGACGCCGACGTGTTCGACCCGAGCGCATACGAGGGCCACACGCACGTGACCCCCGGCGAGCGGGAGGCGCTGGAGCGACTGCTGTCCACGGGCCTGCATGACGTGGTCCGCGAGCGCTGGCCCCACGAGCGGGTCTTCACGTACTGGGACTACCGGGCCGGCATGTTCCACCAGGACCTCGGCATGAGGATCGACCTGGTGCTCGCCAGCGACGCCGTCAGCGAGCGGGTGCGGGCCGCCTGGGTGGACCGTCAGGCCCGCAAGGGCTCGCGCCCGAGTGACCACGCACCGGTCATCGTGGACGTCGACGAGGCGCCCGACGGCGACATCGGCCCCGTCGTGCCGCCGCCCTCGGCGCCCGCGCGGGGCCGGTCGGTCAAGCTGCCCCAGTCGGGCTGACGCTCCCCGCGGAGGCGTTTCGCCCAGCGCCGCCGCCCGCCCGGCCAACCGCACCCGCCGGCCGAACGGGCCGCCCGCCGGCCGGCTACCCGCACCCGCCGGCCCGCGCGAGGCGGTGGCGGTAGGAGCGCATGTCGGCGTGGTCGAAGTCGGAGTGCGTCTGGGTTCGCAGCGAGGGCACGTCCTCGCGGTGGTAGGGGCTCGACAGGCTCTCGTTGTGGCCGATCACCTCGGAGATCGGGATCTGGTAGCGGCAGCGCAGCCAGCGGACCAGGCGCAGGCTGGCGCTCATCTGGCGGACGTCGTCGAGCACTTCCCGGTCGCTGTAGCCGACGTGCTCGATGCCGATCGCGGTCCAGTTCAGACCGACCGTGTGCCGGCACATGATCCCCAGCGGGACGAGCTGGTGGATCACCCCCGCGCGGTCGATCACGAAGTGGGCGCAGGTGTTCGGCAGCTCGTGCAACTCGGGATCGGGGGTGTCGGGAGCGAACGTGTTGTAGGTGGCCTGGAAGCTGGGCGTCTCGGTGTAGTGGATGACGATCACGTGGGGGTCGCGCAGGCGCCAGGTCGGCTTCATGAAGCTCCCGTAGTGACGGCGCACGTAGGCGACCATCTGTTCCTTTCGCTGCTGCCCGAACGGGATCGGGTCCCAAACGATCCTCGGGCGCGCCGGCGCGGCGGCGCTGTGGGCCGGAGGGTCCGTGACCCCCGAACGGGAGGCCGCGGAGGAACACGCCGCCACGGCCGAGCTCGCGAGCAGGACGAGCGCGAGGCGGATCGTGCGCGTTGCGTGCTCCGGCAAGGGGACCTGGTGGGAGTCGAACCCACACACTGGGGCTGAAGACCCGCTTGGCGCCAACCCGGCCAGGTCCCACGTCGCGACGCCCGGCCCTCACCGGGCGCCCGCGCCCGTCCGACGAGCGGCGCCCTAGCCTACACCCGCCCCGACGGCGCGGATGTGGTGTCAGCGGCCGACGTAGCGGACCTGGCCCTTGTTGTCGATCTCGGTGACCGCGAACGGGTAGCGCTTGGGTTTGCCGCTCACCACGGCGGTGCACGTGAACACGATCCCCTTCTGCTGGAGGACCTCCTGGGGACAGGTCACCACCGCGGACAGGTGGCGCTGGCTGGCGATCGAGGCTGCGATCGCGTGCTCGACTTTTTCGATGTTCAGCGCGATCAGCGGGGCGCTGTTTTCGTAGCGCACGTGGCCCTTGGAGTTGGTGATGGTCACCGTCACCGGGTAGCTGCCCACGTCGAGCTTGGCGTTGCACGTGAACCCGTGGCCGGTCTTGATCGGCACGTCGGAGGGACACGTGACGGTCGTGTGCAGACCCCTCTGCGTGAGGATCGAGGTGGCCACCGCCCGCTCCACCCGGGCGGTATCGAGCTTCGGTTCGCTGGAGCCGCAGGCGACGAGCGTGACGGCCGCGGCCAGCGCCAGGAGGAGCAGCCGGGCGCCGATCATGGGCGCTCGATACTAGTGTCTTCCGCGGCTGCCCTCGACGAGGACACCCCGGGACCGCGGCGCTGAAGGAGGCGGCGGCGCGTTCGGCGCGGGCCAGCATGGACCTCGCCGCACAGCCCGGCTACAGTAACCCCGGACATGGAGCCCGGGGAGGCTGCCATCGCGGACGCTGCGGAAGTTCCCAGCGGCGAACCCGACCTCGAAAGCGAGGAGCGGACCGATGACGACGCCGATCTCGGCGCCGGGGGCAGCTTCCAGGAGACCGGAAGCCGCTCGCGCTGGCGGCTGTCGCGCCAGGCGCTGCTGACCCTCGCGCTCGGCCTGCTGATCACCGCTGCGTTTTCGATCGCGGCGCTCGAGCTCTACAACCACAACGAGACGCGCCTGCTGCGCCTGCGCGCGCGCGAGCTCAGCCTCGTGCTGCGCACGGCGGTGCCGACGCTGCAGACGCCGCTGGCCTCGGGCGCCGAGCTCGCCAACGCCACCGGCGGAAGCCCGCAGAAGTTCCGGGCGTTCATGGACCCGTTGGTGGGCCCTCGGCGCCAGTTCACGTCGGTGTCGCTGTGGCCCGCCGAAGGCCGCCTCTTCGCGCCGAGGGTCGTGGTGGGGGCGCAGCCGACGCTCGCGACCCTACCGGCGGAAGCGCGGCGGCTGTTCGCGCAGGCCAGGCAGAGCGGGCAGCTCGTGCTCACCGGGCTGCTCCCGGGGCCCACGCCCAAGCTCGGCTATGCGTTCGCGGTGCCGAGCGCCCACGGGGGATACGTCGTCTACGCGGAGAACCCCCTGCCGGCCAGCAAACGCTCGAAAATCGCCGAAGGCACCGGCTTCGAAGACCTCGACTACGCCCTGTACCTGGGGCGCTCGCGCCGCCGCAGCGATCTGCTGGTTGGCAACATCTCCCACTTCCCGATCACCGGGCGCCAGGCGAGCACGGTCGTGCCGTTCGGCAGAGGCGCCTTCACGCTCGTGGTCACGCCGGCACGCTCGCTCGGGGGGACCTTCTTCGAGAACCTCCCGTGGCTGATAGCGATCGTGGGCGTGCTCGTCTCGATGACGGCTGCGGCGTTGACCGAGCGCATCATCCGCCGCCGGGCCGACGCCGAACGCCTCGCGGTGGTGCTCGACCGGGTGGCCAGCGAGAACCGCCAGATGTACACCCAGCAGCGCGGCATCGCGCAGACGCTCCAGCACGCGCTGCTGCCCGAGGCTCTCCCCGAGATCCCAGGCCTGTCGATCAGCGCGAGCTACGTGCCGGCCGCGGCCGGGATCGACGTGGGCGGCGACTGGTACGACATCGTTCCCTGTGGCGGGGACAGCGCCCTGCTGCTGATCGGCGACGTCTCCGGTCATGGCCTGCGGGCGGCCACCACGATGGCCTCGCTGCGGCACGCCGCGCTGGCCTACGCCGCGGTCGATCCGAGCCCCTCCTCAGTGCTCTCCAAGCTGTCGAACTTCGTCAACTCCAGCGCGCCCGACTACTTTGCCACGATGCTGTGCATGCGCCTCGACGTCGCCGAGCACCGGGTCAGCGTGGCCAGCGCCGGGCATCTGCCCCCGCTGCTGCTAGCCGATGATCAGGCGCGTCTGCTTGAGTTCGAGCCGGATGTGGCGATCGGGGTGACGCGCGACTGGCAGTACCACGAGACGGAGGTCTCGATCCCCCCGCGGGCGACCCTCGTCGCCTACACCGACGGGCTCGTGGAGCGGCGGGGCGAGTCGCTGGACGCAGGCTTGGAGCGGCTGTGCCGTGTCGCGTCCGCCGGGCCGCAGCGGCTGGAGGAGCTCGTCGCGGGCCTCGCACGCGACCTCCCCGCCGAGGAGCACGACGACGACACGGCGATCGTGGGGATCCAGTGGCGAACGTGAGCCGGCCGGCCGAGCTGCGCGTGCAGACGCTCGAGGAGGGCCCCGGCGTGACGGTCCTCAACGTCGCCGGCGAGCTCGACGTGTCGAACGCCCAGAACCTCGAATCGGCGGTCGCCGCGGCCTGCGAGGCGCACCCGGCGGAGCTGCTGTTCGACCTGCGGGAGCTCCGCTTCATGGACAGCGCCGGCATCGCGGTGCTGCTCGGCGCGTCCCGAAGGGTCCCGAGCGTGCGTCTGCGTGACCCCTCCGCGGCGGTCCGCAGGGTGTTGGAGATGACGGGGCTCGCGCAGGTGCTCCCGTTCGCCGAGTGATGAGGGCCGAACGCGCGTTTCCGTGCACGCCGGGCGCCGTCACGGCCGCCAGGCGCTTCGTGCGCGAGCTGCTCCCCGACCAGCCGCGGGAAACCGCCGAGCTGGCGGAGCTGATGGTCTCCGAGCTGGCCACCAACTGCGTCCAGCACGCCCGCACCCCCTTCAAGATCACGGTCTCGATCGGCAGCGAGATCCGCGTCGAGGTCCGCGACTCCGGCGCGGGCGGGCCACACCGGATGTCCCCAACCCCGCAGGAGCTGTCGGGGCGGGGGTTGCTGATCGTCGAGTCGATGGCCGACCAGTGGGGGGTCATCAAGCAGCCGGCGGGCAAGACGGTGTGGTTCGCGCTTCCCGTGGGCCGGCGCGATCCGACGACCCGCGGCGGCAAGGGGCGCTCGCCCGATCCCGCCCCGAGGTAGTCTCAGCCGGGCAACGAGGCGGCCAGGAGGTAGGCGGGATGAGCATCGGCGAGACGATCTTCGCCGGCATGTACGGACGGATGAGTGCGGCCACCGAGGAGGCCGGGCTGGCCGACCGCCGCCGGGCGCTGATCGCAGGTGCGCGGGGACGGGTGCTGGAGATCGGCGGCGGGCTCGGAGCCAACCTCCCCTACTACGGCCCGGAGGTGGAGTCCGTGTCGCTCGCCGAGCCCGGCCCGGCGATGGCCAGGCGCCTGCAGGCGCGGCTGGACGAGTGCCGCGGCGAGCTGCCGTTCGACGTCGAGCTCGTGCGCGCCCCCGCCGAAGAGCTGCCGTTCGAGCCGGACAGCTTCGACACGGTGGTCTCGACGCTCGTCCTGTGCGCGGTCGGCGACCAGGGCCGGGCGCTGTCGGAGCTGCGCCGGGTGCTGCGGCCGGGCGGACAGCTGCTGTTCCTCGAGCACGTCCGCGGGGAGGGACGCACCGGCACGCTGCAGGACCGCGTCAACTGGCTGAACAAGCTGGTGGTGCGCTGCAACTGCAACCGCGACACATTGCGGAGCATCGCCGACTCGGGCTTCACGGTGTCGTCGGTCGAGCACGGCGCGCTGCCCAAGACCCCGCCGTTCGTGCGGCCGATGGTCGTCGGCAGCGCCACCTAGCTGGACGGCGGCGCGCTCTCAGCAGTAGCTGAACGTGCTCTTGCCCGTGGCCAGCGGGACCGTCGCCGAGCCCGCGCCGGAGGCGGTCGCGAGCGTGCCGCCGTTCTCTGTCACGCTGGTGCCGGCCCGCAGCCCGAGCAGCGTCAGCGTCGCCGGCCCGTCGCTGTTCGCCGTCACCGTCGCGCACTTGAGCTTGGCCGCCTTGGTGTCCACCGCCAGCGTGGCCACGTCGCTCAGCGACAGCGTCAGCGCGCGGGTGCTCTTGGGGCTGGCGCCGGGGGTCCAGGTCAGCGAGTCGGCGATCGCCGGCGTCGGCCCGTCGACGGCGCTCGTGTGATGTTCGACCTTCTGTTCGGGTTCGGGTAGGGCGCCCGAGGCTGCGCTGACGGAGGCGAGCGTGCCCGGGCTGCTGTCACGCGCGCTCAGTCCGCTCACCCAGTAGTCGCCCGTGGGGCCGATGCCGAGCCCGCTCGAGTACAGGTCGGGGTACCACGCGAACGTGAACGAGCCGGGCGCCTTGACGCGTTCCAGCGAGCCGAGCTGGGAGGTGGCCGGCGCGAAGTCGTTCTGCAGCGCGAACACCATGTGGTCCTCCGCGGGGTAGAGGACCGCGTAGTAGCGGTAGCCGAGCTTGTTGAACGCTTCGACCTGTTCGACGCCGCCCGTGAACGGGACGAGCTCGTCTATCGCTCCGTAGGTCATCACGTACGGGATCCACTTGGCGTTGACGACCAGGGGGGTGGTGTCGCCGTCGCTGGTGCACTGTTCGCCGCCCGCAGCACTTTCGATCGGCGGTGTGACACGCGTGCCACAGATCACGGGTCCCTCCAGAGGCATCGCCTGCGCGAACAGGTCCGGGTATTCGAGGACCAGCTTGTAGGAGGCGAAGCCGCCCATCGAGTACCCCGACATCACGGTCGCGTCGGGGTTGAGGTCGAAGTGGGTCGCCAGCTGGTGCCAGACGTCCCAGAAGTCGACCTGTGCGTCGCCGTAGTACCACTGCCCGTCGCTGAAGCCCTCGGTCGTGGCGCAGATCGATTCGCGCTGCTGGCACTCCTCCTGCAGCTGCGACGGCGCGACGCCCCCGTACTGGTTGAGGTTGGCGCCCAGCGAATGCAGGATCCAGGTCACCGGGGCCGGCTTCGGCGAGGCCGCGTCGTACGTGGTGGGCACGTACACCGCATAGGGCTGGACCCGCCCGAGGTAGGTGGGCCCGGTGTAGGTGTTCCCGCCTTCGGCGTCGATCACGCCTTCACCGAGTGACAGCGGCGAGACATACCAGCGGTTGGAGTAGCCGGTCGGCTGCGGTTCTGGCGTCGTCTGTCTGGCCTGCAGCTGCGCCCAGTCCACGGTCAGCGCGTACTTGGAGACGTCTCCAACGGCGAGCGTGTTGGCCTGGTCGTTCTCCATCCACATGTTCCCGCACTCTGCCACCGGGATGTGTTCGGTGCCTTCCGCGTCCCCTTCGGTGGCGAGCCCTTCGTCGAGCAGCGAGGAGAGCCCCGGCACCGGCAGCTGTTCGGTCGGGCACACCAGCTCGCTCTCCTGGCGGTAGCTGCGGAAGGTGACGTTGTAGACGTTGGTCCCGCCGGGCAGGCCTCCGTCCTGTGGCGGGACCGTCTGGAATTCGGTGCCGGCTGCGTTGGCGAGGCCGGCCGCCAGGCGCACCTGCCAGCTGCCGTTGACGCGCAGCACGCTGGTGGGGATGCGCACCACGAAGGAGTGCGCCGCAAGGTTGACCTCCGTGTGCAGTTCGGCGCCCGCGACCGGAGCACCGGTGGCGACTTCGATCAGCTGCGCGTGCTGAGCGGAGACCACCAGCGCGTACTGGATCCCCGCCGATCGCAGGCCGGCGTTGGCGGGCCACGCTTCGCCGGCGGCGGGCGTGGGGGCTTCGGTGCTGAACGTCCACTCGGCGATCGGCACGTCGGCGTCCGCGAGCGTGTTCCAATCCACCCGCCAGTAGGTGGCGTCGCGGGCGTAACCGGCGGAGGCGCGGAAGATGTCCGCGCCGTCGTTGTCGGCGGGCCCTTCGGGATAGGCGAACCCGCCGTGAACCGGCGCGAGGTCGGAGACCCTGCCCGACTCCGCGATACCGACGGGGCTGCCCAGCGGCCCGTGGTCGTCGTACAGGAAGTCGCTCCACAGGGTCGCCCCGCGCGACAGCAGCCCGGTCCCGGAGGTGCGGGAGAAGTTGCTCGGGAACGGCCATTCGCCGCTGGTCGGCTCCGGCAGCGCCGGCTCGGGAGCGGTCGCCGCCGGGGGCACCCCGGTCGGCAGTCCCGGGATCCCGTGGACGCTGTCGGCGCGTTGCGAGGACGCCGCCGAGGCCGTTGCGACACCGCCCGCCCAAAGAACGAACGCGAGTGCGGCGATCACCAACGCCGGCGCTCCCCGCCCCTTCACGCCCTCTGATCTCGTCAAGCCTGCTCCCTAACGCCCCGACTTCCGGACTCACAAACGACTGGCACCGAATACCCCTCAGGGCCCGATCTCTAAACGTCAATGCGGGCGGCGGCAGGAATCGCGCGGGAAAGCGCGAACTTAACCCGCACGATGGCTGCTTGGGACGAGGTGAGGGAGCTCAAAACGGTCGCAACCGCGATGCTCGTGTTCGGCGTGATCACCCTCGGCGTGGGTGTGTTCCTCGTCGCCGATCCCGAAGAAACGCTCAAAGTCTTCACCGTCATCTTCGGGATCTTCCTGCTGATCGACGGCATCCTGGCGATCGTCGCAGCGGTGCTGGGGCGGGTCGAGAGCCGTGCGCTGCTCGCCGTCGTCGGGGTGATCAGCGCGATCGCCGGCCTGATCCTGATCAAGAAACCCTTCCAGTCGCTCACCGTGCTGATCGTGATCCTCGGCGTGTGGCTCGTCGTCGCGGGCGTCGCACGTTTCGTGTACGCCTTCACGACCCGCGAGGGCCGCGGTGCGTACCTGCTGATCGCCGCGATCGACACGATCGCCGGCATCGTGATCCTCAGCTGGCCCCACCCGAGCCTCAAGACGCTCGCCGTGATCGCCGGCATCGTGTTCATCGTGCGCGGGCTGATCTACATCTGGGCCGGCTGGAGCCTGCGCAGGATCATCAAGTCCGACGCCAGCGGCGCGGCGCTCGCACGCTGACACCCGCGGCGCTCGCGGGCTGACGCGCGCGGCGCCCGTGACTTAGTCGGTCCGCTGGTGGCCGGCGGACCGCCCCGCGATCAGCGCGAGCGCGTGGCTGAGGGCCGGCGCCAGCGCGACGCCGGCCTGCTCGATGCTCGCGGGACTGCCGGGGAAGTTGACGATCAGGCTGCCACCGCGGATGCCGGCCTGCGCCCGCGAGAGCATCCAGTTGGGCGTGTGTGCGCGGGAGGCCTCGCGCAGCGCCTCGGGGATGCCGGGCACGTTGCGCTCGATCACGGCGAGGGTCGCCTCGGGCGTGACATCGCCCGGCGCCACACCCGTGCCGCCGCTGGTCAGGATCAGCTCGCACGGCTCCTCGTCGCTGTAGCGGCGAAGCAGCTGTTCGATCAGCTCCCGCTCGTCGGGGATCAGCTCGAACGCGTGCACCTCGACGCCCAGCTGCGCGGCGAGGCTTTCCAGCGGCTCGCGGCTACGATCGGCGGCGGCCCCCGCCGAGCGCGAGGTGCTGATCGAGATGAGCGCGGCCCGCGGGGACACGTTCACGGTTCCGGCCGGCGCCAGTCGTGGCGTCCTCCGGTCTTCTCCAGCAGCGCCACCTCCTCGATCACGACGCCACGCTCGAGCCCCTTGACCATGTCGTACACGGTGAGCGCCGCCACTGCGCAGGCCGTCATCGCCTCCATCTCCACGCCGGTCCGGTCGAGCGCGTGGGCCTCGCCCACCAGCTCCACGACGCCGTGCTCGACGTCGACGCTGGCAGCGACGTCGACGAAGGTCATCGACACCTGGTGGGCGAGCGGTATCAGCTCGTCGGTGCGCTTGGCCGCCTGGATGCCCGCCATGCGGGCGACGCCGAGCACCTCGCCCTTCGGTCCCTGCCCGCTCTCGACGGCGCGGGCCGCCTCGCTCGACATCCGCACCCGCGCGCGCGCACGCGCCACCCGTGAGGTGCTGTCCTTGCCCGCCACGTCCACCATCCGCGCCCGCCCCTGCTCGTCGAGGTGTGTGAGGCGTCGCTCGCTCACCCCATGCCCTCCGGAGTACGGGCCCCGCCCATCCGGGCGCCGGGCGCGGGCGTGCCGGGCACGGGCCGGCTGACGCCGTGCTCGTCCACCTCCCGCTTCCAGATCGGCGCCTCGCGCTTGATCCGGTCGATGATCTCGCGGGCGCCGGCGAAGGCTTCCTCGCGGTGGGCGGCCGAGGCGGCCACGATCACGCTCGGCTCGCCGAGCGGCACGGTGCCAACGCGGTGCTCGGCCGCTGCCGCGCACAGCCCGTGGGAGGCCACCGCGTCCTGGAGGATCGAGGCGATCCGCTCGCCGGCCATCTCCACGTAGGCCTCGTACTCGAGCGATGCCACCTCGCGAGTCACGCCCTGAAAGGAGACGACCGCACCGGCGCGAGGGTCGCGCACCGCGGCGGTCACGGCCTCGAGGCTGAGCGGCCGCCCGCCGACGCCGACGTGCAGGCTTCCCCCGCTGAGCGGGGGGATCAGCGCCAGCTCGTCGCCGGCCTGCAGCGGGGTCTCCTCGCATGCGTAGTCGCGGTTGACCGCCAGCTGGACGGGCAGCCGCTGCAGCGGCTGCGCCAGCTCGGGCAGCTCACCAAGCGCCGCGAGCGCGTCGGCGACGGTGGCTCCCTGCTCGAGCTCGAGCTCGACGCTGTCGCGGCCGGCCCGTTCTCGCAGGACGGCGAACAGGCGCACGACCACCTTCACGGGATCGAGCCCTTCTCGTCGAGGATCACGGGCACGTGCCCTGCTCGTTCAGGAGCTCGAGCTCCACCGGCTCGCCGGCGGCCACGCGCTCGGCCGCCGAGGGGACGATCGCGAGTGCGTCCGCGTCGAGCATCGCGCTCAACACGTGAGAGCCCTGGTGACCCGTGGGCGTGGCGCGCAGTCCGCCCTCGCCCGGATCCAGCCGGCAGCGCACCGCGTGCGCCCGGCCGGCGGGCTTCCGGTACTCGCCGGCGAGGATCCCCCGGGCCTCGTGCCGGACCCTGCGGGCGCCCATCATCGCGCGCAGCGCCGGCGCCACCAGCAGCACGAAGGTGACCATCGCCGACACGGGGTTGCCCGGCAGGCCGAACACCAGCTGCTGCCCGCACGTGCCGAACCACGTCGGCTTGCCGGGCTTCAGGGCGATCCCCCAGAACCGCTCCTCGGCGCCCAGCTGCGCGAGCGTCTCTCGCACGTGGTCGTGCGGGCCCACCGAGACCCCGCCGCACAGCACGAGCACGTCGCAGGCCCCGAGCGCGCCGGCGATCACCCGGCGGGTGTCGTGCGGATCGTCGCCCACCGTTCCCGCCTCGCTCGTCAGCGCGCCGGCGCTCCTGGCCAGCGCCGGGACGGCGTGGCCGTTGGAGTTGTAGATCGCGCCGGCCCTCGGCTCGGATCCCGGCTCGAGCAGCTCATCGCCGGTGGCGATCACGGACACGAGCGGCCGGCGCCGGCACCCGATGGATGCCAGGCCGAGCGAGGCCGCCACGCCCACGGCGGCCGGCCCCAGCCTCCTGCCGGCCGAGAGCACGGCGGTGCCCGGCCGGATGTCCTCTCCGCTGCGGCGGATGTCGTTTCCGGCTGGTACGGGCTCGCGCAGATGGATGTGGCCGTCGCCGCTGCCGACGCGCTCGAGCGCCACCACGGCGTCCGCCCCGGGCGGGATCGCCGCCCCCGTCGAGATGGCGGCGGCCTGGAGCGGACCGACCGGCCGGCCGACCGGATGACCGGCTCGAGACTCCCCCACCAGCTCGAGGGCCACGGGCGCGTCCGCCCGCGCCGCCACGAGGTCGCCGCTGCGCACCGCGAATCCGTCCATCGCCGAGCTGTCGAAGGCCGGAACGGCGACGGTGCTGCTCAGCTCCCGAGACAGCACGCGGCCGAGCGCCTCGTCGAGCGCCACCGTCTCCTCGTCAAGGAGCGGTGCGGACTCCAGCACCAGCTCGCGGGCACGGTCTATCTCGAGCAGCGCCGAGGGCATCTCCAGGAGAGCGTATATCCGCAGGTGCAGGGGTAAGCTGGCGAGAAGATGGCTGCGGTGCGGGACACACTGGGGCGGCCGCTTCGGGATCTGCGGGTCTCGCTCACGGACCGTTGCAACATGCGCTGTGGCTATTGCATGCCGCGGGAGGTGTTCGGCTCCGACTTTCACTTCCTGCCCCGCGCGGAGCTGCTGTCCTTCGAGGAGATCTCCCGGTTCGTGCGCGTGGCGGCGCGGCTGGGGGTCAGCAAGGTGCGGCTCACGGGCGGCGAGCCCCTGTTGCGCAAGGACGTTCCCCGCCTCGTGCACATGCTCCGCGCGATCGACGGGGTCCAGGACATCGCGCTCACGACCAACGGCCTGTTGCTGGCCCACCACGCGGCCGCGCTCGGTCATGCGGGACTCGATCGCGTGACGGTCAGCCTCGACACCCTCGACGAGGACCTGTTCCGGTCGATCGCCGACACGCGGGCGCCGCTGGCGCGTGTGATGGACGGGATCGCCGCGGCCCACGAGGCGGGCCTCGACCCCGTGAAGGTGAACATGGTGGTGCGCCGCGGGGTCAACGACGGGTCCGTGCTGGAGATGGCCGAGCACTTCCGCGGGCGGCCGGAGATCCTCAGGCTCATCGAGTTCATGGACGTGGGTGAGAGCAACGGGTGGCGCCTCGAGGAGGTCGTGCCGGCACGCGAGATGCTCGCCTCGATCGCGGAGCGCTGGCCGCTGCGGCCACTGTCACCCCAGCCCGATCAGGGTGTGGCCTCGCGCTGGGCCTACGAGGACGGGGCCGGCGAGATCGGTGTGATCAG
>DATJBO010000078.1:0-6808 GCA_035515315.1 Solirubrobacteraceae bacterium
GGAGCCTGTCACCGAGCCTTCCCACCCTTCCGTGGGGGCCGGTGCTCCCGCCGGCGTCCGGCACGAGTACACGTGGTAGCGGCCCGCCCAGGCCGGAGACGCGGGCACGGCGGCGAACGTGACGGCGAACGCCGCGGCACACGCGAGGGCCAGCGGGAACAGCGCGAGCCATCCCGGCCGCGGCGGCTTGTTCGATCTCCGTTCGAACGGCAGCATCTCCTACCCCCATGTCGCTTCGAGGCGGGCGAAGACCCCTCCCGATTCTTCCAGCTTTCCGCTAGGCGAGCGAGAAGCGCACGGGCAGCGAGGCGAGGCCGTAGATGCCGGTCGGCCCTTCGTAGACGGGGTCGCCGTCGAGCTCGAGGGTGTCCAGGCGGCGGGCGAAGAAGGCCAGTGCCTCGTCGAGCTCGGCTCGGGCCAGGTTGGCGCCCAAGCAGTAGTGGACGCCCGCTCCGAACGTGAGCGGGCGGGCGGCGCGGCCGCCCGAGGTGCGGTCCCCGGTGGTGATGTCGAAGCTGTCGGCCCCGGATTCGTCGTCGAGGTCGCGGTTGCCGGTGAAGGCGCACACCATCACCACCGATCCCTCGGGGAAGCTCACGTCGCGGTACACGACGTCCTCGGTGAGGATGCGCGCCGTGAAGGGGGTGATCGGCTCGTACCGCAGCGCCTCCTCGACCGCCGCCCCGGCCAGGCCGGGATCCTCGCGCAGGGCCGACCACTGGTCGGGGTGTTCCGCGAGCAGGCGGATCGCGTGGGCGAGCTGGCTCTGGCTGGTGTCCACGCCGCCCACGAGGACGTTGAACACGAGGTTGATGCACTCGCTCTCCGACAGCCGGTCCCCCTCCTGCTCGGCGGCGATCAGCTTGGAGATCAGGTCCTCGCCGGGTGTCTGTCGCCGGGCGCCGAGCAGCGCCCGGGCGTACTCGTAGAACTCCTCCACCGCCTGCTCGATCAGCTCGACCTCGGTGGCCATGCTCACGGCATCGAACTGGCGCTGGATCCAGTTGGACCAGTGGTGGAGCCTCGGCGCGTCCTCGAGTGGAGCTCCCATGACCTCGGCGATCACCTGCGACGGGTAGGGCTTGGCGAAGGCCTCCACGAACTCGCAGCGCACGCCCGGCCCGTCGGCTCCACGGGCCACCGATTCCTCCAGCAGGCCCTCCAGGAAGGAGCGCATCGCCGGGCGGTAGCGCTCCACCGCCCGCGGCGAGAGCGCCGGGTTCACCAGCCCCCGCAGCCTCGAGTGGTCCGCCCCGTTGACCTGCAAAATGTTGTGCTCCATCTGCTCGTACAACGGTCCCTGCGTGACGCCGAAGATCTCGGCGATCTTCATGCCGGGGAAGATCGCCGCCCTCGTGCGTAGGAAGTACTCGGCCGACTCGCGGTCGAGCACGAGATAGCCGAACGGGCCTTGTGCGAGCCAGCCCTGCTCGCGCAGCTCGCCCATCGCCTCGTGGAAGCGCTCGCCCCTCATCGACGGCTCCGTGACGTCGAAGGTGGGGAGATCCAGCTCGCTGACGAGCGCCATCCCGCCGCGAGCCGTCAGGTGAGCGGGAGGGTCAAGCTATTTCCTGCCGCCCACAGCCTGCTTGAGCGATGCGCCTGCGGAGAACTTCGGCGCCTTGGAGGCTTTGATTTTCACCCGTTCCCCCGTGCGCGGGTTGACGCCCTGGCGGGCCGCCCTTTTGACGACGGAGAACTTCCCGAACCCCGTGATGCTCACCTCATCGCCTTTTTTCAGCGACTTGGTGACGGTGCCGATCAGCGACTCGACGGCGCGCGCGGAGTCGGCCTTGGTCAGCCCGCTGTCGGCCGCGACGGCCTCGATCAACTGCGACTTGTTCATCTGCCTTCCTTTCTCGCTTTGTGTAGCGGCGAGCGCGCAGGGTACCGTGCCAGCTTCTTCCCCGGGTTCAAGAGCCGCTTCGGATCGAACGCCTCCTTGATCTGTTCGTGAAGCTCCACCGCGCGCTGGGGCCATTGGGACTCTAAGCGACCCCGCTTGGACCAGCCCACCCCGTGCTCCCCGGCGATCGACCCGTCGAGCTCCACCACGAGCTCGAACAGCTCCTCGCCAATGGCGTCCGCGGCATCGAGCTCCTCCTCCCGGGAGGGGTCGACGAGCACGGTGGCGTGGACGTTTCCGTCCCCGGCGTGGCCGAACGAGCACGAGCGGAGGCCGCGCGCGGCGGCTATCCGCTCGAACCGCTCGAGCCCCTCGGCGAGCCGCTCGCGGGGGAACACCACGTCCTCGCTGACCTTCCCCCCGCGGACCCCCGTTAGCACCCCGTTGACGCCGTCCCGCCAGCGCCACAGCGCGCCCGCGTCTGGGGGCTCGTCCACATGGACTACGAGCCCCTCCACCGCGGCGAGCAGCTCGCCCCGCTGGGCCCGCGCCTCCTCGCGGCTGCCGTCGACCTCCACGATCAGCGCGAAGCGGGCCGAGGTGGGGACGGCCTCGCCGCCGCCGGCGGCGCCCCCGGGGTAGGAGGGCGCGGTCAGCGTGAGCGCCTCACCCTCGAGGAAGTCGAGCACCGAGGGCCGCAGGCCCGACCCGAGGATCTGCGCGACCGCCGCGCAGCCCTCCTCGCGGCCGTCCAGGAACAGCACCAGCGGCAATGCCACGGCGGGCGCAGGCAGCAGGCGCAGCCTCACGGCGGTGATGATCCCGAGCGTTCCCTCGGAGCCCACGAGCAGGCTGACCAGGTCGTAGCCGGCCACGTCCTTCGCCGACCAGCCGCCCACGTCGAGGAGCTCCCCCGGTGCGAGCACCACCTCCAGGCCGGCTACCCACGAGCCGGTCACCCCGTACTTGACCGCGTGCGGGCCCCCCGCGTTGGTGGCCACGTTCCCGCCGATCTGCGACTGCTCGGCGGCACCCGGGTCGGGGGCGAAGAACAGGCCGTGCTCGCGGGCCAGGCGCTGCACCTCGCCGGTCGGGACCCCCGCCTCGGGAAACATCCGCCACAACGCGGGGTCGAGCTCGCGCACCCGCCGCAGCCGCTCCAGCGAGCACACGACGCCCCCCTGCACGGGGGCCGCGCCGCCGGTGAGCCCGGTGCCGCCGCCGCGGGGCGTGATCGGGACGTCGTGCTCGTAGCACCACGCCAGCACGGCCCGGACCTCCTCGGGGCTGCCGGGCAGCGCGACCGCGTCGGCGCGTCCCTCGACGCCGCGCCGGCGGGAGAGGTCGCGGTTGTACTCCGAGGCGGGCGGCACCTCGAGCACGTGCTCGGAACCGATCAGGCGCGAGAGCTCGCTCACGAGCCCGCGCGGCGCGATCCGGTTGTCTGCAGCGGTCATGTGTCTCGTTGCGAGGCTAATGCAGCACCGGTGGCGCGCGGCGCTGGGGGTAGCATTGACCGCGGCCATGGCAGTGACCGCCAAACCCGCGTCCGGGCAGGACGACGACTCCAGGTCCGGCGAGGAGCGCTTCCGCACGCTCTCCGGGGAGCCCGTGCGGGAGCTCTACACCGAGGCCGACCTGCCGGCCGGCGCCGGCGGCCCGGAGGACCCGATCGGGCGCCCCGGGGAGTATCCGTTCACGCGGGGGATCCACGCCACGATGTACCGGGGGCGGCTGTGGACGATGCGCCAGTTCGCCGGCTTCGGGACGAGCGAGGAGACCAACGCCCGCTTCCACTACCTGCTCGACCACGGCCAGACGGGGCTGTCGACGGCGTTCGACATGCCCTCCCTGATGGGCCACGACTCCGATCACCCCCGCTCGCTGGGCGAGGTGGGGCGCGAGGGCGTCGCGGTGGACACCCTCGAGGACATGCGGACGCTGTTCTCCGGGATCGACCTCGGCGAGGTGTCCGTGTCGATGACGATCAACGCCCCGGCGGCGATCATGCTCGCCTTCTACGTGGTGGCGGCCGAGAGCGACCCCGCCCACCCGACCACGCCCGAGCGGCTGTCGGGGACGATCCAGGCGGACATCCTCAAGGAGTACATCGCCCAGAAGGAGTGGTGCTTCCCGGTGGATCCCGCGATGCGCCTGTGCGGGGACATGATCGAGTGGTGCTCGCGCCGGATGCCGCGCTGGCACCCGATCTCGATCTCCGGCTACCACATCCGCGAGGCCGGCTCGAACGCCCAGCAGGAGCTCGCCTTCACGCTCAAGGACGGCCTCACGTACGTCGAGCAGGCCGTCGCGCGGGGACTCGACGTGGACGAGTTCGCGCCCCGGCTGTCGTTCTTCTTCAACGCCCAGATCGACTTCTTCGAGGAGATCGCCAAGTACCGGGCGGCACGGCGCATCTGGGCCCGGGAGATGCGGGACACCTTCGGCGCCCGCGACCCCCGCTCCTGGCAGATGCGCTTCCACAGCCAGACGGCCGGGGTGAGCCTCACGGCCCAGCAACCGCTCAACAACATCGTCCGCACCGCCGTGGAGGCGCTCGCGGCCGTGCTCGGCGGCACCCAGTCGCTGCACACCAACTCCTACGACGAGGCGCTCGCCCTGCCGACCGAGGAGGCGGTGACCGTGGCCCTGCGCACCCAGCAGGTGCTGGCCCACGAGACCGGCGTCACGAACACCGTCGACCCGCTCGGCGGGTCCTACTTCGTCGAGGCCCTGACCGACGAGATGGAGCGCAGCGCCTACGAGTACTTCGCCAAGATCGACGAGCTCGGGGGGATGGTGGAAGCGGTCAAGCGCAACTACCCCCAGCGCGAGATCGCCAACGCCGCGTTCGAGCTGCAGCAGGAGATCGACTCGGGGCAGCGGATCGTGGTGGGGGTCAACAGCTTCGAGGCCTCCGAGGAGGAGGAGATCCCCACGATGCGCGTCGACCCCGCGCTCGAGCGCAAGCAGATCGGGCGGCTGCAGGCGGCGCGCGCGGCGCGCGACGGCGAGGCGGTGGAGACCTCCCTGTCCCGCCTCCGCGACGATGCGGCCGACGAGACGCGCAACCTGATGGAGGGGCTGATCGGCTGCGCCCGGGCGAGCGCCAGCGAGGGCGAGATCGTGGCCGCCCTGCAGCAGGTCTTCGGCGACTACTCGGAGTCTCCCGTCTTCTAGCCGCGGCCCGGCCGCGGTTCCGTGACGCGCAACTTCTAGGATGCTGCTGCGTCAACACCTAACGGTGCCGCTCGAAGGGATCAGATGACCCGTCCTAACCCGGCCTCCGGCCGCCGCTTCAGGCCGCGAGTGTCGCTGTCGCTCCTACACAAGGTCCTGCTGCTCGGGGCCCTGCTCGTGGTGCTCGCGAGCGTCACCACGCTGTCGATCGCATCGCACCGCATCGAAGCCGAGCAGGCGGCGTTCGGCGCCCCCCCGACCGTACCCCGTTGCGAGCCCCAGCGCTTCAACGTCTCCGACGTGCTCCCCGGCAGCCACATCGCGGTGTCGCCGCTGCCCGACTCCTACGACTCCTCTCCCGAGACGCAGATCAGCATCGTCGGCGTGCCCCGTCATGCGATCACCGCGATCAAAGTCAGCGGATCCTCCAGCGGCTCCCACTCGGGCTCGCTGCGCTCCTACTCCCAGGGCGACGGTGCGAGCTTCGTCCCGGCCAGGCCCTTCTTCCCCGGCGAGACGGTGTGGGTGAAGGCCAGGCTCCGTGTGGCCCCCCACAGCTTCGCCTTCCACTTCGTGGTCTCCCACCCCGACGAGGGGCTGTGGCGGTCGGCCCCGACGAAACCCAAAGAAAACCTCAAGGAGATGCAGCACTTCCACTCGGCCCCCGATCTGACCCCCCCGGTCCTGGAAGTGACCGTCCACAACGAAGGTACCTCCCCGGGTTACCTGTTCAGCGCCCCCTACGCCGGTCCCGGCGCGTCGGGGCCGATGATCTTCGACGAATCCGGCAACCTCGTGTGGTTCCACCCGCTGCCCTGGCAGCTCGACGCCACCAACCTCCAGGTCCAGCAGTACGGGCCGAGCCGCGTGCTGACGTGGTGGCAGGGCATGGTCACGCCGCAGGGCTTCGGGCAGGGCGAAGAGGTGATCGTCAACAGCTCCTACCACGAAATCGGGCGCGTGCACGGCGGCAACGGCTACCTGGCCGACCTGCACGACTTCCACGTCACGGGGCGCGGCACGGCGCTGTTCACGGTCTTCGAGCCGATCGAATGCGACCTGTCCTCGCTCGGCGGCCCCCACCGCGGGGCGGTCACGAACACCGCCATCCAGGAAGTCGACATCGCCACCGGACTGGTCCGCCGCGAATGGACGAGCATCGACCACGTCGGCCTGCGCGAATCGTATTCGACGCCCACCCACTCGGACCCCGAATGGCCGTTCGACTACTTCCACCTGAACTCGATCGACGAACTCACCAACGGGCGCACGCTGATCTCGGCGCGCAACACCTGGGGGATATACGAACTGAACACCCTCACCGGGCAGCTGATCAACCGGATCGGCGGCCGGCACTCGACCATCAAGTTGACAAGCGGCGCCGCCACCGCCTTCCAGCACGACGCCAGCTGGCTCGGCAACGGGCAGATCACCGTGTTCGACAACGGCGCGGTGCCCGTCGTCCACCACCAGTCGCGCGCGCTGCTGCTGTCGATCAACGCGAAGACCGACACCGAGTCGGTGCTGGCCCAGTTCGTGCACCCCCAGCCGCTGTCATCGGGCAGCCAGGGCAACGCCCAGCCGCTGCCCAACGGCAACCTGTTCATCGGCTGGGGAGCCCAGCCCTACTTCTCCGAATTTAACTCGTCCAACCAGCTCATCTACGACGCCCATTGGCACGGCTCCTACCAGTCCTATCGCAGCTACCGGTTCACCTGGGCCGGCGCCCCTCCCCACGGCCCGGCGCTCACGGCGACCGCCTCCTCGGCGAACTCGGGGACC
>DATJBO010000079.1:0-15991 GCA_035515315.1 Solirubrobacteraceae bacterium
AGGCGGCCGTCGCATTCGACGACGGTCATGTTCTTGCCTATCTCGCCGAGGCCACCGAGCGGCAGGACCCGCAGCGTCCGGCTCACGCGGGGGCGCCGGCGAGCAGGCCGTGGCGTTCGAGCATCGCGCGCACCGCGGCCGCCTCCTCGGCAGTTGCCTCCACCAGCGGAAGCCGCAGCCCCCCGACTTCCTGTCCGAGCATGTTCAGCGCCGCCTTCGTGCAGGTCGGGCTGGCGGTGATGAACAGCGTCTCGTACACGTCGCGCAGCGACGCGTCGATCTCGGCGCGATGCTCGGGCTCGTCGACCATGCGGCGCATCTCGGGGCCGACGATGTGGCTGGCCACGAGGATGCCCCCGGCGCCGCCCATGTCGAGCACCCGCGCCAGCGAGCCGTCGTCGCCGGCGTACACGTCGAGGCCCTCGATCAGCTGCAGCTCGGCCGCGTTGGCCTGCTTGACGGCGGAGATGCCGGGGATCTCGGCCAGCTCCGCGAGCAGGTCGGGCGGCATGTTGGTGCCGGTGCGGGCGGGGATGTTGTAGAGGATCGTCGGTTTGTCGGTGGCGGCGGCGACCGTCTCGTAGTGGCGCCGCAGGCCGAGCCGGCTGGGCCGGTTGTAGTAGGGCGTGACCGACAGCATCGCGTCTGCCCCCAGCTCGGTGGCGCGTTCGGTGAGGAACACCGAATGGCGCGTGTCGTTGGTCCCCGTGCCGGCGATGATGCTCTTGCCCGGCGGGCGCTCGGCCACGGCCAGCCCGATCAGCCCGAGCTGCTCCTCGTCGGTCAGCGTGGAGGCCTCGCCGGTGGTGCCCGCCACCACGAAGCCGTCCGAGCCGTTGTCGGCGAGGTGGTGCATCAGCGCCACGAAGGCCGACTCGTTGACCTCCCCGTTCTCGTCGAACGGCGTGACGATCGCTGTCAGGATCTCGCCCAGGCGGGCCATGCGGGTCAGTATCTCACGCCCGGGTGGCCATCATGTGAACAGCAGCTTCTCGAGCCCCACCACCGGCGAGGCCTGCAGCTCGCCGACGCGGCGGACCGCGAGCAGCACGCCCGGCATGAACGACTCGCGGCTGATCGAGTCGTGGCGGATGCTCAGCGTCTGCCCGAGGTCGCCGAGGATCACCTCCTGGTGGGCGACCAGGCCCGGCAGGCGCACCGAGTGGATCGGCGGCGGCGCTCCCCCGCTGGCGGACGCCATCCGCTGGGCCGTGAGGGCGGCGGTACCGCTGGGGGCGTCGAGCTTGGCGTCGTGGTGCAGCTCGTTGATCTCCGCCTTCGGCATGTAGCGGGCCGCCTCTTCGGCGAAGCGCATCATCAGCACCGCCCCGATCGCGAAGTTGGGGGCAATCAGGACGTTGGCGCGACGCTGCGGGTCCTCCGGGCGCGCCTCGCCGAGCGGCGCGGGGTCGAAGCCCGTGGTCCCGATCACGACGTGGACGCCGGCCCGCACGCACGCCAGCGCGTTCTGGAGCGCCACCTCGGGCGTGGAGAAGTCGACCACCACGTCGGCCTCCCCGAGGAGCTGCTCGAGGCTCGTCCCGAGCAGCGGGTCCGCGCGCCCGGTGAGCTCCATGTCGGGGGCGCCCGAGACGGCCTCGCACACGGTCCGGCCCATCCGCCCCTCCGCCCCGGAGACCACCACGCGGATCATCGCGCGCCGTCCTGCACGGGCTCGGCGGCCCCGAGCGACAACGGCGCGAGCGCCTCCAGCACGCGCTCCCGCTCCGGCCCGATCGCGACGACGGACATGCGCTCGGGCGCGAACAGCTCGCCCGCCAGCTCCCGTAGGTCCTCGAGCTCGACCGCGTCGATGCGGGCGATCATCTCGTCGACGCTGAGGATCGGCATGCCGTGCAGCAGCGAGTTGCCGAGCCGGCTCATGCGCGCGCCGGTGGACTCCATGCCCAACACCACCCGGCCCTTGAGGTTCTCGCGCGAGCGGACGAGCTCCTGCTCGCTGGCCGGGTCCTCGACGAGGCGCTCGAGCTCCGCCGCCACGACCCCCAGCGCCGCCGCGAGGTTGTCCGGGCGGGTGCCGACGTACAGGCCCACCTCGCCGGCGTGGGAGTAGAGGTTGGAGAAGGAGAAGATCGAGTACGCGAGGCCGCGGCGCTCGCGGACCTCCTGGAACAGCCTCGAGGAGGAGGTCCCGCCGAGGATCCCTTCCAGCACGCGCAGCGCGAAGCGCCGCTCGTCCTCGCGCGACAGGCCGTGGGCGCCGAGGCACACGTGGTACTGCTCGGTGTCCTTCTGCAGGAACTCGAGCCGCGCCCGTGGAGCCGGCACGGGCACCGTGGGGGACGGCGCGCCGTCCCCCGCGTGTGCCCCGTCGGCGGACTCACCTGCGGGCGCATCGCTCGGCGCCGGCGAGCCTTCCGCCAGCGCCACGAGCCGATCGTGGTCGACCGAGCCCGCGGCGGCGATCACGATCGTGTCCGGGCGGTAGCGGCGGTCGTGGAAGCCGGCCAACAGCTCGCGGGTGGCTCCCGCGATCACCTCGGCGCGGCCGATCACCGGGCGGCCCAGCGGGTGGGAGCCGAAGATCGCGCGGCCGAGCAGGTCGAAGATCAGGTCCTGGGGGTCGTCTTCGTACATCGCGATCTCCTCGAGGACGACCTGGCGCTCGGCCTCGAGCTCGCCGAAGCGCGGCTGCCAGACCATCTCGCTCATCACCTCGAAGGCCCGCTCGAGGTGGCCGTCGAGCACGCGCGTGTACAGCGAGGTCGCTTCCCTGTCGGTGCCCGCGTTGATCTCGGCGCCCATCGCGTCGAAGATCTGGTCGATCTCCTCCGAGCCGAAGTGCTCGGTACCGCGGAACAGCATGTGCTCGAGCAGGTGCGAGATGCCGGCCTCGTCCTCCCGCTCGCCCGCCGAGCCGCTGGAGATCCAGAACCCGAGCGCCGCTGAGCGGACGCTCGGGACCGGTTCGGTGACGATCCTCAGCCCGGAGCCGAGCGTCGTCAGGCGATGCTCGGCGTCCGCGGCCCTGGGGTGCAGGTCAGTCGCGGTCGCGCCCATGGCGCGGGCGGCCGGAGCCCCGGCTGCCGCGATCGCCGTCGCTGCGGCGCGAGCCCCGCTCGCGGCCGTTGCTGGAGGGACGGCGCCCGCCGCCTTCGCGGCCGCCACCGCCGCCGCCGCCGCCGGTGCCGACCCCGGCTAGCTCCTCGACGGACTTGCCCGCGATGTCCGGGTCGTGGGCCAGGCGCAGGCCGATGCGGCCACGCTCGCGGTCCACCTCCACGACCCGCACCGTGACCTCGTCGCCGCGGCTGAGCACCGCCTCGACGCTCTCGACGCGCTCGCCGGGCGACACGTTGGAGATGTGCAGCAGCCCGTCGGTGCCCTTGGCGAGCTCGATGAAGGCACCGAAGGTGGTCGTCTTGACCACTTTGCCGACGTACTCGTCGCCGACCTCGACCTCCTTCATCATCATCCGGATCCGCTCGACCAGCTCGTCGCCGAGCTCGCCGTTGGCGGAGTAGATCAGCACCTGGCCGTCGTCGTTGACGTCGATCTGGGAGTCGAACTCCTCCGACAGGCCGCGGATCGTTTCGCCGCCCTTGCCGATCAGCAGGCCGATCTGGGAGGGGTCGATCTGGATCGTCTGGATGCGCGGGGCGTAGCGGCTGAGCTGCTCGCGCGGACCCTCGATGACCTCGGCCATCTTCTCGAGGATGAACGTCCGCGCGCGGTTGGCCTGGGTGAGGGCGTCGCCCAGGATCTCGAAGGTGACGCCCGAGATCTTGATGTCCATCTGCAGGGCGGTGATGCCCCTGGAGGTGCCCGCCACCTTGAAGTCCATGTCGCCGAGATGGTCCTCGACGCCGGCGATGTCGGTCAGGACGATGTAGTCCTCGCCCTCCTTGATCAGCCCCATCGCGATCCCGGCCACGGGGCTCTTGATCGGCACGCCCGCGTCCATCAGCGACAGCGAGGAGCCGCACACCGAGGCCATCGAGGAGGAGCCGTTGGACTCGAGGATGTCCGAGACCACCCGGATCGAGTAGGGGAACTGCTCGATCGAGGGGATCATCGGCGCGAGCGCACGCTCGGCGAGCGCGCCGTGACCGATGTCCCGCCTTTTGACGCCGCCCATGCGACCCGCCTCGCCGACCGAGAAGGGCGGGAAGTTGTAGTGATGCCAGTAGTACTTTTTCGTCTCCAGGCCGAGCGTGTCGAGGCGCATCTCCTCCTTGAGCGTGCCCAGCGCGGCGACGCTCAGGGCCTGCGTCTGGCCGCGGGTGAACAGCGCCGAGCCGTGTGTCCGGGGGGTGACGCCGACTTCGATCGTGATGTCGCGGATCTCGTCGTCGGCGCGACCGTCGGGGCGCTTCTTGTGGACCGCGATGCGCTCGCGGATGATCGACTTCTCGAGCGATTCGAAGGCGAGTTTCGCGGCGGCCCGGCGCTCGCGGGCGGCCTGCTGCTCCTCCTCGCCGGCACCCTCGGCGGCGGGCTGACCGTACTGCTCGAGCACGGCCTCCTCGACGGCCTTGGTGGCGTCCTGGCGCTCGAGCTTGTCCTCGACCTGGGTGGCGGCATCGAGATGGGAGCCGTGCGAGGAGCGGATCTGGGAGAGCAGGGCCTCATCGACGCCGATCGGCTCGTAGGCTTTCTTCTCCTTGCCGACCCGCTCGGCGAGCTCGCGCTGGAGCTGGCACAGCTTCTTGATCTCGGCGTGGGCGATGTCGAGCGCGTCGAGGATCTCCGCCTCGGGGATCTCGTTGGCCCCGGCCTCCACCATCAGGATCGCGTCCTCGGTGCCCGCGACCACCAGGTCGAGGTCCGAGCGGCGCTCCTCGTCCTCGCCCTCGCCTTCGGCGAGCAGGTCCTCCTCGTTGGGGTTGACGACGAAGTTCCCGTCGACCTTGCCGATCCGCACCGCGCCGACGGGGGTCGGCATCGGGATGTCGGAGATCATCACGGCCGCCGAGGCGCCGTTCATGGCGAGGATGTCGTAGGGGTGGACGTGGTCGATTGACAGGGGGATCGCCACCAGCTGGGTGTCGTAGCGCCAGTCCTTCGGGAACAGCGGGCGCAGCGGGCGGTCGATCATGCGCGCCGTCAGCGTCGCCTTCTCGCCCGGGCGGCCCTCGCGCTTGAAGAAGGAGCCGGGGATTTTGCCGGTCGCGTACATCCGCTCCTCGACGTCGACCGTGAGCGGGAGGAAGTCGACCTCCCTCAGGGATCCAGCGACGGCCGTCGCGAGGACCATCGTGTCGCCCTGTCTGACGACCACTGCGCCGGAGGCCTGCTTGGCCATCCTCCCCGTCTCAAAGGAGATCTCGCTGCCCGCAATCTCCGCGGACACGCGCGTAACGGCGTCTTTAGCCATGTTCACTACCTTCCTGTTCCGCCCTTCGGTCGGCGGACCGTTTCTTTTTCACTCTCCGAACCGAGTGAGCTTAGCGGACGGGCTGGCGCTACCGGAGGCCTGTACGCAACAGATCGAGCCCCGGAAGCTCGGCCGGCGAGGCGGCCTGGTAGCTCCAGCTGATCACGCCGTCGGGGCCGCTGACCACGAGCGCCCGCTGGGGGAAGCCGCCCTCGTGCAGCACCCCGAAGGCGCGGCACGCCGCCCCCTTGGGCTCGAAGTCCGACAGCTGCTCGCTGGAGACACCGAGCTTCTCGCGGAAGGCCCGCTGCGCCCAGGTCGAGTCGCAGGAGACCCCGTACAGGGCGTCCCCGGCCTCGGCCAGCTCGCGGGTCAGCGGCTCGTACAGCTGCAGCTGGTCGGTGCAGACGGGGCTGAACGCGAACGGGTAGAAGACCAGCACGGTGCGCCGGCCGAGCAGGTCGGCCGCGGTGAAGCGCTCGCCGTCGGCACGGGCCAGGCTGAAGTCGGGCGCCGGAGTCCCTGCCGGCAGGACGGCCACTACTTGCGCAGGCCGAGCTCTTTGATCAGCGCGCGGTAGCCGTCGAGGTCGTGGCGCTGCAGGTAGTCCAGAAAGCGCCGGCGCCTGCCCACGAGCATCAGCAGCCCGCGGCGCGAGTGGTGGTCTTTGCCGTGCTCGCGCAGGTGCTCGGTGAGGTGATTGATGCGCTCGGTCAGCAGCGCGATCTGAACCTTCGTGGAGCCCGTGTCGCCCTCGCCGGAGCCGAAGTGGGCGGCTAGCTCCCGCTTCCGCTCGCTGGTGATGGCTGGCATCGGCGGCACGGTAGCAGACCCCCGCGGCGCGCCCGCGCGCCTACCGGGGGCCGGTGCCGGCCCCCCGGCGCGCGGTGGGCTAGTAATTGCCTGCGCTCTCGGCCACCCCGCGCGTCTGCTCGACGTCGCGCCGCATCTGCTCGACCAGCGAGCCGGCGTCGGTGAAGCGCCGCTCGCCCCGCAGGCGGGCGAGGAAGTCCAGGCGCAGCTCGCTGCCGTACAGGTCGCCGTCGAAGTCGAGCAGGTAGGCCTCGATCAGCTCGGCGCGGCCGGTGTCGAAGGTCGGTCGCACGCCGATGCTCACGGCCGCCGGGCGCGGCGCCAGCCCGGCCGCGGCGGCCAGGCACGCGTACACCCCGTGTCCGGGGCACACGTACGCCTCGTCGGGGGTCAGGTTGGCGGTCGGGAAGCCCAGCTCTCGCCCGCGCGCATCGCCCGGGAGCACGGTCCCCCGCAGCTGGAAGGGGCTTCCCAGCAGCTGGTTGGCCTGAGCCAGCTCGCCGGCCAGGAGCAGGCCGCGGACGTGGCTGGAGGAGACGACCTCGCCATCGATTTCCAGCAGCGGGTGCACGACGGTCTCGAAGCGGTCCTGCGCACGCAGCAGCCCGGGGTCGCCCTGGGCGCGGCGCCCGAAGCGGAAGTTCTCGCCCACCGAGACCTGCCGGGCACCGAGCGCTCCGACCAGCACGTCGTCGATGAACTCCTCGGCGGGGCGCGCGGCGAACTCCGCGTCGAAGGGGATCACGATCATCTCCTCCACACCCAGCGAGGCGATCAGCTCGGCCTTGCGCTCGGGGGAGGTCAGCAGCCGCGGGGTGTGCTGGGGGGCGACCACCGAGACGGGATGCGGGTCGAACGTGAGCACGCTGTCGGAGCCCCTGATGACCTCGCGGTGACCGAGGTGGACGCCGTCGAAGGTGCCGACGGCGAGGCTGCGCGAGCGCCCGTGCTCGACTTCGGGCAGGGGGGTGACCTTCACGTCGGCAGCGAAGCCTATTGAGGGGAGGTGCCGCCGGCTCGCTCGAGCGCGCGCGCCAGCCCGATCACGGGCGGGTCCTCCCAGGCGCGGCCCCGCGGCGGCAGGGCGGAGGCCTCCTCCACGCGGAAGTCCCCGATCGCCGTGCGCCGCAGCTCCAGGCAGTAGCCGTCGCCCAGGTCGGCGATCAGCGAGCGGACGTAGGTGCCCGACGAGCACTCGATCTCGTACGCCGCGCGGGGCGGCTGCCCGCCGGGGCCCTCATTGCGCCACAGCTCGCGGAAGGAGTGGATCGTGACCGTCCGCTCGGGCAGCTCGAAGTCCTCGCCCCGGCGGGCCCGGCGGTAGGCGCGCTGGCCGCCGACCTTGACCGCCGAGTGGCGCGGGGGGCGCTGGCGGATCTCCCCGACGGGCAGCACGGGCGGGCGCTCCGGGACGCGCCCCGTGACGGTGATCTCCCCCTCCGGATCGCCGGTGCTCGACAGCGCCCCCAGCTGCGCCACCGTCTCGTAGCGCTTGGGCAGCGCCATGAAGGCCCGCTGCGATTTGGTGGCCCTGCCCAGCAGCACCACCAGCAGGCCGGTGGCGAACGGGTCGAGCGTCCCGGCGTGCCCGGTCTTGAGGCCGCCCAGCGCCCTCCTGACGGCCGCCACCACGTCGTGGGAGCTCATCCCGGCGGGCTTGTCGATCAGCAGGACGCCGTCCACGCGGCGGGCTCTCGCGGGCTGCGCGCCCCTCAGGCGACTGGCGCGGCGGGCTGGCCGCCGGGCAGCGAGTTGAGCTGGGCGCCCACCTCGGCGCGCAGGAACTCGACCAGCTGCTCGGGCTCCATCGTGGTCGAGAAGCCGGCCGCCCGGGTATGGCCCCCGCCCCCCTGGGCACGGGCGATCAGCGACACGTCGACCTCCTCGTCGATGGCCCGCAGCGAGACTTTTCGCTGGCCGGCACGCTCGCCGCGCATGACCTCGCGCACGAGCACCGCCACCTTCGCCCCCCGCAGCGCGCGCAGATGGTCGATGACCCCCTCGGAGTCGCCTTCCTGGGCCCCGGCGGCGGCGAAGTCCGCGCCCGAGAGGTCGACGAGGGCGATCTCACCGGAGTCGAGCAGCTGGATGCGCGTGAGCGCGATCCCGAGCAGGGCCAGCCTGCCGAGCGGCATGTCCTCGTACAGGCGCCTGTACACGGCGGGCACGTCCACGCCCGCCTCGATCAGCTCGGCGGCCATCTCGTGCGCCCGCGGGGAGGTGTTCTCGTACATGAAACGCCCGGTGTCGGTGATCAGGCCGACATACAGCGCCTCGGCGATCTCCGGCGTCGGGGGGAAGGACAGCGCGTGCATCAGGTCCCACACGATCTCCGCCGTGCACGAGGCCTCCGGGACGACGTGGTTGATGGTCCCGAAGCGGGTGTTGTCGTGGTGGTGGTCGATGTTCAGCAGCTGGGAGGCGTCGCGTAGGACCCCGGCCGGGTTGCGGTCGACGTTGCCGCAGTCGAGGAACACGACGGTGCGCGACTTCACGTCCGGCGGGGGCTCGCTGATCATGCCCACCTGCGCGAAGGCGGCGTACTCGTCGGGCAACGGCAGGTCTCCCGGCGAGATGAACATCACCGAGTCCTTGCCGAGCCCGGTGAGCAGGCCGTGCATGGCCGCCATCGACCCGATCGCGTCGCCGTCGGGCTTCTCGTGCGAGGCCAGGATGAAGCGCTGGCCCTCGCGGATCCGGTCGAGCACCAGCTCGCGCGTCAGCCGGGGATCCTCGGCGGCGCTCACGAGCGCTTTCCCTCCCCCAGCAGCCGCTCGACCCGGAAGGCGCGGTCGGTGGTGTCGTCGTAGATGAACTCGAGCGTCGGGGTTCGCTTGAGGTGCAGCTCGGCGCCGAGCCTGCCCTGGAGGTAGCCGTGGGCGCTGCGCAGGCCCTCGAGCGTGGCGTCGCGCTCGGCCGCGGTCGCGGCCTCGCCCCGTGGCCCGAGCACGCTCACGTACACGCGCGCATGGCGCAGATCTGAACTGGTGCGCACGTCGGTCACGGTCAGGAATCCAATCCGCGGATCCTTGAGGCCCCCCGAGATCGCGTCCCCGATGACACGGTGGACGGCCTCATCGACCCGGCGCATTCGCGGCGTGCTCATCCTAGCCCTCCAATTCAGCGCCGACCCGCGGGTCCCTGCAGCCTCGGCCCGATCAGGCGGACAGCTCGCGCTCGACCCTCCGCGTCTCGTAGGTCTCGAGCAGGTCGCCCTCGTGGACGTCCTGGAAGTTGGCCAGCACGATCCCGCACTCGAATCCCGCGCTGACCTCGCGCACGTCCTCGCTGAAGCGGCGCAGGCTGTCGACGGTGGTGTCGTAGATGACGGTGCCGTCGCGGACCACGCGCACGCGGGCGCCGCGCGAAACGGTGCCCTCGGTGACGAAGGAGCCGGCGATCGTGCCGATGCGGGAGGCTTTGAACAGCTGACGCACCTCCGCCTGGCCGAGCGGGGTCTCGACCTCGGCCGGCTCGAGCATCCCCTCCATCGCCCCGCGCAGCTCCTCGATGGCGCGGTAGATCACCGAGTAGGAGCGGATCTCCACGCCCTCCCGGTCGGCGACCTGGCGGGCGTCCCCCACCGGGCGCACGTTGAAGCCGAGGATCACGCCTTCGGAGGCGGCGGCGAGGATCACGTCGGACTCGTTGATCCCGCCGACCCCCCGGTGGATGATGTTGACCTTGACCTCCTGCTGGGGGAGCTTGGCGATCTCGTCCTCGATCGCCTCCAGCGAGCCCGCGACGTCGGCCTTGATGACCAGCGCGAGCTCCTTGACGGCCCCCTCCTGGGCGAGCTTGAAGACGTCTTCGAGGGACACCTTGCGGCCCGATCGCCGCGCCAGCGCCTCGGTCTTCAGGCGGTTGGCGCGTTCGCCGGCGAGCTGGCGCGCGCGCCGCTCGTTCTCGACCACCCGCACGGGCTCCCCCGCCTCGGGGACGCCGTCGAAGCCGAGCACCTCGACCGGCTGGCCGGGCATCGCACGCTTGAGTTTCCCGCCCATGAAGTCGTGCATAGCCCGCACCCGCCCGAAGTGGGCTCCGGCCACGAGCGCGTCCCCGACCCGCAGGGTGCCGCGCTGGATCAGGATCGTCACCACCGGGCCGCGGCCGGGGTCGAGCTTGGACTCGATCACGGTCCCGGAGGCCTCGGCCCCCTGGTTGGCCTTCAGCTCCTCGAGGTCGGTGACGACCTGGATCGTGTCCAGCAGCGAGTCGAGGCCGACCCTGGTCTTGGCGCTCACGTCCACGAACTCGATGTCGCCGCCCCATTCGGCCGGCTGCAGGCCGTGCTGGGTCATCTCGGTGCGCACGCGCTCGGGCTGGGCGCCTTCCTTGTCGATCTTGTTGACCGCCACGATGATCGGCACTTCGGCGGCCTTCGCGTGGTCGATCGCCTCCTCGGTCTGGGGCTTGACGCCGTCGTCGGCGGCGACCACGATCACGGCGAGGTCGGTCACGCGGGCGCCGCGGGCGCGCATCGCCGTGAACGCTTCGTGGCCGGGCGTGTCCAGGAAGGTGATCTCCTTGCCGCCGTGGCGGACCTGGTAGGCGCCGATGTGCTGGGTGATGCCGCCGGCCTCGCCGGCCACCACCTCGGTCTCGCGGATCGCGTCGAGCAGCGAGGTCTTGCCGTGGTCGACGTGGCCCATGATCGTCACCACCGGCGGGCGCCCGATGAGCTCGTCCTCGGCGTCTTCGAAGAGCGGTTCGAGGTCGACGTCGTCGGCCGCGTGGACGATCTCGACCTCCTTCTCGAACTCGTCGGCGAGCACCTGGATGGCGTCGTCCGAGAGCGTCTGCGTGAGGGTCGCCATCTCCCCGAGGGACATCAGCTTCTTGATCACTTCCGGCACCGCCACGCCGAGGTACTCGGCCACGTCCTTGACGGTGGAGCCGCTGCTCACACGGATCAGATCGGTCGCCTCCAGCGCGGAGTTGTCGATCGGCGCGATCGTCTCGTCATATGTGCCACGCCGGCGCCGGCCACGGCGGGGACGGCGCTGGGGTTGGTTGGAGGGGCCGCTCTGCTGGCGGCGCGAGGCCTGGGAGTCGATCACCACGCGACGGCGGCCGCCCGGGCCGACGTCGCCGGGGGTGCGCTCGCCGGTGCGCGAGTCGCGCGTCGGGCGGACCCGCTCGGGGGCGCCGGCGCCTGCGGGCGCGGGGGCCCCGGCGGGCGCGGGACGGGGCGGTGCCTCGCCGGGAGTCGCCGGGGCGGCGGCGCGCGCGGTCGGGGTACCGGTCGGGGCAGGCGCTCCAGCGGCGCGCGGGGCGCCGTCGGCGGCGGAGGGCCGCGGCGGCGATGCGGCGGGCGCGGCGGCCTGGGCGCCCGATGCGGCGGCCCGCTGGGCGGCCGGTGTCACGGTCGCCGCCTGCTGCGGGGGCGCGGGCTGGGCGGGGACAGGGCGCTGCCCGTCGCCACCGGCCGAGGTCCCCTTGGAAGGCGCCTTGGCCGTGTCCTTGGCCGGGGCCTTGGCCGGCGCTTTGGCCGGGGCCTTGGCGGGCGCTTTGGCCGGAGCCTTGGCGGCGGGCTTGGCCTGCGGCTGGGCGGCCGGCGCGCTGCGGGGCCGCTCGGCGACCGCGCTGCGGGCGGCGGCACCGCCCGAGCCCCCGCCGTTGGAGCTCGCCGAAGCCCCCGCGGAGCCCTGGCCGAGCGCCTTCAGGGCGACTGCCTCCTCCACCGAGGACGCGGCCGCCTTCGCCTCCACGCCCGCGGCGTGGAGCTTCGCGAGCAGCTCCTTGCTGGAGAGCCCGTGCTCCTTTGCGATTTCGTGTACCCGCTTCTTGCTCATGCCTCTACATCGATTCTACGAGTTCGGGCCCGGCGGACACGCGCGTGCGGAGCCCCCGCGAGAGGCCTCCACGACGGCTCGCGCGCTCCAGGCAGGGCGGATTCACGCCGGCCGGCCCGGGGCCCATGCATAGGTAGGCGCCCCTCCCCGGCATGCGCTTGTCGGGGTCGGCGACGGCCACCCGCCGCCCCCCGTCGTCGCGCACCGCGAGGCGCACCAGCTCGTCCTTCGGGGCACGCCGACCGCAGCCGATGCAACGGCGGGAGGGAACGCGGCGCCGGCGCTCCAGTCCCGCGCCCCCGGCATTCGCGGCCGCTATGTGGTCTGCTCCTCGGCGGGTGCGTGCTCGGCGCCGTTGGCCTCGGGCCCCGGCACGGGCGACACCTCGGCCGCGGCGTGCTCCTCGGCCGCGCCGTCGAGCGCGGGCGCCGTCTCGGCGGGCTCCTCTGCGGGCTGGGGCTCCTCCGGCGCGACGGCGGCGTCTTCGGCGGCGATGGCCTGCTCCTCGGCTGCGATCTCCCGGTCCTCGGCGGCAGACAGATCGGACACGTTGTCGGTTGCGATCGCAGCGAGCGCCTGGTGGCTTTCGAGGCCGCAGTAGCGGGAGTTGGGCAGGGCCGCGTTCGGGCAGCGCCTGCCGTTGGAGAGGATCGCCGCGCAGCGGCCCGCGACCTCCTCCTCCTCGTAGGCGTGCTCGGCCTCCTCGGCGGCGAACTCGGTCTCGGAGCGGATGTCCACGCGCCAGCCGGTGAGCCGCGCCGCCAGACGCGCGTTCTGGCCCTCGCGGCCGATCGCGAGCGACAGCTGGTCGTCGGGGACGATCACGGTGGCCTGCTTGGCGTCGTCGTCGACGAGCACCTCGCGCACCCGCGCCGGCGAGAGCGCCTTGGCCACGAAGCGGGCGGGCTCGTCGTTGAAGGGGATGATGTCGATCTTCTCGCCGCGCAGCTCGGACACGACCATGCGCACGCGCGAGCCGCGGGGGCCCACGCAGGCACCCACCGGGTCGACCCCGTCGGTGTGTGAGACGACAGCGATCTTCGAGCGGTAGCCGGGCTCGCGGGCCACGTTGGCGATTTCCACCAGCCCGTCGGCGATCTCAGGCACCTCCAGCTCGAACAGCTTCTTGATCAGCTCGGGGTCGCGCCGGGAGACGATGATCGCGGGGCCCTTGCTGGAGGGCGACACCTCCTTGATGACGGCCTTGATCCGCTGGGAGTGGTCGTAGCGCTCGCCCTCGACCTGCTCGGACTTGGGCAGCAGCGCCTCCACCCGTTCGCGCAGCTGCACGAGCGTGTAGCGGGAGTCCGACTGCTGGACGATGCCGGTGATCAGCTCACCCACGCGGTCGCGGTACTCCTCGAACATCATGTCCCGCTCGGCCTCGCGGATGCGCTGGAGGATCACCTGCTTGGCGGTCTGGGCGGCGATCCGTCCGAAGTCGTCGGGGGTGACGTCGCGCTCGTCGATCTGGTCGCGGTATTCGGCGAACTTCTTCGGGTCGATTTCCGGTTCCTCGGGTTCGCGCATCTCCCCCGTCTCGGGGTCGATCGTCGTTTCCTCGTCGATCGTCTCGACGATCAGGTGCGCCTCGAGGCGTTCGGGGATGATCAGTTCGATGACCCGGAAGTCGGCGGTGTCGCGGTCCATCTCCACGCGGGCGTACTTGGCCGAGCCGGGCTGCTTCTTGTAGGCGGACAGCAGGGCGTCCTCGAGCGCCACCATCAGCTTCTCGGGCTCGATCCCCTTCTCGCGCGCGAGCGCGTGCATCGCCTCCAGGATTTCGCGTGACATGGCTCCTCTACTCCCCGATCAGGTTGGAACGGCGGATCTCCGAATAGGGGATCGCGATCAGGCCCTCGGCGGCGGCCAGCGTGATCTCCTCGTCGGAGGCGCCGACGAGCTCGCCGGTGAAGCTGCGCACGGGACGCTCGTCCACCGACAGGGGATGGCGCGAACGCACGCGCGCCCGACGCCCCATGAAGCGGCGGAAGTGGGCCGGCTTGGTGAGCGGACGCTCGCTGCCCGGCGAGGACACCTCCAGCGAGTAGCGATCGCGTAGCTCGTTCAGCTGCTTGGTGACCCGCTCGCACATCTCCAACGTGACGCCGTCGGGATGGTCGATGTAGACCCGCAGGCAACGGCCGCCGACGACCTCGGCGAGCAGCACCTCGATCTCCGGCTCGCTGGCCGCCAGCCGCTGCTCGATGTCTGCCTGCAATGCGCTCAACTCGCTCACTCCATACGTAAAAAGAGCGGGCGGGCGCCCACTCTCGGTACTGCTGCCGAAGCTGTTCGCGACGGCCGAAAGCTGTGCTCCGAGGATAGCATCGCCCACGCACCCGTGGGCGGCCTCACACCCGCTCGGCGGCGCGCCGGGCGTCGCGCCGGGCGCGGTCCCGATACAGGCGGTAGTCCTCCCTCTCGGGGCGCAGCGAACAGGCCAGCGCGAGCGGCTGACAGGCCTCGCGGTGACGCCCGAGCAGCTGCATAGAGCGTCCCAGGCAGAACAGCGCGTAGTCATTGGTGGGAGCGCTCGCGGCGACCGCCTCGAACTCGGCGGCAGCGCCCGCGTAGCGGCGCGCGTGGAACAGCGCGCGGCCGAGCGCCTCGCGGATCGAGGCCTTGTCGGGCTCCAGGTCGCGGGCTTTGGTGAGCGGCACGATCGCCGCCTGGTGGTCGCCGTGGTCCAGCAGCGAAACCCCGCGCCGGTACAGGTCGTAGACGCTGTCCATCGTCGAATCTTACCCCCTGCAGGTAAGGCCGCTGGACGGCTTACCCGCTGCCCCTAAGCCGCTCGACGGCGTCGAGGATCGACTCCGCGACGCTCTCCTTGGGCGCCCGGCGCACGTGCGTGCGCCCGGTCGGGCCCCCCTCCCGGGCCGTGAGGATGATCACCTCGTTGTCCTCCGCGTCGAAGCCGATGTCCTCGCGGGAGATGTCGTTGACCACGAGCGCGTCGAGCTGCTTGGCGGCCAGCTTGCCCTCCGCCGCGGCGAGGCCGCCCGGGCCGTGCTCGGCGGCGAAGCCCACGAGCGTCTGGCCGCCGTGGCGGCGTGCGGTGAGCTCGGTGAGGATGTCGGTGGTGGGCGCCAGCGTCAGCGACATGCCCTCGCGGCCGCTCTTCTTGATCTTGCCCTCGCTGGCCTGGAGCGGCGCGAAGTCGGCCACCGCGGCGGCCATCAGCAGGACGTCACATGAGGGGAACTCCCGCTCGCACGCCGCCAGCATGTCGTGAGCGCTGACCACGTCCACCCGCCGGACGCCCGCGGGCGCCTGCAGCGCGACGTTGGCACACAGCAACACGACCTCGGCGCCACGACGCTCGGCCGCCCGCGCGAGCGCGAGCCCCATCCTGCCCGACGAGCTGTTGCCGATGAACCGCACGCTGTCGATCGCCTCGCGGGTCCCGCCGGCGGTCACGAGCACGCGTGCGCCGGCCAGCGCCCCTGACGCTCTCCCGCCGGGCACCACCGGCGCGCGAGGGGTGCCGTCGACCGCCTGTGCCCCGGCCGCCCCGTCACGGGCGGCGCGCGCCCGCAGGATCGCCTCGCAGGCTTCCAGCAGCGTGGCGGGCTCGGCCATGCGCCCGACGCCCTGCTCGCCCGCGGAGGCGAGCCGGCCGGCGGTCGGCTCGAGGACCTCCGCCCCCCGCGCGCGCAGCGTCTGCAGGTTGTGGCGAGTGGCCGGGTGCTCGTACATCCGGGAGTTCATCGCCGGGGCGATCACCAGCGGACAGCTCGCCGCCAGCGCGCAGCTCGTGAGCATGCTGTCCGCCAGGCCCGAGGCGAGCTTGGCGATCGTGTTGGCCGAGGCGGGGGCGACCAGGAACAGCTCGGCGTTGGCGACCAGCTCCAGGTGGCTGAGCGGCTCGTGGGACGGCGGTCGCTGACCGGGGAACGCGCCGCGCGCGGGATCGCGCTGGAACTCGCTGACCAGCACCGGCGCGCCGGTGAGCGCGGCGAACGACGCGGTGCCGACGAAGCGGCGGCTGGTGGGCGTCTGCACGACGCGCACGGCGTGCCCGGCGGCGGTCGCCAGGCGG
>DATJBO010000080.1:0-5120 GCA_035515315.1 Solirubrobacteraceae bacterium
TACGGGCGCGCGATGGCCACCGGCTCGCTCGCCCAGATCGGCGACGCCGTCGGCATCGTGGCGGCCCAGTCGATCGGTGAGCCCGGCACCCAGCTGACGATGCGTACGTTCCACACCGGCGGCGTCGCGGGCGCGGACATCACACACGGCCTGCCCCGCGTGGTCGAGCTGTTCGAGGCCCGCCGCCCGAAGGGGCTCGCCAAGATCGCCGAGCAGGACGGGGTTGTCTCGATCGAAGAGACCGAGAAGGCGCTCACCGTCGTGATCACCGACGCCGCCGGCGACGAGCACCGCCACTCGTTCCCGCGCCGCACCCGGCTGTTCGTGGGCGCGGGCGAGAAGATCGTGGCGGGCACCCAGCTCAACGAGGGGTCGGTGTACCCCCACGAGCTGCTCGCGATCCGCGGGCGCACCGAGACCGAGCAGTACCTGGTCCGCGAGGTCCAGGAGGTCTACAAGTCCCAGGGCGTCGACATCGACGACAAGCACATCGAGCTGATCGTCCGCCAGATGCTCAAGAAGGTGCGCGTCGACCAGAAGGGCGACACCGACTACCTGCCCGGCCAGTTCGTTGACCGCTTCGAGTTCGCCAGGGCGAACAACGCGGTCGTCGAGCAGGGCGGGGAAACGGCCCAGTTCGAGGACATCATCCTCGGGATCACGAAGGCCTCGCTGAACACCGACTCGTTCCTGTCGGCGGCCTCCTTCCAGGAGACCACGAAGGTGCTCACCGACGCGGCCCTGGAAGGCAAGATCGACCGCCTCAACGGGCTCAAGGAGAACGTGATCATCGGCAAGCTGATCCCGGCCGCCACGGGCCTGAAGCGCTACCGGCGGATCGAGATCGAACCGTCCGAGCCGCTGCCGCGGGTGATCGACGACGTCGGGCTGCTCGACCAGGACGAGATCGCGGCCGAGCTGGGGCTGTCGGTCGGCGACGAGCTCGACGGCGGCTACGGGCAGGAGTTCGACGCCGACCTGGCCTCGCTGGAGAAGATCGGCGCCGGCGGCACCGACCCCGGCTTCGCGGAGGAACTGGCCGAGCTCGAAGTCCCCGAAGAGCTCGGGGAGGAGTAGCGGCGTTTGGATCGGGAGGCGCGACCTTCCGCGCCTCCCGGTGTCTATAGCCTGCGATGGCCGATCGCGGGCTGACGCGCAGGAGCCTGCTGGGAGCCGCCGGTGGCTCCCTCGCCGCGCTCGCCCGCGCCCCGCGTGCCCTCGGCGCGGCCGTTGACGGCGCCGCCGGACGGAGCTCCCGGGCCCGGGGCGAGCCTCCGCTGCCCGCCGGCCAGGTCGGCGAGCGGGCCCTCGGGCTGCTCGGCCCCGGCCTGGTCACGCTCGCCCTGAGCGGCTCCGCCGACCTGCTCGCGCTGGGGTGGGCCGAGCCCCCCGGCGCCGGCCCGCAGCTGCGCTTCCGCACGCCCGAGGGCGCGTGGAGCCCGTGGGTGGCGGCAGCCCACGCCGCGCACGACGGCGACCACGACGCGGCCGCGCCCCCGCCGGGCGTGGTGGGCGAGCCGGTGTGGAGCGGGGGCACGCGCCTGGTACAGGTGCGCAGCGCCCACGCCCTGGCCGGGGCGCGGCTCTACACCGTGGACGTCAGCGGCGGAGCCGGGGCGGCTCGCCTGGCCGCGGCGACGCAAGCGCGCGTGGGGGCGGCCGCCACCCCGCCGCTGGCCGGTCCCCAGCTCGCCGCCGGGCCCGGGCAGCCGCCGATCGTCGCCCGCGAGTTCTGGGCGCGCGGGCAGTGCCCCCCCAGCCGGGCGCCGGCCTACGGGGCGGTCGAACTCGGCTTCGTGCATCACACCGAGACCCCCAACGGCTACTCCCACGGCGAGGTGCCGGCGATGCTGCGCGCCATCTATGTGTTCCACCGCCGCGTCCGCCGCTGGCACGACATCGGCTACAACTTCGCGCTCGACCGCTTCGGGCGCATCTTCGAGGCCCGCGCCGGGGGGATCGACGAGGCGGTGATCGGCGCCCAGGCCGGCGGCTACAACGCCTACTCGACCGGCGTGGCGTTGCTCGGCACGTTCACGGGCCGCCCGCTGTCCTCCGCCGCGCTGACCTCGCTGCAGCGGCTGCTGGCGTGGAAGCTCTCGCTCCACGGCGTGCCCGCCCTCGGGCGGGTGACCGTCACCGTCGATCCGGAAGGCGCCGTCTACAGCCGCTACCCGGGCGGCAGTGAAGTGTCGCTGCCGCGGATCGCCGGGCATCGCGACGCGGACTCCACAAGCTGCCCCGGGAACGCCCTGTACGGCGAGCTGCCCGCGGTCCGCGCCCGCGCCCACGCCCTCGCCGGGACGCCCGTGCAGGCGACGATCGCGACGCTCGACGGGGGGCTGTTCGGCACCCTCACGCTGCTCGACGGCACCCCGCTGGAGGGCCAGCCGCTCACGCTCCAGTCGCGCGCCGTCAGCCGCCGCGGCGAGCTCGTCGCCGAGAACCCGGTGGCGCAGGTGCAGACCGATGCCGAAGGGCAGTGGACGCTGCCCGAAGGGCCCCCTCCCGCGCAGCCGCAGTGGCTGCGGGCCCTGTTCGCGGGCGCTGGTCCCTACGGGGCCGCGGTCTCCGAAGCGGTCGCGGCCCGCCCGCCCGCGCCACCGGTGCCGGTCGCCCCCGCCCCCGCGGGCTGAGCGCCGGCCCGGGCCGGCACGTCCTGGCCCGGGCGGAGGCCCTCGAGCGCGGCCGCCCACCCGCGCAGGCGGTCGGTCTCCCGGGCGGTGAGCCCGTGCCGGGGGTCGGTGGCGACCAGCAGCGTGGGGCTCTCCCGCCCCGCCGCCCACCGGTGGCAGGCCTCGTTGAAGCAGTCGTCCACCCACGCCAGCGCCCGCCGGCGGGCGAAGCGCTCGATCGCCTCGAGCTTCCAGTGGGCACCCGAGGCGCCCGGCTCGCGGTCGAAGCTCAGGTAGGGCAGTCCGGCCGGCAGGCCCAGCAGCCGCGGCAGGTGTTCCTCGGCGCGCTCCTCCCAGCCGCTGGCCCACACCAGCTCGTACATCTGCGACAGCTCGAGCAGGTGTGCGGCCGCCGTGGCCGAAAGGAAGTGGACCATGCCGTCGACCGAGTGCAGGCTTCCCCGCGGGGGCGCTTGGCGATCGCCCTGGCGGGGTACCCCGAACAGCGAGATCACCCCGTCGACGTCCACCATCAGCAGCGGCCGCACGCCACTGGCCGCGTTGCGCTGCGGGTCCGCGGGGTCCGTAGAAACCCCTGCCCGCTGCCCGTTTTCTCCGGTTTTAGGTTCCACAGAGGTTGGGTCCGCTAGCCTTGCCCGCGAGGTTGATCCGCTGAGGCCGTCGTTGGGCAGTAAAGCAGCAGGCGCGCCGGGTCGATGGGTCACCCAACTTCCCCCGTCAGCCAACCCTCGGCCTCCCCAATGACCCTAGACCTCGGCATCCTCCTTGCGCTCGCGTGTGCCTTCGTGGCGAACCTCGGCTTCTTCTTCAAGTACCGCGGCGCCAACTCGGTGCCCAAGGTGCGGGTCACCCACCCCCTGCGTTCCGCGCGGGACCTGTATTCGTCGAAGTGGTTCGCGCTCGGCATGCTGATCGCCACCAGCAGCTGGGGCCTGCACGTGGCCGCCCTGTCGCTGGCGCCGATGTCGGTCGTCCAGGTGGCCCTCGCGGCCGGGATGGTGTTCATCGCCGTGATGGCCGAGCGGATGTTCGGCTTCAGGGTCGGTCGCCGCCAGTGGCTGGGCCTGTTCGCCACCGCCATCGGCCTGGTCATGCTCGGCATCACCCTGCCCGCGATGCACGGCTCCCACTCCCAGTTCTCCGAGGTGGCGATGATCTGCTTCGAGGCCGGCCTGTTCGGGCTCGGCGGGCTGCTGATCATGGGGCCCCGCATGGGCGGCGCCGTCGAGCATCACGGCGTGATGCTGGGGGCCGCCTCCGGCGTCCTGTTCGGCGTCTCGGACACCGCCATCAAGGCCCTTACGGGGATCGCCGGCGCCCACGGCGTGCTCGCGCTGATCGCCTGCCCGTGGCTCGCCGTCGCGGTGCTCGCCTCGATCGTGGCCTTCTACAGCTCCGCCCGGGGGCTGCAGGAGGGCGAGGCCGTGCCGGTCATCGCCGTCACGGGTACGGCCGCCAACATCGCCGGGATCGTCGGGGGGATCGCCGTGTTCGGCGACCCGCTCGCCGCCAGCCCCGGCGGGGTGGTGGTGCAGGCGCTGGCCTTCCTGCTGGTGGTCGTGGCCTCGGCGCTGATGCCGGCCCCCCTGCGGGTGGCCGCCGCCGAGACGGCCTAGCGCCGGTTTCCCGGTCGCGCCGGGACGGGCCCGATCCGATCGGCCGCCGCGCGCAGACGGCACCCCGCCGATTCGCCGCGGCCGCGGCGCCCCGGCGTTGATAGCATCGGCTCGATGCCTACGACCTCGCAGCTCGTCCGCAACGGGCGGGTGGCCCCGAAGAAGAAGCTCGCCACCCCCGGACTGAAGTCCGGCAAGGGCCGCAAGCGCAAGGTCGCCGCCCCCCAGCGCCGTGGCGTGTGCACGCGCGTCTACACGACCACCCCGAAGAAGCCCAACTCCGCGCTGCGGAAGGTCGCCCGCGTGCGCATCTCGGGGTCGATCGAGGTCACCGCCTACATCCCCGGCGAGGGCCACAACCTGCAGGAGCACTCGGTCGTGCTGGTCCGCGGAGGCCGCGTCAAGGACCTCCCGGGAGTGCGCTACAAGGTCGTCCGCGGCACGCTCGACGCCGCCGGGGTCAGCGACCGCAAGAAGGCGCGCTCGCAGTACGGCGTCAAGAAGAAATAGTCGATGCCGCGCCGCGCCGCCGCCCAGGTCCGTCCGCTCGAGGCCGACCCGATCCACCGCTCCAAGCTCGTCCAGCAGGTCATCAACAAGGTGATGCTCGACGGCAAGAAGTCGACCGCCGAGCGGATCGTCTACGACGCCCTGGCGCTGATCGGCGAGCGCGGCGAGAAAGACCCGATCGAGACGCTCGAGGCGTCGATCAAGTCGCTGACGCCCACGCTCGAGGTCCGCTCCCGGCGGGTCGGCGGGGCCACCTACCAGGTCCCGGTCGAGGTCCCCGCCCGCCGCGCCCGCACGCTGGCGGTGCGCTGGCTGGTCGAGTTCGCCAGACAGCGCCGCGAGAAGACGATGGCCCAGC
>DATJBO010000081.1:0-4995 GCA_035515315.1 Solirubrobacteraceae bacterium
CGGTGCGCCCCACGGGCGGCGGATCGGCGAGCGAGCCCCTGGGGGCGCTGGCCGACGAGGAGCTGATGCAGCTCGTCTACAGGGGCGCCGCGCACGCCTTCGAGGTGATCTACGACCGCCACGCCGAGGCCGCCTTCTCGCTCGCGCTGCGGATCTGCGGGCAGGGGGCGCTGGCCGAAGACGTGACCCAGGAGGCTTTCCTGTCGTTGTGGCGCTCGCGTGCCCGCTACGACCGCGGTCGGGGCAGCGTGCGCAGCTGGGTCCTGGGGATCGTCCACAACCGCGCGATCGACGCGGTCCGCCGCCGCGGCGTCCGCGACCGCGGGGCGGTGCGCGACGAGGACGTCGAGGCCCAGCTGCCTGCGCCCGAGCGCACCGACCTCGAGGTGGCCCGCCGCGAGGAGGCCCGCGAAGTGCGCGACGCGCTCGAGCAGCTCCCCCAGGAGCAGAGCCGCGTGATCGAGCTCGCGTACTTCGGTGGGCTGACGCACGTCGAGATCGCTTCGGTGCTCGACACGCCGGTCGGCACCGTGAAGGGGCGCATGCGCCTCGGATTGGCGAAGATGAGATCGACCCTGGCCCATCCGGCGGAGGCGATGCGATGAGCACGCGCCCGGGCGCCGGCGGCCACGACACCTTCTCCGAGGACGCAGCGGCCTACGTGCTGGGTGCGCTCGCCGATGACGAGCACGGGCGCTTCGCGGCACACCTTCAGGGCTGCGCCGCCTGCCGCGAAGAGGTCGCGCGCCTGCAGGTGGTGGTCGACGCGCTGCCCCTGGCCGCGCCCCAGCTGGGTGCCCCGCCCGAGCTCAAGCGGCGGATCATGGGGGCGGTCGCCGGGCAGGCGACCGGGCAGGCTCCCGGAGACGCTGCTCCCCGGGAGCCCGCGGCCGCGTCCCGGCACGCGGGCTCGCGGGCGCCGCGGCGCTCCGGGTGGCGCTCGCCGCGGCGTTGGGCGCTCGGCGGGGTCGGCGCATTGGCGGCGGTGGCGGCGGCGCTCGCGTTGGTCTCGCTGGCAACCTCTGGCGGGGGTGCGGGGCCGCGGGTTGTGCGCGCCCAGGTGCTCGCGCGCGGTGCCAGCGCGTCGCTGCGGATCAACGGCGGCAGGGCGGAGCTGGTGCTCGACGGGATGCCCCAGGTGCCGCCGCGGCGCACCTACCAGGTGTGGGTCCAGCGACGCGGAGCGCCGCAGCCGACCGATGCGCTGTTCAGCGTCAGCAGCTCCGGCGGAGCGACCGTCGCGGTCCCAGGCAACATCGCGGGGGTGAGCGCGGTGCTGGTCACCGCCGAGCCGCTGGGGGGCAGCCGCACGCCGACCTCGTCCCCGGTGATCGTGGCGCGCCTCTGATAAGGCCGCCGTCCGCTCGCGCCCGTGGCGCGAGCCGTGCGCGCCGACGTGTTCACAACCCATGTGGGCACGTCAGCTAGGCGGCACCCGCCCCGTTGCGGCTGTGCTGTGCCTCCTGCGGAGCGGTCCGCGGCACGAGCGCGCTCCCGCTCCCGCCTCCCGTCACCCGGCGCACGAGCGCGGGCGCCAGCACGCGCAGCGCGGCTGCGATCGCGTAGGGCCGCGGCACGTACACCTCGGCCCGCCGGCCGAGCCCGGCACGCACCACCGCCTCGGCGGCGCGCTCCGGGGTGGAGACGATCCAGCGGGTCGCAGCGCGGCCGGTGAGCTCGGACTGCGGGAAGCCCTCGGTGGCGATGAAGCCCGGCAGCACCAGGCCGACGTGGACGCCGTGGGGGTGCTCCTCGGCCCACAGCGCGTCGGACCAGCCGGCCAGTGCGAACTTCGACGCGCTGTAGGCGCCGGTGCCCGCGCGTGCCACGCGTGCCGCCGTCGAGGCGACGTTCACGATCGCACTCGGGGCGCTCGCGCGCAGCAGGGGCAGCAGTGCCTCGGTAAGCCGGACCGGGGCGTCGAAGTTGATCGCCATCGTGCGCCTGACGTTCTCGTAGCCGCCATCGGCGAAGCGGGCCCGCCACGCTGCGCCGGCGTTGTTGACGAGCAGCTCGAGGCGGCCGTGGTGCTCGAGCACGTGGTCCCTCACCCGCTCCGGCGCATCGTCGTCGAGCAGGTCGACCGCCACGAAGCCGACCCGCCCGCTCCCGAGTTCCTCGGCGAGGCCGCGAAGACGCTCCTCGCGCCGGGCCACCAGTATCAGCTGTGCTCCGGGCTCGCGGGCGAGGCGGCGCGCGACCGCCTCTCCGATGCCGCTGGAGGCGCCGGTGATGAGCATCACCCGGGGTGTCGTCGTCGGTGGGTCCGCCACTAGCGAGGGCGGTTAGCCTTTCAGAAATCACCGAGCCCAAGAGCCCACATGCGGCGCCCGTGGGGGTCGCCGCGCCGAGCTCGCCCCGCAAGCTCGAGGCGCTCGAGCTCTTCGACGGACTCGAGCGCCGCTACGACGCGCTGTCGGCGGCGTTCAGCTTCTGGCAGGATCCGCGCTGGCGCTCGGCGATGGTTGACGCGCTCGGGCTGCGCGGGGGGGAGCGCGTGCTGGACGTGGCGACCGGGACCGGCCTGGTCGCGGCCGAGCTGCGCGCGCGTGCCAACTGCTCGATCGTCGCGGTCGACCAGAGCACGGCGATGTTGGCGGCGGCCCGGGCCCGGTTCGCCTCCGCGCCCGGATCGCCGGTCGAGCTGCTGCAGGCGGAGGCCGAGCAGCTGCCGTTCCAGGACGAGAGCTTCGACGCGGTGAGCTTCACCTACCTGCTGCGCTACGTAGACGATCCGCCCGCCACGATGGCCGAGCTCGCCCGGGTCCTGCGCCCCGGCGGAGCGATCGGCTCGGTCGAGTTCGGCGTGCCCCCGTTCGCGCCGGCGCGGACCGCGTGGCGGGTGTACACGGACATCGGCCTACCCCTGCTGGGGCGGGCGTTCTCCCGCGAGTGGGAGCACGTGGGCCGCTTCCTGGGACCCAGCATCCGCGGCTTCTACGAGCGCCACCCGGAGGAGCGGATCGTCGGCTACTGGCGACGCGCCGGTCTGGAGCCCGTCGAGGTGCGGAGGATGAGCTTCGGCGCGGGCGTGGTGATGAGCGCCCGCAAGCGCCGCCCACCGGACGGCAGCGGGTGAGGCGGGTGGCGCGTCCGGCGTCCCGGCAGCTCGCGGCCGACCCCCGGCGCCCGGCCTTCTACGCGCGCGGGCGCGGGCGCGCGGGCGAGGTAGTCGCGCTACTGCACCCCCCATACACGCTGTGGCACCTCAGCTACTTCGCGATCGGGGCGGCGCTGGCGCCCACCGTCCACGTGTCGCGACTGCTGTGGGGCCTCGCCGCCTTCGTCCTGGCCGTGGGAGTGGCCGCCCACGCGCTCGACGAGCTGCACGACAGACCGCTGCGGACGTCGCTCAGCGACCGCTTCCTGCTCTCGGCCGCGACCGTGAGCCTCGCGGCGGCACTCGCGATCGGCGTGGCCGGCATCGTCACCGTGTCGGCATGGCTGGCTCCGCTGGTCCTCGCGGGCGGGCTGTTCCTGCCCGCCTACAACCTCGAGCTCGCCGGGGGACGCTTTCACGGAGACCTCTGGTTCGCGATCGGATGGGGCGCCTTTCCCGCCTTCACAGGCTTCTTCGTAAACGCCCTGCGCATCGAAGCGGCGGGCCTGCTGATCGCTGCCGCGTGTCTGGCGATCAGCCTCGCCCAGCGCCGCCTGTCCTCGCCGGCGCGGGAGCTGCGGCGGCGGACCGCGGCCGTGACCGGCGCCCGCGAGCGGGCCGACGGGACCAGCGAGCCGCTGACCGTGCAGAGCCTGCTCGACCCGCTCGACGGAGCGTTGATGGCGATGTCGGTGGCGATGCCGCTGGCCGCCGCGGCGCTGCTGTGCGCTCGGCTGTAGAGGCCGGACCGCACGTGTAGGTGCGGGACCGCATGTGGAGCCGGGATCGCGCATGTAGACGCCGGACCGCACGTGTAGGTGTCGGGCTAGAGCACGCGGGCACCGGCACAGGGGTGGACCTCGAGGGCCTCGTCCGGCGGCTGCACCTCGGGGGCGAACAGCCCGAGGACGCTGCCGCCGAAGCCGCCGCCGATCATCCGCGCCCCGGCGGCGCCCCGCGCGCGCAGCAGCGCGGCGGTGGCATCGACGGTGGGCGTCGACGCCTCGTACAGGTCCCGCAGGCTCTCGTGGGAGGCGTCGAGCAGGGGTCCGAGCGCCTCGAGCTCTCCCCTGTGCAGGGCGGCCGCAGCCGCGCGTACGCGGGCGTCCTCGCCGAGCACGTGGGAGGCGCGCATCCGCAGCCGCTCGGGCAGCGCGTCGAGTGCTCCCTGGTCGGCTTCGCTGAGGTAATCGATGCCCAACAGCTCGCATGCGCGAGCGCATTCGGCGCGCCGGTCGTTGTAGCCGGAGCTCGCGACGTTGTGCCGCTCACCCGAGTCGAGCACCACCAGCCGCCATCCGCCCAGCCCTAGCGGCACGAGCTGCACCTCGAGCGTGCGGAAGTCGATCAGCACGGCCTGGTCAGCCTCGCCGCAGAGGCTCGCGAGCTGGTCCAGCAGACCGGTCCTCGCCCCTACCCAATCGTTCTCCACGCGCGAGCACAGCCGGGCGAGCTCGACCGGGGCGGGGCGGGGAGGACGGGGCTCGAGCGCGAGCTCGAGCAGCGCGAGGCACAGTGCCACCTCGAGCGCCGCGGAGGAGGACAGTCCCGCGCCGCGCGGTAGGTCCCCGCCGATCCGAAGGACCGCCGAGGGGAGAGTCCAGCCCCCGCGTTGCAGCTCGCCGGCGGTGCCGCGCACGAACGCCCTCCAGCCGCCCTGCGGCGCCGGTTCCCCGACGCCGAACTCGTCGCGCTCGTCCAGATCGCAGGCGATCGCCTGGATCCGCGCGGGCTCGCAGGCGCCGGCCACGGCCACTCCGGCGGGCTGCGCAGCGGCGTCGGCGTGCGCGCTCGCCGCGGGAGCCTCCGCGCCTACCGCGGCGGCCTCCGCGGTCACCGTGATGCCCTCCGCGATCGCGAAGGGGAGGGCAAGCCCGCCGTTGTAGTCGGTGTGA
>DATJBO010000082.1:0-36282 GCA_035515315.1 Solirubrobacteraceae bacterium
AGGAAGTCCGAGTAGCGCGATTTCTTCGGCGCCGGGTCCGCGTAGGAGACGACGACGATCTGGTAGGAGGAGGCCGAGTAGCCGTCGTTCGCCATCACGGTCTTGATGTTGTTGACGGCGTTCTCGGCCTTCGGCTCCATCGCCGTCACCCGGCTCGACCACGACGGTCCGTCCTTGGCTTTGCAGCCCGAGCCGGTCCCCTCGAGGAACACGTAGGCGAACACGCAGTCCTCGACCGTCCCGGAGAAGTTCGGATCGTCGTTGGCCCCGATCGTCACGAAGACGTCCTTCACCGTGTAGCTGCGAGCGACGCTCGCGAGCTGGTCGGCCTGCGATTTCTCTCCGTACTGGCCCGGTCCCCCGATCGTCAGGTTCGACGACGCGGCTCCCGAGCACGCGAGGTTGATGCCCGTGCTGAGGCCGATCGAGACCTTCTTGATCCAGGCATTGGCCGAGCGGTGACAGTAGTTGCCGGGGCCGTTCGTGTTTCCTTCATAGCTTCCCGCACCCTCTCCGGAGATCTCGCTGTCGCCCACCGCGACAGCGGCCGTCGGGCCGGCAGCGTGGGCGCGCTGGGCCGCGAGGCCCAGGACCAGCAGGCAGGCGAGCGCAAGCAGCGCTGGTGCGAGCGCGGCCCGCACCGGGCGTTTCAAGACCATCGTTCATCCCCTTCGTCGTAACTGCCTTTCGGGCGCCGCGACCGCGCCTTCGGGCCGCACGGCCGGCCGCCCCCTCGGAGGAGGGCCGCACAGCCGGCCGCCCCCTCGGGGCGAGTCTAACCGGGGCCGCTATGCCCGAGTCAAGTGGCGCCGGTCGCGCCGGCGAGGTGCTCTTCGAGCCATCTGATCGCCAGGCCGGCGACCTGCTCGAGTGCGCCGGGCTCCTCGAACAGATGCGTGGCGCCCTCCACGATCGCGAGCTCGTTGGGACAGCGCAGCTGTCGCTGTGCGATGCGGTTGAGCTCGAGCACCTGGCGGTCCGCTCCGCCCACGATCAGCAGCGTGGGGGCTTGGACCGCGGGCAGGTCGGCCGCCAGATCCGGGCGCCCGCCGCGTGAGATCACGGCGTGCACGCGCTCGCCGAGCTGGGCGGCTGCGGTGAGGGCGGCGGCTGCGCCCGTACTGGCACCGAAGTAGGCGAGCGGCAGTCCCGCCAGCTCGTCCTGTCCCCCGGCCCACGCCGACGCCGACAGCAGCCGGTGGGCGAGCAGGGGGATGTCGAACACGTTGGCTCGATCGAGCTCCTCTACAGACGTCAGGAGGTCGAACAGCAGCGTCGCGTAGCCGGCCGCGACGATCGTTTCCGCGACGGCGCGGTTGCGAGGGCTGAGACGGCTCGAGCCGCTGCCGTGGGCGAAGATGACGAGGCCGGCAGCGTTTGGGGGTACCGTCACGTCGGCGCCCAGCACCAGGTCCGGGCCGAGAGCCATGCCCAGCTCCTTGCGGATCGCAGCGCCCCCGGATTGCACGTCCCGTGGGCGCGCGCGAGAGCCGTCCTCCGCGGCTCCCTCGGTGCTCGCGTCGCCCAGTTCGGCCAGCAGCGCCACCACCTCCTCGTCGGACGTGGGGTGAAAGTCCTCGTACCAGGCGCCCACCGCCCACATGTCCTCGGGCATCTCGACGCAGACGATCTCGTCCGCCAGCTCGCGCAGGGCATCCACCGAAGAGGGGGCAGCGACCGGGACCGCGAGGATCACGCGCGCGGCTCCGCGTCCGCGTAGGGACGCGATCGCCGCGTGCGCGGAGCGGCCGGTCGCGAGGCCGTCGTCGACGAGTATCGCCGTCCGGCCCGCCACGGACAGGGGCGGACTGGTGCCTCGGTAGAGCCGCGTCCGCTCGGAGAGCTCGTCTTCGACCCTCGCAACGAGCGTCTTCAAGTCTCTGTCCGAGAGCCCCAGCGCCGCCGCCGTCTCGTAGCTCAGCACCTGCACGCCGCCCTCCGCTACGGCGCCGAGCGCGTACTCCGGGTTCTGCGGGGCGCCGACCTTGCGCACGACGACCACGTCGAGCGGGGCGTTCAGCTCGCGCGCGACCTCGGCCGCGACCGGCACACCGCCGCGCGGCATCCCCACGACGACCGGCAGCTCGTCGCGAAACCGCTCGAGCAGCGCCGCGAGCCGCCTCCCGGCGTCGTGCCTGTCGCGAAAGACGAGCTCGACCGGCGCCGCGAGGAACGGAGGGTCGTCCGGGGTGGTGACGGCGCCGGTCCTCACTTTCATCTCGGCGAGGACGCTATGGCGGCGCGAGCGCCGGCGCATCAGTAGTTGCTCGCGAGAGAGATGGCGGATTGATCCCGATGCCGGACGAGGACCCGCAAACGTCGTGTGCCGCCACTGCCGAGCACGTACGAGGCGCCGCGACCACCCGCTCGATCGGCAGGCGGGCGTCCGGGAGTAGGGGCGGGACGGGACGTGCTCCTCAGAGGGCGCTGGGGTAGGTCTCCGGGGGCTCCCCGAGCTCCCACTTCGGCGTGCGCTCGAGCGGCTCGACGGCGCGGGTCGAGTCGATGTGCACGAGGGCGTCGAACTGGCGGGCCACGCTCGCTCCGAACCAGTGGCTCTGCCGTTCGGTCTCCGGACGGTAGATGACCCCGATCGCCCGCTCCAGGCGAGGGTCCATCAGGGCGCGTCCGCTGTCGCCGGCAGGCAGCGGGCAGAGCAGGAAGGCGGGGATGTACGTGTCGTGTAGGAGCGCCTCGTAGCTGTCCGGCAGCGCTCCGCGCACGCGCTTGCGCTCCGGCTGCCCGCCCCAGTCGGAGGCGGCGGTGACGGTGCCCGAGTAGGTGCTGAAGCCCACGCTCACGACATCACGGCCGTGGCGTTCGCGCATGAGCTGGCCGATGTTGAGCTCGCCGCGGCTGCCCATCTCGGTCGCGCGGGCGTCACCGACGTGTGAGTTGTGCGCCCACACCACCAGGCGGGTGCTGCCGTCGTGGCGATCCAGGTGGGCGAGCAGGTGGTCGAGCGTGTTGGCCATGTGGCGGTCGCGCTGGTTCCAGGAGCCTGCGCGGTCGCCGAACATCGTGCGGTAGTACTCCTCCGCGTCGGCGACGATCGTGGCGTTCTGCTCTGCGTAGAAGTACTCGTCCTCGGCGGCCGACCCGTCGCGTGCGAGGTATTCGCCGGCGAGACGGCGCAGCTCGACGAGCTGCTCGATCACCCGCCGCCGGCATGGCTCACCGACGCCGAGCAGCACGGCCTGCCCGTAGTCGGAGCCCTTCGCGCCGTATGGCTGCAAGCACTCGTAGCGTGCCCGAGCGCGCTTCGCCGCCTGGGGGTCCTGCTCGTCGAGGTAGGCGATCACCGCCTCCATCGAGGCGTTCAGGCTGTACAGGTCGAGGCCGTAGAAGCCGACCTTGCGCGCGGCGTCGTGGCGGCGCTCGTTGAGCGTGCGCAGCCATCCCACGAAGTCGAGTACCTCTGCATTGCGCCACATCCACGTGGGGAACCGGGCGAAGCCGCGTAGCGCCTCCTCGGCATCGCCGTCGCTGCCCTGTCCCCGCACGTAGCCGTTGACGCGGTGGGCGTCGGGCCAGTCGCCCTCGATCGCCACCGCGGCGAAGCCGAGCTCCGTGATCAGCCGGCGCGTGATGCGGGCGCGTTCGCGGTAGAACTCGTGCGTGCCATGACTGGCCTCGCCCAGCAGGACGATCCGCGCATCCCCGACCAGCCCCATCAGGGCGTCGTAGTCGCGACGATCCCCGGTCAGCGGGTGCGCCTCGGCGCGCAGCGCCTCCAGCACCTCGCGCTCGCCCAACGGCAGGGTCAGGCCCTGGGCGCTCACGCTTCGCAGATGTCGGCGACTTTGGCGGCCGTGATCCGCACCGCCTCGTGCGGGTCGAGCAGCACGGAATGCCGGTGATCTCCGGCCGGGCAGAGGATGCGCCGCTGCGCGGCTAATGTCAGGTCGATCACCTCTGCCGCGGGCACCATCGGGCCGAACGGCGGGACGGCCCCGACTTCGAGGGACGGGAAGTCGCGCGCGATCTCGGCCTCGCTTGCGAGCCGCAGTTGCCGGCTCGCGCCGAGCAGCTCGCGCAGCTTGTGCAGATCGAGGCGGTCGGCGGCGCTGATGGCGGCGATCACGTAGGCGCTGCCGTCATGGAGAACGATCGTCTTGGCGACCTGTTCCGGAGGTAGATGGGCGGTGCGGGCCTCCGCCACCGCGGTCATGGTCGGCTCGTGCTCGACCAGCTCGAAGTCGATCCCGGCGCCCCGCAGGAACCCGACGATTGCATCTGCGTGTGTTGGGGTGACCGCGCTCGTCACGCTCTCATTCATGACATTCCTCCTCGCTTCCCGTTCGCGCGGCAGCCGCGCGACCCGCGCCTTGTCGGAGTGACGATCTCGAAGCCCACGCTACGCTCGCGCGGAGGCCCCGTCATGGGGGGAAACCACTGCCCGTGCGACGGCTTTCCACCCTGAGCGGACCTTGGGCGTGGCGGGGCCGCTCGACCTCGACCGCCGCGATCGTCAGGCGGCCTGCCGCGAGAGCCGGGCGGCGCGCAGCGCGCGTTCGACGTCGGTGATCGACACAAGCCCGACCGGCAGTCCGAGATCGTCGACCACGACCGCGCGGCCGACGCGGGCGAACGCCGGGCGTGTCATCAGCTGCGTGACGTCCTCGTCCTCGCGGACGATCAACCCGGCGTCGCGATCTGCCGTCTCCGCGGCCGTCCGGCCGGCACCTTGGGTGAGCGAGGGCGACTGCACCTGCGTGAGCGTGAGCAGCCCGAGCGCGCGACCGAGCTCGTCGACCACCGGAAAGCACGCGTAGCGGTGGGCCACGAAGTAGTCCCTCACGGCCGTGGCGAGCGCCGTGTCGCCGGGAATGCTCACCACCGGGCTCGACATCAGCTCACCAGCGTGGACCCCCGACAGCGCTGCCTCCAGCCGGGCACCCGCCGCCTGCTGTCCGGCCGCCATCACGATGAAGAAGCCGATCAACGACAGCCACAGGCCCATCGGCCCACCCGCCAGCACCTCGAGCAGCCCGAGCCCGATCATCACGTAGCCGAAGCCGCGGCCGATGCCCGCCGCCGTCTCGGTGGCGCCGAGGATCTGCCCGCTGCGTCGCCACAGCAGCGAGCGCAGCACGCGGCCACCGTCGAGCGGAAACGCGGGCAGCATGTTGAGCACGAATATCGCCCCGTTCACATACGCCTGGTATTCGACCAGCGCGCTCACAACCGGCGGCGTGGAGGACGGCAGCAGCACGGCCGCGGCGCCGAAGCAGACCGCGACCACGGCGGTGATCGCCGGCCCCGCGAGCGCGTAACGCAGTTCATCCTCGGGTGCGTGCGCTTCGCCGCGCATCCGTGACACGCCCCCGAGCAGCCACAGGTCGATCTCGTCGATTTCGATGCCGTGCCTGCGCGCCACGATCGCGTGACCGAACTCGTGCGCGAGGATGCTGGCGAACAGCAGCAGCACGCTCACCAGCCCGAGCGAGTACGAAGCCGCCGGGCTGATCCCGTGGACCGCTTCCGGGAAGTACGAGCTCCCCAGCGCATACGTGAAGACCGCAACGATCACCAGCCACCACGGGCTGATGCCGACGGGAATCCCAGCGATGCGTGCTATGCGATAGCTGCGCCCGGACATCTGCTCTTCACCTACCGCAGGCTAGATCGACCAACGCAGGGAGCCATCCGGGTGGTGCGCCGAGACCGCTGTGAGTTTCTACGTACCGCCGCGGGCCGCCCGAAGCACGCAAGAATCAGCAGCCGGGGCCGTGATGTTCCCGGCCGTCAGCTCGCTCGCGGGTTCGGGGGCAGCTCGGCGACCTGCACGTGGTGGCTGAGCTGTTCGATCTCCTGGCGCGTGCCCGTGCCGAGCCCGTGCCTGGTTGCGTTCAGGCACCCCGCCGCCATCGCCACCCGCAGCGCCTGCTCGAGCTCCAGCCCGCTCGCCAGGCCCGTGCCGAGCGCCGCGAACATGGAGTCGCCGGTGCCGTGGGGTTCGACCGCCTGTACGCGCGGGCCGGTCAGGTGCAGGTATCGGTTGCACGGGCCGTCGAGCACCAACGCCGGCCGCTCGGCCCTCGACATCAACACGGTGCGGGCGCCCGCCCGGTGGAGCGCCTGGAGGGCGTCCATCAGGTCAGCGAGCTCGCCGCTGCTCGCCCAGCCCTCTGCGAGCGCCTCCTCTTCGCTGATCTTGAGCACGTCCACGCCGCCCTGCAGGGCGGCTCTCAACGCGTCGCCTGACAGGTCGGCGATCACGGTGACCCCGTTGTTGCGCAGATCGCAGGCGAGCCGGCGGTAGCAGTCGCTCTCGAGGATCTCGCGCGGGTCCGTTCCGGTCAGCATCGCCAGGCCCGCGTCGAGGGCAGCGCTGAGCGTCACGCCGTAGAGCTCGTCCGCCTCGTGGCGGGAGAGGCGCTGGCTGTCGGTTCTGGCCACCTCTTCCCGCTCGCCGTCGCGGCGCATGTGCAGGTAGGAGCCGTTGGCGGCGGCGCACTCGACGGCCAGCAGCTGCACGTTCTCGCGCTCGACCAACCCGCGCAGGACCGCGCCGGACTCGCCGCCCAGACAGCAGCACAGAGCGACCCTCGCGCCGAGCAGGGAGGCCATGCGCGCCACCCAGAACCCCTGCCCGCAGGCGTGCAGGTGGATCTCCTCGTGTGCACCACCCGTCGGCTCGACGGTGATCGTCAACAGCGGCGATGGAGCGAACACGACGAGCGAGCGCGTGTCTACCCGGCCGTCCGCTGGCGCATCGGGGGAAGGCCGTGTGGGCGAGCGCGGGGTGCTCACCGGGCGTGGGTGACCGCCCGTGCGAGCTGTTCGCCCCAGCGCGGCGCGGCGCGGTACTGAAGCGGCGGCACCGTGTGGCTATGCCCCGACGGCCGACGCGTGTGGCGTGCTGGCGACCTCGTAATCGGCGAGCACCGGCCGGGCGAGCATCTGACGGTGGCGCTTGGGCGTCCAGGGCCAGAGGCTCGGCAGTCCGTCGGCGCCGATGTACCAGCTTCGGCAGCCGGTCGTCCACACGGTGTCGGGCATCGCGTTGCGCAGTTCGGAGTTGAAGCGCGCGGTCGCGGCGGCCGTCGGCCTGGCGCTCACGAGGGTGCCGGCACGGAAGCGCTCGATGAACCACAGCGCGTAGTCAGCCTGGGTCTCGGCCACCGATATGAGCGACTGGTTGCCGACGGGGCTATGGGGGCCCATCAGGCAGAACAGGTTGGGGAAGCCCGCCAGCGCAACGGTGAGGTAGCCGTTCGGCTCGCCCGGCCAGATGTCCTCGAGCGTCTCCCCGTTCGGACCGGTCAGTTCCATCGGGCGCATGTACGCGTGCGCGTCGAAACCGGTCGCCAGCACGAGCACGTCGAGCTCGTGCAGCGCTCCGTCCAGCGTGCGGATCCCCTGCGGCTCGACGCGCTCGATCTGCTCGGTGACGAGCTGTACGTCGGGCTGCTCGATCGCGGCGTAGAACTCCCCCGACATCACGAGCCGCTTGCACATCGGCTCGTAGTCCGGGGTCAGCTTGCGGCGCAGCTCGGGATCCGCGACCCGGGCCAGGTTGCGACGGCACGCCGCGGCGATCGCACGGCGCTGCCAGCACGGTCGCACGACGGCTTCCCCGAGCGTGTGCTCCATCCACTCCTGCGCGGCGCGGTAGGCGAGGCGGTTCAGCTCGGGCGAGCGGTGCAGCAGCCACTTGGTCAAACGCGAGTAGCGCCTGTTGGGAGCGGGCAGGACCCATTGGGCGGTCCGCTGGAAGAGGCTGTAGCGGCTCGCCACGCCGGCCAGCGCGCACGTGATCTGCACCCCCGTCGAGCCGGTGCCGACGACACCGATCCGCCTGCCCGCCAAGGGCACCGAGTGGTCCCAGCGCGCCGAGTGAAAGGCGGCGCCGGCGAACGAGTCGAGCCCCTCGATGTCCGGATACCGCGGGTGGTGCAGCACCCCCGTGGCGGAGATCAGGAAGTCGGCCGATTCCTCGGTGCCACCCGCGGTGCGCAGCCGCCAGCGCTCGCCGTCGTGGCGCGCGGCGGTGATCTCCGAGTCGAAGCGGATGTGCGGCCGCAGGCCGTACCGGTCGGTGATGCGGTCGAAGTAGGACCAGATCTCGCGCCCGGGCGAGAACTGCCGCGACCAGTCGGGGTTGGGCGCGAACGAGTAGGAGTAGAAGCGCGAAGGCACGTCGCAGGAGAGCCCGGGGTAGGTGTTCTCGCGCCACGTCCCGCCCACCGAGGCGGCCTTCTCGTGGATCGTGAAGCTGTCGATGCCGGCCCGCCGGAGCTTCACGCCCATGCACAGGCCCGACATGCCGGCGCCGACGATCGCAACGGTGGGGGTGCGGTCCACGCACCAAGCTTATGGCTAGAAGTCGTGGCTCGCGAGCCTCAGTCCGCCGCGCTGCTCGACTTCGCTGATGGCGCTCATCGCCGGCACCATCTCGCTCGTGACCAGGCCGTGCTCCCGGGTGAGCTCGTCGATGACCTGGAACGACCGGGCCGTCCGCTCGGGGGTGTCGACCGTGATCGTCACGACGGGTATGTGGCGGGTGATCTGGAAGAACCTGTCGCCGTGCGGGGGATGGTCACCGTGAAAGCCCCAGATGCCGTGTAACACCGTCGCGCCGGCCGAGTCGGATTCGCGTAGCCGGCGGACGATCGCCTGGTGCAGCTGGTGGCCTTCGTGGGTGGCGGCGTGCGAGGTGTAGACCATCAGCTTCTGCCACATCGCAAGGCCGTGCTCGTCGGTCCCGGGTAGCTCGTGGGGAGCGGCGAGCAGCTCGCCGCCGCGCTTGCAGACGCGGACCCGCTCGAGCGTCACGATCGCGTTGTCGAGCAGGACGCCGAGCTCCGGCAGCACCCGGGCGATCTTCTCACCGGAGCCGACCGCGATGACCATCATTGGCACGTCGGCGTTGCGGGCGAAGAACCTCGCGCGGGCCCGGGCGCCGCGCCTCGTGCCGTCGACGCCCAGCAGCACGGTCGCGCCTGATATCCCGCTCCGGTGCAGCAGATCGGTGATCGCCACGAACGCCGGCGCGCGGTCCACCTTCTCCTGGCGGCCGACGTACACGGTGAGCTTCGTGGCCTCCTGAAGCTGCTCGGGCAGTTGCACGGAGCCGATCTCCCCGGCCAGCAGGCGGGCCCGCTCGAGCGTCATCAGCCCCTTGCGCTGGACCCGCAGGACCAGCTCGAGCATCGACTCGATCCGCTCGCGCCGGTCGACGGCCACCGAGACGACCGGCAGGTCTTCCGAGAGCGACAGGAGCCTGTCGGTGTGCAGATGGTGCAGGCGCCCGAAGCCTTCGGCACCCCGCAGCAGGATGCTCGTCTGCAGCCGGTGCTCGCCGTAGACGTCGAGCAGCGCGTCGGCGAGCAGCCCATCCTGGGTGCGGTCGCGCTCGCCGAAGTAGGTGGTCAGCTTCAGGCAGTCCTCGCCTGCCGGCCAAGAGGCGCCGCTCACGCGTGCGCTCCGATCGTGTGCCCCAGCAGCACCGCGCCGAACCCGACGATGAGGCTCACGCCGAGGTTGAGCAGCGACCGCAGGTGCTGCCTGTCTTCGGCGAGGCGATGGCTCTCGAGCATCCAGGTGGAGAAGGTCGTGTAGGAGCCGATCGTCGCGGTCCCGGCGATCAGCAGCGCGTTGCCTTCCAGCGCCGATCCGGTGAGCACGCCGAGGACCAACGCGCCGCCGATGTTGACGGTGAAGGTGCCGTAAGGGAAGTCCCGGCCGGCATGCTCTGCGATCAGCGAGTCGAGCAGGAACCTTCCGATCGCCCCGACACTACCGGCCGCCGCAACCGCCAGCCACAGCCAGGTGCTCATGCGATCACTCTCGTGCGGCGCACGACCACGGTTGCGAGCCAGATGGCGGCCATGCCGGCGGCGATGCTCACGAGCGCGTAGCCGATCGCGAGGCCGTAGCGGTGTGCTTCGGCGATCCTCAGCAGCTCGACCTGCACCGTCGAGAAGGTCGTGTAGGCACCGCAGAACCCAGTGGCGAGGAGCGGCCGGCGGTAGGTGGATTGGGGCAGACGCTCCTGCAGCCGGGTGGCGAGGTAGGCGAGCGCGAACGAGCCCGTGACGTTGATCGTGAAGGTCGCCCACGGCCAGCTGCCGTCGGCGGTGGTGAGGTGCCGGCCGATCCACACTCTGGCGACCGCACCGATCGCTCCGCCCGCGGCGATCGCGGCGAGCTCTCGGCGGTCAATCCTCGGCATCGTCGCCGTCCGCCGGCGCGAGCGCCCGGCTGCTCGTCACCTCGACTACCTCGATGGCCCGGTCGGGAAGGGTCGGCACTGCGGTCGGTCGCTCCTTTCGCGCTCGAGTCGTCTTTCGCGAAAGGAGCCATCAGCCCTTGTGCCGGCCTGGGCGGTTCGGGGACCACACCTCGCCGGGTGACCCGCCAGGACTCCATCTGGCCCACACAACATAACGCGCGAGCGGATCGCCCGTCGCCGGACGAGTCAAGGCATACTGACGAAAGGCCCGGGTAGCATCCGGGACACGCGACCACGTCCTAGGAGGCTGCGATGACCCAGGGGGATCCGACGATCATCGAGCGGAGCGTCGAGAAGGCGCACCTGTGGCTGAACGAGATCGCCGAGGAGCTCGGTGGCGAGGACCGCCAGTACGCCTACCGGGCATTGCGGGGAGTGCTGCATACCCTTCGGGACCGCTTGACCGTGGCCGCCGCCGCCCAGCTCGCAGCGCAGCTTCCCACCCTGATCCGCGGCATCTACTACGAGGACTGGAAGCCGGATCGGACGCCGCTGCCGATCCACGACGTCGACACCTTCCTCGCCCACGTGGCCGAGGAGGCCCGCTTCGCGGGAGAGACGGAGGCCTCGGTGGCCGTCGAGGCGGTCACGCGGGTGCTGCGCAGGCACGTGAGCGAGGGCGAGATCGACGACGTCCTGGCCGTGCTGCCGGACAAGCTGAAGGCACTGATCGCCGCCTAGCCTCGATTCGTCAGTAACGTCGGCGCGGTCAGCGGTTTGACACGGCAGGCGCTGGTCGAATACACCTCGCCGGCCAAAGGCACGAACGAAACGACCCTTCACCTCGGCACTGCAAAAGGCACGGCGCTCACCGAAGCGTCCGCGATCGTGAAATACTAGGCCGCGGCGGGCGGGCCGGCCCCCCGCTCAGCAGTCGACGGTCAGCGCGGGGAGGCGATCGCCGCCCACGCCGCCCTCCCGGCAGGCGAGGTAGGCGATCCCGCGGTGCGTCCCGTCGATCAGGTGCACGCTCCCGTCGAATTCGCCGATCCGCATCACGAGGCCGTCCCTCCACGTCCCGCTCACCATCTCCCGCATGAAGCGATCGACGCGCAGATCGTCGTCGGGGTCCCCGGTGGCCCGCAGCTCCCCGCACCGCTCCCGGTAGATCGCCAGCAGCTCGCCGACGGTTCTGTGTCTGGTGCCGGAACGCCCCATGAAGCTCCTGAACAGGGTGCGTGTGTGGGCGAGCTCCAGCGGCGTCAGGGTCTTGAGCGCCATCGCGCGGATTGTGGTTCGCGCCCGGCCACGTCGATATGGACAGGTGTCCAAACGTCGGCCCCCGACGCTCGACTCTCGCGCGTTCCGGGCGTTCGGCTGAGGGTGGCCCCGCGGCCCGTCTTGACCGCGTCGTGCGACTGTGCGAAAGTCGCCGGGGCGTGCGCTGGGGATCGTCCCCTTCGCCGCCCACCGCTATGAGCGTCACCGAGGCCGCCGAATCACGCCTGGCCACCCACCGCGTGGTCAACCAGCCTCCTCCGCTGGCGGACTACGACCCGTTCGCCGCCGACCTCGCCCTACAGGAGGCGCTCGACCGCGAGGGCGGCGGCTGGGGCCGCGAGCGAGTTCGCGAGCTGGCGGCGATCCTCGGCTCGACGGAGGCGCTCGAGCACGCCAGGCGCGCCCAGCGCAACATCCCCGTGCTGCGCACCCACGACCGCTACGGCAACCGGGTCGACGAGATCGACTACGACCCCTCGATGCACTGGATGCTTCGTCTGGGAGTCGAGCGTCAGGTGAACACGCTGCCCTGGCGCGAGACGCGCGAGGGAGCGCACGTGGTGCGAGCGTCGATGTTCCATCTCTTCAACCAGCTCGACACCGGGCCGTGCTGTCCGTTCGCGATCAACTACGCCGCGGTGCCCACGATGCGTCAGGACCCGGCACTCGCCGCGGCGTGGGAGCAGCGGCTCACGTTGCCCGACTACGACCGCTTCGCACAGGCGGGCATGGCCTTCACCGAGAAGCAGGGCGGGTCCGACCTGCGGGCCAACTCGACCGTCGCCGAGCCGGTGGGAGACGGCTGGTATGAGCTCACCGGACACAAGTGGTTCTGCACGCATCCCGTCTTCGAGGTGTTCTTCACGCTCGCCCAGACCGACAACGGGATCACCTGCTTCGTGGCCAACCGGCCCCACCCGGGCTTTCGCATCCAGCGCCTGAAGGACAAGCTCGGCGGGCGCTGCCTGGCCTCCTCGGAGGTCGAGTACGACCACCTCCCGGCACGCATGCTCGGCGAGGAGGGGCGGGGAACGGCGTTCATCGTCGAGCAGCTGGTGTACACGCGCCTCGACACGCTGATCGCCGTGACCGGGATGATGCGCCGCGCGGTCGCCGAGGCCGTCTGGCACGCCCGTCACCGCGCCGCGTTCGGCGCGCCGCTCGCCGAGCAACCGGCGATGACCAACGTGCTGGCGGACCTGGCGCTCGAGTCCGAGGCGGCGACCGTGGCGACGATCAGGCTCGCCCGCGCGTTCGACGAGGCGGCCGGCGAGGAGCCCGCCTTCCGCCGGCTGGCGCTCGCGGTCCTCAAGTACTGGGTGTGCAAGCGCGGCGCGCCGCTCGCCGCCGAGGCGCTCGAGTGCCTGGGCGGGAACGGCTACGTGGAGGAGGCGTTCATGGCCCAGCTGTACAGGGACATCCAGCTCGGCACCGTGTGGGAGGGCTCTGGCAACGTGATCGCGCTCGACGTCCTGCGCGCGCTCGCGCGGGAACCCGAGTGTGCAGCTGCGTTCTTGGCCGAGTGCGAGCTAGCGGCCGGCGCCGACCCGCGGTTCGACGCCCACCTGCACAGTCTCCGCGAGCGGCTTCTGGCGCCGCCCGACGCCCTCCCCGAAGCGGAATGGGGCGCCCGCCGGCTCGTCGAGGACATGGCTCTCGCCCTCCAGGCGTCGCTGCTGCTGCGCCATTCGCCCGGATTCGTGTCCTCGGCCTTCTGCGCGGGGCGCCTCGAGCATCGCGGCCTGGCGTTCGGCGATCTCCCGCGGGAGGTCGACGGCGCGGCGATCCTTACGCGGGCGCTCGCGCTCTAGGCCGCCTTCCCCGGTCTCGACATCCCGCCGGGCGAGTCGATCCCGGAGCACGACGAGGTCGAGCGCGACCAGGAGGAGATCTACGTCCGCGACGACCTCGTCGTGCAGGAGTGGACCGCCTCCGCCACCCACTCCACCGAGATGTCTGAGGCGATGCAACGTCTGCGGTCAAGGGATGCAATTGCAACGTCTAAGCCATCGTGATACATTCCGCACCGCATGGCGTCGCTGGGCGGGTTTCGACCCGCCGGGGCAGCGCTCGCCGGGGAGAGTGGAGTCCGAGCGAAGGGGAGACGACATGGTGCGCGGTTTCGCGGTTGCAGTCGTGCTGGCGGTTTCTGTCCTCGCGGGTCTGGCCGCGCCGGTGGGCGCGTCCGCGAGTCCGGTTGAAGGCCCGGCAGGATCGGCGTTCTACACGCCCCCCACCACGACCCCGACCGGGAGCGTCGGCGAACTGGTGTGGTACCGCTCGGCGACCGTCAACCTCAACGTGACGCTCCCCGCCAACAAAGCCTGGACGGTGCTCTACCAGTCGACCGATCAGCACGGCCAGTCCGACTGGGTGACCGGCACGGTGATCGTGCCCACCGCGGCGTGGAAGGGCAGCGGCTCGCGGCCCGTGGTCACGTATGCCGAGGGCACCCAGGGTCTCGGCCACTCGTGTGCCCCCTCGCTGCAGATCGCCGCCGGAGCCGAGTACGACGGCGGCGCGATCATCGAATCGCTGAAAAAGGGCTACGCGGTGACGGTGACCGACTACCAGGGCTACACCAACGGCGCGGTCCCCACCTACGCCGCCGGGCGCGCCGAGGGCCAGGCCGTGCTCGACGTGGTCCGCGCCGCCAGGCAGGTTCCGGGGTCGGGCATCGGCTCGAGCGCACCGGTGATCGTGTGGGGCTACTCGCAGGGCGGGCAGGCGGCGGGCTGGGCAGCCGAGCTCCAATCCAGCTACGCGCCCGACGTGAAGATGGCCGGCCTCGCCGCCGGTGGCGTCCCGGCGAACCTACAGGCGATCGGCGAATTCGACAACGCCTCCGTCGGTACCGCGTTCGGCCTCGACGGGCTGATCGGGTTGAGCACGGCCTACCCCGAAGAATTCGACCTCGCGGCGCTGTCCAATGTCGCCGGACTGGAAGCGGCGGGAAAGCTGCTGAACGAGTGCGCGATCCAGTCGCTACGTGAATTCCGCGACGTCAACAGCGCCGAATACACGATCGGCCACAAGAGCTTCACCGAACTGGAGGCCGAACACCCGGCGATCCAGAAAGTCGTGAGCGAACAGCAGCTCGGCACCAAATCGGTGCCGGTGCCCGTGTACCACTACCACGGCCTCGAGGACGAGTTCGTTCCCGTCGCCCAGGACGTGGCGCTGCACAGCGCCTGGTGCTCACTCGGCGTCAGCGACGACCTGCAGCTGTACCCGGGAGACCACCTGCTGACCGACCCGACGGCGATCGGCAACGTGATGAAGTGGATCGAAGAACGCCTCGCCGGCAAGAAGGCGCCGAGCACCTGCGGGCAGCATTCCGCGAGCGCCACGCTCCCCTCTTCGGCGCGCCTGAAACCCGAGACCGGCGACTTGATCGTGCCGCTCCCGGCGTGGGAACTGAGCGGCAAGGTCACCGAGGCCAAGAGCGGGATCTCGGTCGAAGTCCCGAAAGGCTCGACGCTGAGTGCCGAAGGCGACGTCACGTCGGGTCAGCTGACGGCCAACCTGTCGATTCCCCCGATCAACCAGACGATCTTCATCGGCCTGGTCCCGGTCACCGTGCGGGGGGCGCTGACGCCGACCGGCACGATCCACGGAACGGTCGGGCTCACCGACAGCGGCGTCTTCAGCGAGAGCGCCAGCGGCTCGGCCAACGAGCTCGTCGGCTCCGTCGGGGTCGGGCTGTTCGTGGTCCCGATCGGCTGCACCACGGTCGAACCGATCCAGCTGCCGCTGAGCATCTCCGAGCCCGTCAACGCCCTCGTCGTCGGCGGGTTCTCCTTCGCCACCCAGGTGACGGTGCCGGAATTCGGCGGCTGCGGCCTGTTCGGCCCGGTCCTCTCGGCCACCATGTCGGGGCCAGGGAACAAGATCGAAATGACGGCGAAACCGCCCCCGCCGATCAACTGGTGAGGCGCGGGGGGCTCGAGGGCGGCCTCTACGCGTCCACCCTCAGGAGCATCCGCAGGATCGGCTCGGCCCGTGTGGCTTCCGGGCGTTCGCCGGTGATCAGATCCAGGTACGTGTAGGACTCGATCAGGCGAACGATCACGTAAGCGAGCTCGTGCAGGTCGACCGACGGCTGCAGCCGCGATGCGCCCGACTGCTCCTCGAGCCGGCGTTGGATCTCGCCGATCAGACGCTGCTGGAAGTCCGTGCGGCGTCCGGTCAGCAGCCGCATCGCGTGCTCGCCGTCTTCGCTCAGCCACCGCTGCATCCCGGCGTTGGTGATGATCGTGTCCAGGAACCCCGTCACGACCTCGACGATCCGCTCGGGACCCTGGGAGGTGACTTTGTCTTCCACCCATCCGAACGTCGTCAGCGCGAGCGACCACACGACCTCGACGATGAAGTCATCCCGTGATCCGAACCAGCGGTACAGCGTCACCCGGTTGACGCCGAGTTCCCCCGCGATCGCCGCCATGTCGATACGTTCGGGCGCCAGGAATCGACGCCTCCCCAGCCTCAGTGCGTCCGCTGCGCGGGGTCTCGCCACGACGGCCATGCCCACAGCATCGCATCTGCGCCAGGGCGCCCGGCCGCCGGCGAGCCGGCGCGGCCGGCGCATGGCCCGGGCCGGTGCGGCGCATGGCCCGGGCCGGTGCGGTGCGTGACCCGCGTTGGTGCGGCGCGCCGCCCTTGCTCAGCGGTTACCGCGGTTCGTAGGGCTCGTAGGGATCGCGATCGAGCCGTTCGACCCGCCGCGGTCTCCAAGCGAACGAGTACAGCAGCGACAGCACCAATCCGACGATCCCCGTCAGCATCAGGATCAGCCCGATCGTCGCAAGCGACACCCCGGAGACGCTGGCGGTCACCGCGTATCGCAGGATCGCTCCGGCCGCGATCATGACGAGAGACGTTCCGGTGGTCATGTCAATGGCCTACCCCGGCCGCCCGCCGCGAAACCCGGTCCCAACAGCCTCCCAGCGCCCCGGGCGGTCAGCGCTTGCGGTGGTCGACAGCGCGCTCCAGCTCGTCCTTGTTCATCTGCGAGCGACCCCTCACGCCCAGCCTGCGCGCCTCCTGGTAGAGCTGGTCCCGCGTGCGCCCGCGCGGGCCCGGACGGCCCGATCGCAGCCCCCCGCGCCGCCCCGACGAGATGTCGCGGGTGGAGGTCCGCGAGGCGGACCGCGTTTCGCCACGGCGGGCCCGCTCCTTGTTGACCGTACGTGCCGCGATCTCCTCAGCGCGCCCGAGCGAGGCTCCGCTGTCGAGCTCGCTCTCCTTGACGTGCTCGTACTGGCGCTCGCGCTTGCTGTCCTTTTTCACGCCGCGGGGTGGCATCTGCGACCTCCTGCTGGGTTGTGGGGCTCCTGCATGGCGCCTACCCGGTCCGGCCGATCGCGAAAAGCTCTTGCCCGACGGGCGGTGGTTTCGGGCCACGCGGCCGGGGTAGGCAACTAGCCGATGGGCGGCGAGGAGGACGCACGCCGCAGGCTCCCGCCAGTCTCGCTCGACTGGGCACAGCCGCGGCCGACAGCCGGCCGGGACCAGCGTGGTCCCGACGGCGAGGCCCGCGAGGGTTTCGAGGGTTCCGAGGACGACGGCCGCACGGAGACGCCGGCCGAGCGACTCGACCGCAACCTCGACGAGCTCACTGGAGAGCTGCGCGTGGTCGTCACCGGAGTGCAGGTGCTGTTCGCGTTCCTGCTGATCGTGCCGTTCAACGTGGGCTTCGAGCACGTTGGCGACTTCGAGCGCATCGTGTACTTCGTCACCCTCGTGCTCGCCGCGTGCGCCGCCTTGTGCACGCTCGCGCCCTCTGCCCAGCACCGGTTTCTGTTCCGCCAGGGCGACAAGCGCCACATCGTGTTCAGCTCCAACCGCGTCGCGGTCGCCGGGCTCGTATTCCTCGCGCTGGCGATGTGCGGGTGTCTGCTGCTGGTCACGACCAAGCTGTTCGGCGCCACCGCCGGCGTGCTGGCGACGTGTGTGGCGGCGATCCCGTTCGCCGTCCTGTGGTTCGCCGCGCCGATCTACAGGGCGAGCAGGCTCGAACGCCGTCCGGGAACCCCGCGGACCTCGCCCCTCAGGGAGCGGGCGTCATCGGCCACCTCCGGTCCCTCTGCCCCCCAGGGCCGCCTTCGGCGGAGAGCTTGAGTCCTGGACTCAGGCGGCGGCGAGCGCGGGGCGGCGCTCGGACCAGGGCGCGGCCCGCTCGATCGTCGCGGCCAGCGAGACCAGCGTCGCCTCCTGCCACGGCCCGCCGGTCAGCTGGACCCCCACCGGCAGGTTGCCGTCCGTGACGTGCACCGGCAGGCTGATCGCGGGCAGGCCGGCGACGTTCCCGAACGCCGTGAACGACACGCTCGCCACGACCTCCGGCACGGGCTGGTCGGGAGCCGCGTGCTGGGCCTCCATCACCGACCCCGCGATCGGCGGCAGGATCGCCGAGGTCGGCGTCAGCAGGACGTCGAAGTCACGGCCCCAGCGCGCCACCTCGCGGCGGCTCAACCGCTCGAGCCCCTTGGCCGCCAGCGCGTAGTCGTACGCGCTCGTTTCGTCGGCGGCGGCGCGAGCGTGGGCGACATGCGGCTCGACCTTGGACCAGTCGACGCCGTCGTAGTCGGCCAAGCCCGCCTGCGTCAGGGCGACGAACGGCGGCACCATCTCTTCGGAGATCGTCGCGACCTCGACCTGCTCGACGGCGTGTCCCAGCCCTTCGAGCAGCTCCCCGGCCGCCTGCGCCGCCTCTATGCAGGCCGGGTCGGTGGGGATGCCGAGCGGGGCACTGGCCATCAGGCCGATCCGTAGTGTCGGCGGCTCGGCGTCCAGCTCGGCGGAGAACGGCCGGGCCGGTGCCGGTGCGTTGTACCAGGAGCACGGATCCGGCCCGCTGGTCACCTCGAGCACGGTGGCGGCGTCCTGGACGCTGCGCGCGACGACCCCCTCGACGACGGCTCCCAGCCAGCTCTGCGAAAGCCGCGGCACCCGCCCCCGGCTCGGCTTGAGCCCGACCAGGCCGCAGTAGGAGGCCGGGATGCGGATCGACCCGCCGCCGTCGTTGGCGTGGGCGATCGGGAACATGCCCGACGCCACGGCGGCGCCGGCCCCGCCGCTGGACCCGCCCGGGGTGCGCTCGGTGTCCCAGGGGTTGCGGGTGATGCCGTAGCGTGTGGTCTCGGTCGCCGTGATCACGCCGAACGCCGGCGTGGTCGTCCTGCCGCACAGCACGAAGCCGGCCCGCACGAACGCGTCGACGACCATCTCGCTCTCTTCGCTGGGCCCCTCCGGTGCACCGTTGGACCCATACGTCACCGGCCAGCCCGCGACGGGGGTGAGATCCTTGATCGGCATCGGAACCCCGAGGAACGGCGCCTGCTCGCCGGTTGCCAGCCGCCGGTCGGCGTCCGCGGCGGCTGCGCGGGCCTGCTCGTCGTTGCGCAACGCCATCGCGTTCAGCGCCGGGTTGCGCTCGTCGACGGCCGCGAGGCACGCGTCGAGGAGCTCGCTGGAGGAGATCTCCCGGCGGCGTAGCGCGGCGGCGAGATCGCTGGCTGTGGAGGAAGGTCCGAGATCGCTCATCTCGCGACGGTATCACCGGCCGGGCGATGGGCGCTGGGCGCCGGGCGCCGGGCGGCGGGCGCCGGGCGGGTCGTCAGACCGTCGGCGCCGAGCGGCTCGTGCGCCGGGCGCTGATCTCGACTGCCGGGTGTTGCTTCGCGAGGGTGTCGTTGAGCTCCGCGACGCGGCCGGCGAGATCGGCGAAGGCGACCGGGCGCGAGATCAGGTAGCCCTGCGCGCAGTCGCAGCCCAACGCCGTGAGGTGGTCGAGGGCCTGCTGGGTCTCGATCCCCTCCGCGACCACCTTCAGCTCCAGGTGCCGAGCGAGGTTGATCGTCGACCTTACGACCGCGTCGGCACGGGGGTCGGTGCAGATGTCGGTGATGAAGCTCCGGTCGATCTTGATCTCGCTCGCCGGTAGTCGCGCGAGATAGTCGATCGACGCGTTGCCGGTCCCGTAGTCGTCGATCGAGACGCTGAACCCGGCGTCCCGCAGCTCTTGGAGCACCGCCGCGGCGGCGTCGGGGTCGGTCAGCGTCGCGCTCTCGGTCACCTCGACGGTGATCCACTGCGGTGCGACGTCGTGACGCCGCGCGATCTCGAGGATCTGCGCGGGCAGCCCCGCGTCGAGCAGGTTGCGGGCCGAGAGGTTGATGGACACCTCGAGGTCGAGCCCGTCGGCGCGCCAACGGGCGAGGTCGTGTACGGCCTGCCCGACGATGTTCGCCGTCAGCGGCGAGATCAACGCGGTCTGCTCGACGATCGTCACGAAGTCCGCCGGGGCGAGCAGGCCCTTCTCGGGGTGTTGCCAGCGGACCAGGGCCTCGGCGCTCGTCACCTGCCGGGACTTCAGGTCGAGCTTGGGCTGGTAGTGGATGATGAACTCGCCGCTTTCCAGCGCTGCACGTACCTGGCCGAGCAGGCTCAACCGCTCGGGATCGAAGTGGTCGCGCTCCGGCGAGTATTCCTCCACGCTGCTCCCAGTCACCCGTGCGCGCCCGAGGGCCGCCTCGGCGTGCTGGATGAGCTCGAGCGCGCTCTTGCTCCCAGAGCCGATCCGGGCAATGCCGATGCTCACCTCGACATTGACGCCGACGCCGTTGAGCACGACGGGTGCTTCGAGCACCCGCTGGACCGCGCTCGCGACGCTCGCTGCGCCGCCGTCGGGCAGCGGGCAGGACAGCATCGCGAACTCGTCGTTCCCCAGGCGGGCGACGAGCGAGACATCCTCGAGGTCGTCCTCCAGGCGGCGCGCCACCGCGCACAGCAGCTGATCGCCCGCCTCGTTGCCGAACGTGCTGTTGACCTGCTTGAAGCCTTCGATGTCCGCGATCAGCACGGCGCCCGGACCCGACCGTCGCCCGGATGCGAGCATCGCGTCGAGGCGCTCGCCGTAGAGGGTCCGGTTGGCCAGGCCGGTGAGCTGGTCATAGCGCGCCAGGCGATCGTTCTCGCGCGCCTGCTGGCGCAGCCTCCGCGAGGCGGCGGCGACGATCCGGTACAGCACCAGCCACAGCAGCAGCAGCCCTCCCGCGACCAGCAGCACGATCTCTTTGTGGTCGCGTGTGATCGCGCCCGCCACCGGCCCGTAGCTGAGATACATCTCGAACGCCCCGGCCGGCTTGCCCTTCGCGGCGAAGCGAAGCGGCACGTAGACCTCGATCAGCGTCCCCAGCCCGACCTCGCCAGCCGTCTCGGAGTGGGGGGTGGGGTTCACGATCGCGGCTTGCTCGGGATCGCCGGCGAGGGCGTCCTCGAGGTCCTCGCTCGGCTCCAGCGTGCGGCCGATGAGGCTGTGGTCGTCCGAGTAGATCACCCTGTCCTGCGCGTTCCAGAGCTTGATCCGGGCGAGATCCCGTTTGACGGCCTCCGTCCGCAGCTGACGGTCGAGGTCGCGGATCTCGGCGGGGCCGAGGCCGTCTCGCACCTCGTGCGGCGAGAGCCGGGGCTGGATGCCGATGCGCGCGATCAGGCGCGCGGCGCGCGTCTCCTCGGCCAGCGTCCGTCCGCGCACCTGCGCCTGCAGGACGTGCGCGAGCACCAACCCCAGGACGACCATGGGGATCAGGCTCAGCAGCGCTACCTGCTGAGTAAGCGTGAGTCGTCCGACAGCCCGACGAGCCGTCCTTGCACGCCACATACGGCGCTGATCGGCCGATCGCCGACGGACCTTGCGATCTGCACGCGATCCCCCGCGTCAGTAGTCACACACCCGGGATTTCGGGCATCCTCCGATGTCATGGTGCATCCTGTCGGCGAGGCTCGCAGAAATGAATGACCTTGCCGCATACCCCTCGGCGGCCTGAGCGGGCTCGATGGCCAAGGAGCGCATCATCCGGCAGCTGGGCGAGCAGGAGCTGCTGCTCCCCTCGCTCGTGCGAGACGCGCTCGCCGCCAATGATCGGGTGAAGTACCTGCTCGGGCTGATCCAGGCCGCGCAGGCGGCGGCCGACGGTGGCCCAGTCAGCGACCTGCGTGAGGAGCGGATCGCCGCCGGCGTGCAGGATCCCTCGCTCGACCGCACCGTGGCCGCCAGCGCGCGGAGACCCGATGGGCTCTACAGCATCCCGGGAGCCGACCGGCTGGTCGGGCGGGCGCTCGCCGAGGTCGAGTCGATGCTCGAGCCGTTGCTCGCGGCCGACGCCGGCGCGGAGGTGCTCGACGGGCGCCTGGCCACGCTGCGCGGACGGCTCGACCCGGACGGCGACACGATCTCCACAGATGCGCTCACGACGATGACGGCGGCCGATCGCGAGCGCGACAGCCTGCACCTGCTCGTCCTCGACGCCCACCGGCAGCTGAACTCGGTCGCGGCGGGGCTCGCGAGTGAGACGATCGACGGGGCGAGCGCCCATAGCCTCGCCCCGGGGGACCGCGAGCTCGTGAGCGCGTTCATGCGCGGCGTGGGCGCCACCGAGCGGCTGCGGTTCGGGCACGCGGGTCTCGCTGCGCTGGCGACCCATGTCGGCGACGCGCTGGTGATCGAGGACGAGCTCGGCTTGACCGACGCCCATGTCGTCCTTGTGCGCGTGCGCGCCGAGGCGGTGGCGGTCACGTACACCGACGTGCATCTGGAGCGTCTCCTGTTCTTCCAGCGGCGGCTGGCCGAGCTCGGCGTCGAGTGGGAGGACACGCGCTCGCGGGCCGACCGCCAGTTCGAAAGCGGCCTGTTCCACCTCGCCACGGGCAGCTGGCACGTGGAGGACCGCGATTCGCTGGAACGGTTCCTCACGGCGCTGGGTTCGCGGCTCGTGTTCATGATCGACTGGAACCGGGCACGCAAGCAGCTGCGGGCTCTGGTGGGCAAGCGTGCAGCCGTCGCGCTGCTCGACTGGGCGGCCGAGCACGGTCACGGTCACCGGGCGTTCCTGATCGCGGGAGGCGACGGCCTCGTACTGGACGCCCTGCAGTTCGCGGGCCAGACGAGGGCCGCGAGCGGCCGCTCGCTGAGTGCCGTGCTCGGCGCACCCGCCGCGACCGCATATCTGCGCTCCGTGCTGCGGATCTGCTCCGAGGGGATGCTCGCAGGGCGCTCGCTCGCGCTGATCCAGGACGAGGTTCGCGCGGAGCTGTTCGGCTACGTCCACACCGCTCGCGAGGAGCGCCTGAAACTCATCTCCCGCCACGGCGAGCTCGTCGTCGAGATCGCGGAAGCTGCCCGCGACGAGCTCGAGCGCGCGGTAAGCGAGGCCCGCCCGCGCCCCGCGGGCGTGGCCGCGCGGCGGGCTCGCGACTGGGAGCACGAGGCCGACGCGGTGCTCAACCGACTGCGCCTGTCCGTGGAGCGTGCGGACGGGTCGGGCGGGCTGCTCGAGGTGATGGAGGCCGCCGACGACGTCGCCGACAACCTCGAGGACGCCGCCTTCTACCTGACGCTCCTACGCCCGCCGGGACCGGCGAACGAGATCGCGGCGCCGCTGCGGGAGATGTGCAGCCTGTTGCTCGCCTCCGCCCGCGCCCACCTGCGTGCCGTGACCTACGCCGCCGACGTGCAGCAGGGCGCTTCGACGGCGGACATGGATGCGTTCCTGGAGGCGGTCCACGCCGTCGTGTCGCTCGAGCACGACGCAGACGACGTGCAGCGGACCGTGCATGTGGCTCTGATCGCCTCGGCTCTGCCGGCGGGCGAGCTGTTCGCCCTGGCCGAGGTGACGCGCGCATTCGAGCAGGCAGCCGACGCCCTGATGCACACGGCGTTGCTGCTGCGCGACCAGGTGCTCGGGCGCGCCGTGCGAACGCAAGCGCCGGCCGGCCGCACCGAACCGGCGCGGCCCGCCCGGGTCGAGGTCTCCCCCGCTGACGCGGACCTGTACGTGCTCGGCGAGCCGGGCCCGCTGCCGGCTCTCGACGCGATCGGCGCAAAGGCGCACGGTCTGGCGCGCATCGCCCGCGCCGGCCTGCGCGTGCCCGAGGCGCTCGTGCTCACGACCGACGTCAGCCGCCGGGCCGACGCGAGCGGCTCGTTCCCAGAGCTGGGGGAGCTGACCGCGCGAACGGTCGCTGTGCTCGAGGCCTCCACCGGCCTGGGGCTCGGCGACCGTCTCCGGCCACTCGTGCTCTCCGTGCGCTCGGGCGCCCCGGTATCGATGCCGGGCATGCTCGAGACGGTGCTGGACGTCGGCCTGTCGGACGCCACGGTCTCCGGCCTTGCCGCTGCCACCGGCAATCCGCGCCTTGCATGGGACTGCTACCGGCGCTTGATCGAGTCGTTCGCGACCGTCGTGCACGGCGGATCGCCGGAGCCGTTTCAACAGGCGGTGCGGGAGCGCCTGTCGGCGGCCGAAGTGAGCCAGCCGGTGGAGCTCGAGGCGCAGGAGCTGAGGAGCCTGGTCGCCGAGCATCTCGAACGCTTCCGGGCCCTCACGGGCGAGCCGTTTCCCGATCCGCGCCGCCAGCTGGAGCAGGCCGTCAGCGCGGTCATCCGCTCGTGGCGGTCGTCCAAGGCGAGCGCCTACCGGCGGCTCGCCGGCGTGTCCGAGGACATCGGCACGGCGGTGATCCTGCAGCGGATGGTGTTCGGCAACGCCGGCGGGCGATCCGGAACAGGCGTCGGGTTCACCCGGGACCCATCCCTCGGCGCGAGCGGCCTGTACGTGGACTTCCTCGTCAACGCCCAGGGCGAGGACGTCGTCGCGGGTCGCCAGCCGCTTCAGGTGGTCGACGACGCCACGCGGATGGAGCCTGTCCTGCACGAGGAGCTGGAGCGCGCCGCCGCGCTGCTCGAGAGTCAGTTCGGCGACGCGCAGGAGTTCGAGTTCACCGTGCAGGACGGCGAGCTCTTCCTCCTGCAGACACGCACCGCCAAGCGCACACCCTGGGCTGCCCTCCAGATCGGGGTCGACCAGGTCGCCGAGGGTTTGATCACCCCCGCGGCCGCACGCGAGCGGCTCGCCGGCATCGACCTCTCCGAGCTCGTCCGGCGACGCGTGTCCGAGTCCCGCGAGCGGGTCACGATCGCCCGTGCGGTTGCTGCGGGGTCGGGCGTTGCGAGCGGCCCCATCGCACTCGACGCCGACGCGGCCGCGCGCATGGCCGACGACGGACGCCCGCCGGTGGTGGTCCTGCGCGAGATGTCCACCGACGAGATCGCGGCGATCTCCCGCGCGGCGGGGATCCTGACAGCGGCGGGCGGACGCACCTCACATGCGGCGGTGGTCGCGCGGGAGCTCGGCACGCCGTGCCTGGTGGGATGCAGGGAGCTTGCGATCGACCTGGACTCGCGGACGCTGACGCTCGGCTCGCGAACACTCGCCGAGGGGGATGTGGTGACGCTCGACGGGGAGTCCGGGCTCGTGTACGCGGGCGCCGTGCCCGTGGTCGAGGAGCGCCCCACGCACCTCCTCGCCGCGGTGGAAGGGTGGGGGAACGGCCGGACGAGCTCCGCGCCCGAGCCGGCGCCCCCCGACGGACCCCGGGCCTCTACCGCCCGGGCGGGATCGTGACGAGCGCGGCGCTGCGGGCCGGCATCGAAAGCGACAGCGAGCCGCCGCGGTCACGGAGGGCCGGCAGCGGCAGCTGCGGGTGCCACCGCCCGGAGGCGGACACTTCCTCGCCGCCGAGCTTCACGCCCGTGGTCGCCAGCGTGGACGGCGCGGTCAGGCGCAGGATCGTGCCGTTCGCCGACCGGCCGTGGACCGTGAGCGCGGTCCGCACCGGCCTCGAGCCCCTGGGGTAGAAGTTGACGAGCAGCAACTCGATGGCTCCGTCGGGGCGCAGGAACGCCTGGGCAGAGAGATCGGAGCGGGAGCTCACGGACGTCGGCAGCACCCTCGTGCCCTGGAGCGCGTGGGTCAGCAGCAGCCCGTACCACTCGGGGTTGGGGCGCAGCGATCGGCCTTCGCCCACGAGCGCGGTGTAGGACTCCGGGAGGTTCAGCAGGGTGTGGAAGTCGACCCCGTGCAGCCCGGCCCTCATCGCCCGCGCGACGTAGTCGGCGGCCCACAGCGCCGACGCGAACGTGTTGCTCACCCCGGGCTCCCCCTTGCAGGAGATGTCGTTGGTCTCATCCAGCACGAGCGGCGCCCCCGCCGTGCGCTGGATGTCCCCGAGGGTTCTCAGCATCACCGTCTCCTGGAGCCTCACTTCGGGGCTCAGCAGCTGCGAAACGGTCGGTTGGTGTTCGCATGCGGTGAGCGGGTAGTAGTGGTCGGTGAGGATCGCCGGGTGCAGGCCGATCGATTCCCACACCCACGGCAGCGGCGGTTCTCCGGTGGACACGTCGGGGGCGGCGAGCGAGGTCTCGGGCGCCGATGCCGCGATCGCGTCGCGGTAGGCGGCCAGCTGGCGGGCGTACTGGGAGAAGCCCCAGCCCGACCGTCGTAGTCCGTAGCGGGTGAACCGGTCGGGCTCGTTGCCGACCGCTATCCCCGCCAGCCCGCTGCCAAGCTGCCGACGGGCTGAGGCGGCCTCCTCGGCCACGGACCTGGGTTCGTAGTGGGCGAGGTTCATCGTGAGCAGCACCTTCCAGCCCGTTCGGCGGGTGACCGGGGCGAGGCTCTGGAGGTCGGCCGGCGTGACCGGGTGGGTCGCCCACGCCGGGGCCGGTGTCCCGGGCTGTTCCCAGGCCACGTACCGGTTCACCGAGCCGCCCCCGAAGCGCAGCGTGCCCCGTCCCAGGGAGCTCAGCAGGTGCTCCAGGGTCCCACCCTGCACGAGCGCGGGAAGGCTCGACAGGGTGGTGGACTCGAACGAGAGGCCGAGGAAGTCGCCCGGCACGCGGCGTCCCGGTGTCTTCGTCCAGACGCCCACGGCCGCCGGCGTTTCGAGGGCCTCGGGGGCGCCTGCGCGCAGCGGCGCCCATCCCCCGCCCGGGCTCGCGACCTTCCGCAGGAGCGCGAGCCTTGTGGCGAACGCGCGGGTCCCGGGCCGCGGGGCGGTCTGTGTTGCGCCGGGGGGTATGGCCTGCGTCCCGCCGGAAGGGGTCGCCTGCGTGGTGCCGGTCGGCCCGGTCGTGCCGCCGGGGGCGGCCTGTGTCGTGTCGTGGTCTGTAGCTGCCCGGGCCAGGCCGCCGGCGAGGGCCACCAGCAGCGCCACGGAGGCCCGGCGAATCCGCGGGACACGCGGTCGGTTTCGGCTCCGCATCGCCCTATATACGATCAGTTGGAGCCGCTGTCTGTTTGCAGGTGGCGGCCCGGGTGGCCGAATTTGCGGCCGGCGCCCCGGCTACTCGGCCGGCGTCGGCAGCTCCGCGAGGCGCTTCTGCGCCCGCTGGAAGGCCGGGCGCTCCCGCAGGCGGGCGACGTACTCTTTCAACGGCTCCTCCAGCAACTCGCCGAATCCCGCGCGCGAGGTGAAGTTCAGGGCCGAGCTGATCATCACGTCGGCAACCGTCAGGCGGTCGCCCACCAGGTACACGCAGCCGTCCAGGGCGCCGGCCACCGCGGCCGCGGCGAGGCTGAAGCGGTTCTTCGCCTTTGCCGAGCGGTCGGGGTCGGCCTCGGCGAAGATCGCCGCCTCGATCAGCGGCGGCTCGATCTCGCTCGGCGCGAACACGGCCCACTGGTAGGCGAGCGCGCGATCGTGCGTCCCCACCGGCGGCATCATCGCTCCCTCGGGGAACAGGTCGGCGACGTGCATGCAGATCGCAGCCGACTCGAACACGTAGCCCTCGTCGTCCTCGAGCACGGGGACCCGCCCGAGTGGGTGACGGGCGAAGTGCTCCTCGCTCTTGCCCTGCTCGTAGGTCATCGCCACGAGCTCGTAGGGCTGGCCGAGCTCCTCAAGCGTCCACAGGACCCGCAATGGACGCCCCGTGTGTTCGCGGTGATAGACGCGCATCGCTTCCGGACCATACCGGCGGCGCACCTGCGGTGCGTTCGCGCCGGGCCGGGGTGCGTTCGCGCCGGGCCGGGGTGTGTCCGGGCTGCGCCCCGACACGGGACCCCCGTCCCGCTTTATCCTGAGCACATGGATCCCGGGACCCGCGCGATCGACCACGAGGTGGCCGTGATCGGAGCCGGCTTCTCCGGGATCGGCGCTGCGATCAAGCTCGACCGGGCCGGTTTCCGCGACTTCGTCGTGCTCGAGGAGGGCGACGGGGTGGGTGGCGCGTGGCACTGGAACACCTACCCGGGCATCGCCGTGGACATCCCGTCGTTCAGCTACCAGTTCTCGTTCGAGAAGCGCAACGACTGGTCCCGCGTGTACGCGCCGGGGCGCGAGCTGAAGGCGTACGCGGAGCATTGCGTGCGCAAGTACGGAGTGGGCGACCGCATCCGCCTGAACACGAAGGTCGTGGGCGCGGACTTCGACGAGTCGGCGAGCGCCTGGACGATCCGGACCGCCGGCGGGGGGCAGCTCACGGCGCGCTACGTGATCGGTGCGACGGGCGTCTTCAGCCAGCCGAAGCTGCCCGACATACCCGGCGTCGAGACGTTCGCGGGGGCCACCATGCACACCGCGCGCTGGGATCACTCGGTTGACCTGCGCGGCAAGCGCGTCGCCGTGATCGGCACGGGTGCCTCGGCGATCCAGGTGATCCCGGCGATCGCACCGGAAGTGGAGCGGCTCACCGTCTTCCAGCGCACTCCCATCTGGTGCCTGCCCAAGCTCGACGCGCCGCTCAACATGCGCATGCGCGCGATGCTCCGCTGGGTGCCCGGCGCGAAGCTGCTCACGCGCTGGCTCAGTCAGGCGTTCGTCGAGGCGACCTTCGTGCTCGCGGCGCACTTCGCGGGCACGTTCCCGAGCCTGCGCGCGAAAGGAGAAGGCGCCGCACGCAAGCTCCTGCGCGAGGTCGAAGACCCCGACGTGCGCGACAAGCTCACCCCCCAGTACGGCCTCGGTTGCAAGCGGCCCAGCTTCCACAACGAGTACATCCGCACCTTCAACCGCGACAACGTGGTGCTCGAGACCGCCGCGATCGAGGAGATCACCCCGAGCGGGGTGCGGACCGCCGACGGGGTCGAGCACCCGATCGACGTCCTGGTCCTCGCGACGGGCTTCAAGGTCTTCGACACCGGCAACATGCCGCCGTTCGTGACGCGCGGCGTCGGCGGAGTCGCACTCGAGGACTGGTGGACGGAGAACCGTCTCCAGGCCTACGAGGGGGTGAGCGTCCCGGGGTTCCCCAACTGGTTCTCGATCCTCGGGCCATACGGCTTCAACGGCCAGTCCTACTTCGGGCTCATCGAGACTCAGATGCGCCACATCGTGCGCTGCCTCAGGCGCGCGCGCCAGGAGAGGGCCACGCGCGTCGAGATCACCCCCGAGGCCAACCGGCGCTACTGGGAGACCATGCTCGCCCGCCGCTCCAACCAGATCTTCTTCCAGGGCTCCTGCGCGAACTCCAACAGCTACTACTTCGACCAGCACGGCGACGCGCCCTTCCGCGCCAGCCTCACCCTCGAGGCCGCCTGGCGCAGCGCCCGTTTCGACCTCGACGACTACGCCTTCGCCGCATGAACCGCGGCGGCCGCTGGACGTAGCAACGATGAGGGCCGTGAGCTGCCGCGAAGGGCGGCTCGAGCTCGTCGAGCTGCCGGCTCCCGTCCCCGGCCCCGGTCAGCTGCTGATCGACGTGCAGCGCTGTGGGATCTGCGGCTCGGACCTCCACGCCCGCCACCACTGCGACGAGCTCGCCGAGCTGGCGCGCGAGGCGGGCTATGACGACTTCATGCGCTCCGACCAGGACGTCGTGATGGGACACGAGTTCTGCGGGCAGGTCGCCGAACGCGGCCCCCGCACCCGCGGGGCGCTGCCCGAGGGCACCAACGTGGTCGCGCTGCCGCTGCTGCGGGCGGGCGCTGGGGTTCACGGGATCGGGCTCTCGGCCGCGGCCCCCGGCGCCTACGCCGAGCAGATCCTCGTCGAGGAGTCGCTCGCCATCGCCGTCCCGAACGGGCTGCCCCCGCAGGTGGCGGCGCTCACCGAGCCGATGGCCGTGGCCTGGCACGCCGTGCGCCGCGGCGAGGTCAAGAAGCGCACCGTCGCGGTCGTGATCGGCTGCGGCCCGATCGGCCTGTCGGTGATCTGCATGCTCAAGGCCAGCGGCGTCCGCACGGTGATCGCCAGCGACTTCTCCCCCGGGCGCCGGGCGCTGGCCCGCGCGTGCGGGGCCGACGCCGTCGTCGATCCGGCCATGGACTCGCCGTACGCGTCGGGCGAGCAGCACGGCCACCTCACGAGCGTGCCCGCGGCGCTCGACACCGCGCTCGGGGCGATGGAGAAACTGCAACGGCTGCCGCTCCCGTGGTACCGGGTGTGGCGCGCGGCCGAAGCTGTGGGCGCCACCACGCCGAAGAGCCCGGTGATCTTCGAATGCGTGGGCGTGCCGGGGGTGATCGACCAGATCATCGCGGGGGCCCCGCTGTTCTCGCGCGTGGTGGTGGTCGGGGTCTGCATGGGCGCCGACAGGTTCCGGCCCGCGATGGCGATCAACAAGGAGATCGACCTGCGCTTCGTCGTCGGCTACACGCCGCTGGAGTTCCGCGACACCCTGCAGATGCTCGCCGAGGGCAAGGTCGACGCCTCCCCGCTGGTCACCGGCTCGGTCGGCCTGGGCGGCGTGGAGGACGCCTTCGGCACGCTCGCCGACCCCGAGACCCACGCCAAGATCCTCATCGACCCCAAGAGCGCGGCGACCTCGCCCTAGCGCTTCAGCGCCGCACGATCCGGAAGCCGATGCCCTGCGGGGCGGAGCTGCCGGCGGCGTCGCGGGCGCTGAACCGGGCGCGGTAGCGCGCCGGCGGAAGCGCCCTGCCGTGCACCCGCCCACTGAAGGGGAGCCTGTTCACGGCCGGCTTCGCCGTCCGCGCGAGGGTGAGCACAGTGCGCCAGAGTCGACATCCGTGCCCGTGCGCCGGCGCACCGTGGGCGGGGGCACATCTGTGGCCCACGCGACGCCCGTGTTCCTGCCGTTCGACCACTACCTTCAGCTGAGCGGGCTGGTCGAGCCTGAACGAGAACACCGTTCCGGTCTTGACCGCACGCGCGGTCCGTCCCGAGAGCGGAGTCGAGGAGCGCCCGGCGGCGAACGTGGAGTTCGTCTCCGCGAGCGAGCTCAGCTGCGGCTTCCCAATCGTCGCTTCGGGCACAACGGTGGCGAAGGTCTGAGCGGCGGTTGCGAAGGTCTGATCGGCGCCGAAGCTGGTGCCCGCCGCGTTCGTCACGACCGCGCGGAAGTGGTAGGTCGTGCCCGGTACCAGTCCTGCCAGCGCAGCGGTGAGCGGCGCCTGCCGCGTCAGCGCGGCGAGTTCCTGTGCCGGTGTCTGGGAGCCGTAGGAGGAGCTCGTGCCGTACTGGAAGTAGCCCTGCCCGCCGGCCACGTCGGGGTTGTCCGCGAGGCCGTGCAGTGAGGCGCCGGTGCTCGTGAGAGCGTCCGCCGCCTCGCTCGAGGCCGACGGGATCGCGAGCTCGAACGCCCCGATGTCACAGGCGCCGCCGGCCGGACGCAGGGCTCCCCGCTCGTCGGTCCCGACCGGGGAGCCGGATAGGTCGTCGCATCCCGGATCGCCGGCGTCGATCGCAGGGCTTCCCCCGAGCAGCGCGATCGTCTGTGCCGGTCCGCCGTTGTCCGCCAGCGGGCCGAGCGCCGGTGGTGAGCCGAGGGCGCTCCCCATGATCAGACCCTGTTCCATCGCGAGGGTGGTGCGCACGAGGTTGAACTGGGAGACGTCGGCGATGGAGGCTCCTCGCTCTTCGGGCAGGCCGTAGGCGGTCTCGTCGGCGGCCAGATCCACGCCGCCGAGGCCGTTGGCGACGATCGTGTCGCGCAGCGCGGTGCTCGCGATCCGCGTCTGATACCCGTCGTAGACGAGGTTGAAGAGCTGCGAGGCGAAGTACGCCGCCGAGTTTCCGGCGAACGTCGAGTTCGACGCCGTGAGCTTGCCGCTGAGGTTGAAGATGGCTCCACCGATCCCCTTGCCGGGGTCGTTGACGCCGCCCGCGCCGCCCACCGCGGTGTTCGCCGCGAAGGTCGAGGAGGCGATCACGACCGTCCCCTGCATGTTGAAGATCGCGCCCCCCATGCCCGCACCTCCGCCGCCGCGGTTCGGTTCGGGCGTTCCCCCGCCGAATCCCGGCGGTCCGGTTTCCATCGTCCCTTCGACGTTCGACCCGCCGCCGCCCCCGAAGCCGCCCGCGCCGGGGGTGAACTGGTCTCCCGCTCCTCCTCCTCCGCCGAACCCGCCCGCTCCGCCGGTGGCACCCGCGGCTCCGCCGCCGCCCACTCCGCCGCCGCCGCCGCCGCTGCCGATCGTCGATTTGAGCCCTCCTTCGCCGAAGTTGCCGCCCTGGCCGGCTTCTTGGCCGCTGTAACCCCCGGCGCCGCTGCCGTCGCCGCCGAGCGCCGCGTTGGTGCCCACGTTGGATCCGCCCAGACCGGTTCGAGGTCCGCCACCGGCACCCGGGCCGGCGAAGCTGCCCGCCACGCCCGACTCTCCCGTGCGGAACCCGGCTCCGCCGCCCGCGCCGTTGAAGCCACCCGCTCCGCCCACCCCGGCTTTCAGCCCCGGACCCAGTTCGCCCCCGAAGCCGCCGGCGTCGTAGCCGGCCGGGCCGCTGCCCATCCCTCCCCCGCCACGGCCCGCGAGGGGGTCTTCGCCCGAGCCGCCTTCTGCAAGGTTCCCGGTCAGGGTGCTGCGCTCGATCGTGAGGGAGCCCTGGTTGAAGATCGCTCCCCCCATGCCTGCGCCCCCGCCGCCGCCGTTGGAGTCCCCGCCCTTGGCCCAGCCGCCGCTCAGCGTCAGGCCACGGAGCGTGAGGAGGCCGGCGCCCGGGGAGACGTAGCCTTCGCCGCCGAGATGGTCGGTGTCGGGCCGCGAGGGGTCGGCGCCTACGAAGAGAAGCCGGAAGGAAGGAGCCGTCGGGGCACGGATGATCGTCGAGCGGTCGCCTTCGATGGTGATGTCGCTCGCGATTGCCGGCAGTCCGTTGGGCCCGTACCAGTAGTTGTCCACCGCAGAGAGCGAGTATGTGCATCCGCTGCCCAGCTGGATCGTGTCCGGGCCCGTGAGGGCGTTCGCGGAGTGGATCGCGGCCGCCAGGGATTTGACGTCGCCCGTGGAGCCCTCGCAGCCGGCGGGGAACACTTCCGCGTGCACGGGGGGCGTGGACCACGCCAGCAGGCCGACCGCCGACGCCCCGACGGTGGCGAGTAGTGCCAGTCGGCTGCCGGCGACCGTCGCCCGTGCCGACCTTCCTCTCCCCGTCACTGCCCCCAGCGGATCCTCATTCCCTCGTTGCCGAGCTCGAGCATAGCCCGGCGGAGGGCAATCTGCTCGTCTCCCGCGCGAGGCTATTCAGCTGTTCGGCCTCACGAGCAGGCCGTCGGCGTGCAGCTCCTGCACGTCGACATCGAGCACCTCGCCGGCGCCACCCGCGCCCGCCGGCAGGTAGCAGCGGGTGTAGTCCTCGGTGTAGCCCGAGCACTGCGTCTCGGCGACCTTGTCCACGAGCACGCGCTCGGTGCCGTCGAGCTTGCGGTTGCGGTGCTGGCGCGAGCGCACCTCCGAGAGCCCCCGCATCGCCCGCGAGCGGCGCTTCTTCTCCTCGACCGCCACCAGGTCGCCGAGCGCCTCGGCGGCGGTGCCCGGACGCGAGGAGTAGGAGAAGGTGTGCACGCGGCTTATCCCGGCCTCCTCGACGAGCTCGAGCGTGCGCTGGAAGGCGTCCTCGTCCTCGTTGGGGAAGCCCACGATCACGTCGGTCGTGACGTTGATGTCGGGCACCGCCCCGCGAAGCTCGCTGATCGTCTGCAGGTATTCCTCCGCGGTGTAGTGGCGTCCCATCGCGGCGAGCACGCCGTCGTCTCCGGACTGGAGCGGCACGTGCAGGTGCGGGCACACCTTCGGCTCCTGCCCCACCGCCTCGAGGATCGAGTCGCGCACGTGGATCACCTCGATCGAGGAGATCCGGACCCGCTCCACGCCCGGCACCCGCGCCGCGCCGATGAGCAGTTCACCGAGGTCGAGCCCGCTCTGCGGGTCGCGGTAGTCCCCGACGCTGATCCCCGTCATCACGATCTCGCGCTGGCCCTGGGCCACGCGCCGGCGGACCTCGTCGAGGATCGCACTCGCCGCGCGCGAACGGGCGCTGCCCCTCACGGTCGGGATGATGCAGTAGGCGCAGTGGCAGTCGCAGCCGTCCTGAACCTTCACGAACCCCCGCGTACGGGTGCCCGCCCACGAGTCATCGACGCCGCGCGCGCTGCGCCCCAGCGGCACCTCGTGCTCGAGGTCCACGCAGGAGCCGATCGGGTCCTCCGCCGTGCCGCTCGGGGCCGCCATCCTCACGGCGACCTCCTCGGCGGTGCCCGCGAACGTCTTCACACCCGGGTCGATCTCCTCGAACTGCCGGGGGTGCAGGTTGACCGCGCAGCCGGCGACGTACACCTCTCGCGCGCTGTGCAGCGAACGCCGCACCGACTGGCGTGACTTCGCCTCCGCCTCGCGAGTGATGCAGCAGGTGTTGATCACGTGCAGCTCGGCTTCCTTCTCGGCGACCTCCTCGTGACCGGCCTGCAGCAGCTGGCGGCGGGCGAGCATGGCGTCCGCCTGGGAGACCTTGCAGCCGAGGAACTTCACCGCGAAGCGCATCCGCTGCTGAGATTACTGGGGCGGGCGCGGCGCGGGCCCGGCTTCCGCGAGCCTCACGGCTGCCCTCGCTCGCCGCTTGGCCGCCGCCGGGAGCAGCCTCGAGAGCCCCGAGCGGTGGTCGGCGACCCACCGGTAGGCGCACTCGCTGGCCGCGGGCGCGGCCGATGCGGCGGCCGCGCCGAGCGCTCCCCCGGGGAGCAGCCCCAGCAGCGGCGCGAGCGCCGCGCCTCCCGAGCTGCGGTCACCGTCGGGCGAGACCAGATGCCAGGAGGACAGCCTCGCCTCGGAACCGAGATCTCCCAGCAGCCTCTGACCGTCCGCGCCCTGGATCGCACGGGGGCGCAGCCGGCCGCGCCGGTCCCACCCGAGCAGCACGGCGACCGACCACGTGCACAGGCCGCAGTCGGCGTCATAGAGGACCCACCAGGCGCCCGCCGGCTCGGCCGCCGGCGAGGGCCAGGCGGGTTCGGCGGCGGGCGTGGGCCAGGCGGGTTCGGCGGCGGGCGTGGGCCCGGCGGGTTCGACGGCGGGCGTGGGCCCGGCGGGCTCAGCTCCGGCGCACACCGCCCCAACGTAGCGGCGCCCGTCGAGCGCTACCCCGGGCGCGACCCCGGCGGGCATCGGCTTCCAGGTGCTCCCTCGCCGCTGCGTCGATGCGCTCGCCGAGCGCCGGAAACCGCTCCCGGGCCTCACGCATGAAGTGCGCCGTGAAGGCAAGACCGCGCACGGGGGAGGTCGCGGTCACGCTCGCCGTCCTGGGGGTGCCGTCACCCAACACGGCGAGCTCCCCGAAGAACGCGCCGGCGCCCAGCCGGTTGATCGGCTCCCCGGCCTGGGTGACCTCGGCGGTGCCTTCCTCGATCACGATGAACTCGTATCCCGAGGAGCCCTCCCGCATGAGCGTCTCGCCCTCCTCGCACACGATCTCGTCTATGAGCCTCGCGAGTATCCGCCGCTCGCCCACCGTCGTGTCCGCGAACAGCTCCAACCGGGCGAGCCGCTCCGCTCCGTCTGATCCAAGTGAACGCCGCTGCACCCGCTCCGCTCCGCCTTCGATCGCCGCCCGAGCGCCGGATACTAGAGCTCCCGACCATTCCAGATCCCCTCGAGCCGGCGCATCATCGCCGGGTAGACGATGCGGTGGCGGAAGGGCCTGATGGCCGCCATGTAGGCGCGTCCCAGCGCGCCGTTGGGCTTCACGAGGATCGCGAGCTGGCCGCGGTAGCGGCCGTCGGCGCCGCCAGCGGTGGGCACCCAGCCGACGTGCAGCACACCGTGCATCGTGCGGTTGGCGATCTCTGCCGCCCACTCGTCCTCGAGCCGGTACACCGAGCTGAACGGCAGCGAGGACCCGAAATCCGGTCCGGCCGGCGCCCCGCGGAGATCGTCCGGCAGCCGCTCGCGGAGGGTCGGTACGCGCGAGCCCACGCCCTTCTGTGGATCGTCAAGGCCGAATACCGCGCCGAGTTTCAGGCGAGCGCTCCAGAGCACCCGGGCGGCCCACGCGGCGGCGTCCGCCGGCCCATCGCTGCCATCCGCCGGATCCTCCGCCGCGATCGCCTCCACCAGCCGCGGGAAGTCCTCTCGCTCGCCTTCGGCCGGAAGCGCCCACACGTCCTCGAGGCGGAAGTCGCCAGCCAGCTCGTGCACGCGCCAGGGCTGGGCGTAATGGGCGCTGTCGGGGAGCCTCGCCCACGAACGTGTCAGGGCGCCTCCAGCAGGCACTCGAGCCTCACCGGCGCCGCCGCCGCGAACGCCTCGCGCAGCTGTTGCCGATCCACGTAACCGCCCTCCAGGCGCCGTCCCTCGCAGTGCACGAGCACCCGCGGGCCGGCGAACGGCCACGGATCCACCACCCACCGACCCTCGTCACGCGCCCGCAGCTGGAGGTCGAGCGGGCCCTCGCGGGAGGGCACGTCCCTGGCGACGAACGGCCGCCAGCCGAGGCACAGCGCCAGCGACAGGCTGTCCCATGTCCACATCTGGCGGCGGGTTCGCTCGGTGTGCGCCTCGGACACCCCGAGCCGCTCGCACAGCATCTCCTGCCGAGCCCCCTCCTCGGCGACGTGCTCCTCCAGCAGCCGCGCGTCGGGCCCGTCGGCCGCAGAGGCTCTCAGCTGCGAGAGCGAGCGGCCGTGCATCGAGACCACCAGCGCCGCGTCGAGGCTCTGGCTGGCCAGCATGTCGGGAGCACCCCTCCAGATCGCCAGGTGCTCCTCGACGGTCGTTTCCATGAAGCCCCGTGGCAACCCCGTGTCCTCG
>DATJBO010000083.1:0-2134 GCA_035515315.1 Solirubrobacteraceae bacterium
CGAGCACCTCGCCCGCGGGGAGGCCCTGGGCGAGTGCCTGCGCGATCGCCGCGGTGACGCTGTCGGCCTCGTGGCGGTCTGACCCGTACGCGACGACTCGCGCCTCGCCGCCGGCGCCGCGCGTCGCGATCAGCGCCTTCGGGAGCCGCTGCTGGTTGTGCGCGATGCATCGGGCGGCCGGCTCGAGGATCTCCGAGCGCGAGCGGAAGTTGCGGCCGAGCACGATCCGCGCATGGGCGGGGAACCGCTCGCCGAAGCAGAGCATGTTCCGCGGCTCCGCCGCCCGGAACGAATACAGGAGCTGATCGTCGTCGCCGACGCAGCACACGTTGCCGCCGGCGCCCGCCAGCAGGGCGACAAGCACGCTCTGGGCCTCGTTGGTGTCCTGGTACTCGTCGACCACCAGCCATCTCCAGCGTTGGCGGTAGAACGCGAGCCGGTGCGGGTGCTCGGCGAGCAGCCGCACCGCGTGCGTGAGCAGGTCGTCGAAGTCCCACGCGTTCGAGCGCCGCAGCTCGATCTCGGCCTCCCGCCACACGGCGGCGATCAGCGGCGCCGCCGTGTGCCGCGCCTGCTGCTGGTAGCCGTCGGGGGACAGCAGCCGGTTCTTCGCCAAGGAGATCTCGGCGAGCACCTCGGCGGCCGCCGGCTGCCCGTAGTCGGCCAGCGCCTGCTGGATCTGCCCGCGCTGCTGATCGGAGAGCAGCCATTCGATCACGCGCCGCACGTCCGTTTGGTCGTACACGGTGTAGTTCTCGGTGCGCCCAAACACGCTGGCGTGCTCGCGCAACATCCGCGCGCAGATCGAGTGAAACGTCGCCGCGGTGACGCCGCGGGCGGTCTGCTCGCCGAGCAGGTCGGCGAGCCGCAACCGCAGCTCGCCCCCCGCGCGCACCGAGAAGGTGACCGCCAGGATTTCCCACGGCTGCGCGGCGCCGGTCTGCAGCAGCCGGGCGATCCGGTGGACGAGCGTCTTAGTCTTGCCGGCGCCGGGACCGGCGATCAGCAACAGGGGTCCGGGGCCGTGGCGGACGGCCTGCGACTGCTCGGGGGTCAGGCCCTCGAGCAGCGCGTCCTGCCCCGGCACGGCGGGAGTGGGGTGGGCACCCGCGATCGGGTGCGTCATCTCTCACCTCCAGTGGCGATTGGGTTGTGCGATCAACGTGGCCGCCCGGTCTCGGGCGGCGTTCGGCTATGCGCCGGGTCGGCGTTGGCCTCGTGGGCCCGCGGGCGTGTGGCGAGCGTCGGCGGCGATGCCGCGCTCGGCTGGGTTCAGCAGCCCGTGTCGGCGGCCGGGTGCGGATGGCCGGAGACGGGGTCGAGCGTGATCGTGCGCTGTCCGCCGGCGAGCGGGCAGCTCCAGCTGCACTCCCCGTTTGCCTCGGGTTGGGCGGGGCGTCCGAGCAGCAGCGCGACGAGCGCGAGTGCGTCCGCGCGCTGGTGTGGCGGGCTCGTGTATTCCCGTCCGTCGTGGCCCGCGAGCGTCACGTCGACCTGATCGCGGACGTGTACGACGACCAGCCCGTCGGTTGTGGCCGCGGTGCTCACCGGCACAGGCGGCCGGCGAGCCAGTTGCGCTGGCGTTCGGTCAGCGCGCCGAGCGGCGCGGCGAGGTTGACGTGCCCCTCGCGGATCGCACGGACGTTCAGGGCGCGCAGTCGTGTGCGGCCGATCCCGGGCGCCCATAGCAGCACCTCCCAGGTCATCTGCCGCTCGAGCTCGGCGGGCGGCTGCTCGAGGATCTCGCGCAGCGTGATCTCCTGCCTGCGCAGCCTGGTCTTGAGCACGGCGGCTGCGCTGCGGCGGGTGTTGGCGACGCCGAGGGCGCGCACCGGCTGCGGGACGGCGGTGTCGGTTGTGAGCGTGAGCATCGAGGCTCCCTTCGTGTGGGGTTGCTTGGTGTTAGGTGAGCTCGCCGAAGATGTCGGCGACGTAGGCGCGGGCGTTGTTGAACTGCTCGCCGCGCAGCTGACGGCCGTGGGGGCCGCCGAGCAGGACCGAGGCGAGGTCGTAGATCGCGCCGCCGGCCTCGCAGGAGCGGCAGTACCAGCCCGTCTCGGGCCGGCTGCTGACATCGCACGATGGGTGTCGGTCGTCGTGGGTCGAGACCGGGCAGCGCACCCGGCCGCCGGTC
>DATJBO010000084.1:0-9653 GCA_035515315.1 Solirubrobacteraceae bacterium
ACCTCGCCGACGCTCGCGACGTGCGCTGCGACCTTGCGGCTGGCCAGCGCTTCGATCGTCACGGTCGCGATCTGGCCGTCGTGCACGCTGCCGATTTCCGACTCACTCAGCGGGACGACGAGTTGCAGCGATTCGAGGTTGCTGAGGACGGCGAACGAGGACGAGCTCGAGGCGCCCCCGCTGGAACCCGAGGTGCCGGCCCCGGTGCTGCCCGTCGGCGTTTTACCGCCCGTGCCGGCGCCCGTCGAGGAGCTGCTGCTCGAGGAGCTGCTGGTGCTCGAGGACGCCTTCGTGGTGCCGGTGCCCGACACGGTTTCGCCGACTTCGCCCGACAGCGTGACGATCGTCCCGCTCTGGGGCGCATACAGCTTCGTGTTCCCCACCGCCTGTTCGGCGCCCTGGACGGCCAGCTTGTCGCTCTTCACCTGCGCCCTCGCCGAGGCGAGGTTGGCTTCGCGCGTGGCGGCGCTCTGTTTGGTGTCCGTCGAGCTGCCTTGGCCGGCGGAGGGTTTGGTCGCTTTCGACGGTGCTTTCGACGGCGTCGTCGTCGCAGGGGTGCTCGTCGTAGGCGTCGTCGACGTGGGGGTCTGCGAGCCGGTCGTCGCCGTTGCGTCGGTCGCGTACGCGACGGTGCTCGTCGAGGCTGTCCCCGCTGTGGCGGACGCACCCTGACCAGAGGACGTTTCCCCTTCGTCTTCTTCGAGCTTCGCGAGGTTCGCTTCGGCGGACTGCAGCGTCGCCTTTGCCTGTTCGAGGCTGACTTCCGCGCTCTGGGGGTCGAGTGTCGCGAGCAGCTGGCCCCGGGTGACTTGCTGGCCCTGCTTGACGTAGATGTGGGTGACCGTGCCGCTCGTCTTGAAGCCGAGGTTGAGCTGGTCTGCGGACTGGATGTTTCCGCTGCCCGACACCGTCGACTGCACGACCCCGTACTTGGCGGTCGCCGTCCGGGTGGCCCGCCCGCTCGAGCTCGACGCCGGTCCCACAGCTGCGACGGCAAGGACGATCACCGCGATGCAGCCGAGGACGAGGAGGCTGTTGAGAACCGGCCGCTCCCTGAACCTGCTCGCCAGCGTCGGGCGGCCCTCGGGACCGCGGTCACGTCGCACAGCCACCCGGCGCCGGCCCCGGCCGTCGGCCTGGGCCTCCAGGGTCCGGGGCTCAGCCTCCTCCTGGCGCAGCTTCATGTTCGAGACTCGTGAGGGCCCATGGCACCGACGACATCATGGGGCGGGCCTCTTACCGGAAAGTAAGCGTTTCCTCATAGAACCCTTGGAGAGTCAGACCGGCAGCGCGCGGATCGGGCCGTCTGTGTGGCCGTCCCGGGGCGCGGCGAGGGCGTCTATAGACTGCGAGCCGTGTTCAGCCGCATAGACCACATCGGCGTGGCGGTGCACGAGATCGAGCCGGCGCTCGAGCTCTACCGCGACCGCCTGGAGCTCGAGGTGGCCCACCGCGAGGTGGTGGAGGAGCAGGGCGTGGAGGCGGTGTTGCTGGACGTTGGGGAGAACCACGTCGAGTTGCTGGCGCCGCTCGGCGACGACACCCCGGTGGGGCGCTTCCTCGCCAAGCAGGGCCCCGGGATGCACCACGTCGCCTACCAGGTGAGCGACATCGAGTCGGTGCTGTCGAGCTTGAAGGAGGCGGGCATGAAGCTGATCGACGAGCAGCCGCGGGGGGGCATCCGCGGCTCGCGCGTGGCCTTCGTGCATCCGCGTGCCACAGGTGGGGTGCTGACCGAGATCGTCCAGCCGGCGGGAGGGGGCCACTGATGGCCTTGGATCTGCGGCGGGTCAGCATCGGCTTCCAGGGCGGGCAGGTGCTCGCGCTGCGCCTCCCCGACGAGGAACTGAAAGCGCTCCAGAAGGCGGTCGAGGGCGGCGGCTGGCTCGAGCTGAAGGGGGAGGACGGGCCCGTGCGCCTGTACCTGGGGCAGGTCGTCTACATCAGCGCGGAGAGCGCAGAGCCGCACGTCGGCTTCGGCTAGGTGGCGGCCGGCGCGGCGCGCCCGACGGAAGCCCGCTCATGAGCACGCGGATCGGCATCGTCGGCATGCCCAACGCCGGCAAGTCCTCGCTCTTCAACGCGCTCACGAAAGCAGGGGCGGAGTCGGCCAACTACCCGTTCACCACGATCGAGCCGAACGTGGCGGTGGTGCCCGTGCGCGACGAGCGCCTAGAGGCGGTCGCGGAGACGGTGGGGGCCTCGGAGATCGTGTGGGACACGATCTCCTTCCACGACATCGCGGGCCTCGTGGCGGGGGCCCACCAGGGGGAGGGGCTCGGCAACCGCTTCCTTGCAAACATCCGCGAGACCGACGCGATCGTGCACGTGGTGCGCGCCCACGGCGACGAGAACGTGGTGCACCCGGAGGGCCGCGTCGATCCGCTCGCGGACATCGAGACGATCGAGACCGAGCTGGTGATGGCCGACCTCGAGCAGGCCGAACGGCGTCTGGAGCGGATCGCCCGCCAGGCGCGCGGGGGGGACCGCACGGCCAAGGCCGAAGAGGCGTGGCTGACGGACGTGATCGCGGCGCTGCAGGAGGGCAGGCCGGTACGCTCGGTGGCGCTCCCGGAGGACGTACCCAACGCCGCCCGCGAGCTCGGGTCGCTGACGAGCAAGCCCGTGCTGTTCGTGGCGAACGTCGACGAGGGCACCGAGGAGTTGCCGCAGGTTGTGCTCGACCACGCCATCGCCCACGACGCGCGGGCGGTGGCGATCTCCTCCCGGATCGAGTCCGAGCTGGCCGAGCTCGACGACGAGGAAGCCGGGGCGATGCGCGAGGAGCTGGGGGTGAGCGAGTCCGGCCTCGAGCGGGTCGTGAGGGAGGCCTTCGCGCTGCTGGACTTGATCGCGTTCTTCACCGCCGGGGAGGCCAAGCCGGCCCAGTCCTGGCATCTGCGCAAAGGGCTCACCGCCTGGCACGCCGCCGGCGAGATCCACAGCGACATCCAGAAGGGCTTCGTGCGTGCGGAAGTCATCTCCTGGCGCGAGCTGGTCGACGCGGGTGGCTACAGCGGGGCCCGGGACCGCGGCACCCTGCGCCTGGAGGGCCGCGACTACGTGATGAGCGACGGCGACGTGATCACCGTCAAGTTCACGCCTTAGCCGTCGCCTTCGCCTTCGGTCGTGCCACGCGCCTCGGTCGCGCCACCGGCCCTGGCGAGGTCGCGCAGCCGCTCGGCCAGCCGGCGCATCCCGAGTGCCGCGGCCGCCGCGGCCCCGGACGCATGGTCGGTGGGGCTGTCGGGGGGCCACTCGACCTCGATGTCCTGGAGCGTGGCGATCTGCTTGAAGGCGAGCAGCTGCTGCTCGTTGTCCAGCAGCGACCCACGGGCCCGCGGGCGCAGGTCGCGACCGGCGCCGCCCGGAGAGCGGGCGTCCGCAAGCAGCTGCTCCAGGGTGTCGTGGGCGCGCAGCAGCTCGGCCGCCGTCTTGGCGCCGATCCCCGGCGCCCCGGGAAGCCCGTCGGAGGGGTCGCCGCGCAGGGCGATGAAATCCGGGACCTGGCGGGGCTCCACGCCGTAGCGCTCGCGCACCTCGCGAGGGCCGACGCGGTTGATGGCAGCGCCGCCGCGGAGCAGCTCGAGGACCGCCGCTCCCTCGGTGACCGCGCCGTACAGGTCGCGGTCGGCGGTCAGCATCAGCGCCGTGCCGCCGCTGTGGACCTCCAGGGCGGAGTAGGAGTGCAGCAGGTCGTCGGCCTCGAGCTCGTCGGTGTTCGCGTACGCGTAGCCGAGGCTCTCCAGCAGCGCGGGCGCCTTCTCCCACTGCCCGGCGAGCTCTGCCGGCATCGGGTCGCGGTGGGCGTGGTAGGGCGGATACAGGGCCACGCGGTAGGCGGCCTGCTCGGCTCCCATGCAGGCCACGACCGCCCGCACCCCGCCCGAGGAGGCGAGCAGCTCCTCGCAGGCGAGCAGCGTGTTGACGGTGCCCAGCAGCGCGTTGACGGGCGCGCCGTTGGAGTCGGTGATGCTCTTGGGGAGCGCAAAGAACGAGCGGTAGAGCAGCCAGGGGACGTCGGCGATCAGGAGGGGGGCGGGCATCGCGGGGTCGAGGTTAGGATTCGGCGTTCATCGAACCGCAGATCCGACAGGGAGGCGTGGGATGGCAGTTGGAGTGGTGATCCAGTTCAGCGGCGGAACGACCGCACAGTACGACCAGGTGATCGAGAAGATGGGGTTCAAGCCCAGTGGCGCCGGCGCTCCCGGCCTGATGTTCCACTGGATCACCGAGACCCCCGACGGACTCCGCGTGACGGACGTATGGGAGAGCCGCGAGCAGTTCGACAAATTCGCCCAGGAGCAGATCGGGCCGTTCACCCAGGAGGTGGGCATCCCGGGACCGCCGGACATCACCTACCACGAGGTGTACAACTACCTCACGGCTGGCTGACGGGGGTCGATTCCCCCGTTACGGGGGTCGATCCCCCGCCCAGCGCGGTTGCTAGCCGGCGGTGGTGCCGCCGGTGCCGGACGGGGACTGCGCCGGGGCGCTGGAGCCGCCCTGCGCGGAGATCGGTGTGCTAGCGGGCGCCGGGGCCGGAGCCGTGGGCGGCGGCAGGGTGCCGGAGCTGCCCGACCCGGTTTCGGTGTGGCCGCTGAGGTCGGGCTCGGCGACGGTCGACGACCCGTTGCGGAGGCTGAAGTAGGCCCACGTGCTGGGCAGCCCGAGACGGTAGGCGAGGGTGGCGCCGCTGAGGCGCGTGCCGCTGCGAGAGCCGAGCACCTGAGCGAGCACGATCCGGGGAGAGGCCCCGCGGCGCAGGACCTCGATCCCCCGCAGGCTGCCCTTGAACAGTCCCGACAGCCGCGCCGCGGCGATGGTGCTCGAGAGCGTGTACTTCCAGTGCGAGGCGGAGGTTTCGTAGGGGTCGGCGACGCCCTGCAGCCAGGGTGCCGGTTCGGAGCCTTCGAATGCGTACTGGACGTCTTCGGTGTGGCCCCCGGAGGAGGCGAAGAAGTAGGTGGTCGCTGGCTTGCCGGAGTACGTGAGGATCTGCCCCGCGGTGGCCGCCACAGCCGCGTTCGTCTGTGAGGTTTCGGCCGCGGCGCCCTTGTACATCTGGGAGCGGGTGTCGGCATACACGTCGAAGCGGGGGCCGCCGGCGTGGGCGGTCAGCGCGTAGGTGCGGCTGGCGATCGCCTGGGACTCGAGCGCGGCCAGGGGCCAGCTGGCGGGCATCTCGGCCGAGACCACCCCGCGGACGTAGCGTTCGAGGGGAATCCGCTGGACCTTGGAGCCGACGAGCACCCGGACGACCGCGTTCGCGGGTGCCGCCCCGATCGCGGTGCCGGGGTAGTAGTGGGCGAGGATCTGGGTGTCGCTGTACCCGTGCTTGGCCAGGCCGAGGGCTCCGTCCTGGCTCATCCCGACGCCGTGGCCTTCGCCGGCGCCTTCGATCACGAGCTGCCACGCCGCCGCCGCCGGAGCGCACACCGCCAGACCCACGAGCGCCGCCGTGAGCGCCAGCAGCCGGCGGGCGGGCGGCCGTCCCCGCGTGCGTCCATGCGCCGACCCCGATGGGACGGGCGCTCTGGAGGCGCGGTGATACGTTGGACGCGTGGGTGTCGTCAGTGCCGAGCCCGGGCCGCGCATCCGTTCGCGGTGCCTTCCGATCGTCCTTGTGAGGTGCGCGCAGGGGCGCTCCGGGGTGTTGCCACGATGAGCGTCCTCGACCGGGAGCGCACCGTCCTTGAGCAGGTCCCCACAGACCTGTACATCCGTGGAGAGTGGAGGCCCGCGGGCGATGGCGGATGGCTGCCGGTGGAGGATCCCGCGACGGGGGAGACGCTCGTGGAGGTGCCCGACGGGCAGCCCGGGGATGCGCTCGCGGCGCTCGCGGCGGCGGCGGACAAGCAGGCCGAATGGGCGGCCCACCCGCCCCGGGAGCGGGGCGAGATCCTGCGCCGGGCCTACGAGCTGATGACCGACAGGGCGGACGAGCTGGCCCTGATCATGACCCTCGAGATGGGCAAGGCGCTGGCGGAGTCGCGGGCCGAGATCCTCTACGCGGCGGAGTTCCTGCGGTGGTTCTCCGAGGAGGCCGTCCGCATCCACGGCCGCTACCTCGTCAACACGACCGGCAAAGGGCGGATCCTGACGATGCGCCAGCCGGTCGGCCCGTGCGTGTTCGTGACGCCCTGGAACTTCCCCACGGCGATGGGTACGCGCAAGATCGCCCCGGCTGTGGCGGCGGGCTGCACGATGGTCATCAAGCCGGCCCAGCAGACGCCGCTGTCGATGTTCGCGCTGGCGAGGATCCTCGAGGAGTCGGGCCTGCCGGGAGGGGTGTTGAACGTGATCACCTCCCGGCGTTCCGGCGCGGTGATCGAGCCGCTGCTGAAGGACCCGCGGACGCGCAAGCTGTCCTTCACCGGCTCGACCGAGGTGGGCCGGACGCTGATCGAACAGTCCGCGTGCCAGATCCTGAGGGTCTCGATGGAGCTCGGCGGCAACGCGCCGTTCCTTGTGTTCGAGGATGCGGACCTCGACGCGGCGCTCGACGGGGCGGTGCTGGCGAAGATGAGGAACGTGGGGGAGGCGTGCACGGCCGCCAACCGCTTCCACGTCCACGAGTCGATCGCCGAGCGGTTCGCCGACGGGCTCGCGGAGCGGCTGGGGGCGATGAAGGTGGGACGAGGCACCGAACCCGGCGTGGACGTCGGGCCGCTGATCGACGAGAAGCAGCGGGAGAAGGTGAGCGAACTGGTGGACGACGCCCGAGAACGGGGGTCGAGGACCCTGCTGGGCGGCGCGGCGATGGAGGGCCCGGGCTACTTCTACGAGCCCACCGTGCTGGCCGACGTGCCCGCCGACGCAAGGCTGCTCAAAGAGGAGATCTTCGGGCCGGTGGCCCCGGTGGCCACCTTCTCCACCGACGAGGAGGCGCTTGCGGCCGCGAACCGGACCGAGTACGGTCTGGTCGCCTACGTGTACACGCGCGACCTGAACCGCGCGTTACGCGTGTGTGAGGGGTTGGAGACAGGGATGGTGGGTCTGAACCAGGGAGTCGTCTCCAACGCGGCCGCCCCATTCGGCGGGGTAAAGCAATCGGGCTTCGGCCGCGAGGGCGGGTTCGAGGGGATCGGGGAGTACCTGGAGACGAAGTACATCGCGGTGGCGGAGGGGTAGCCCAGTGCGACTCTCCGCCCACGCGCTCATCTGCGTCTCGGCAGCCGCCCTGGCGTGTGCCACCCCGCCGTCGCTCGCCGCATCGGCAGCCGTCCACCACGCCTGCAGCGCTCCCGGCAGCGCCCACAGGCCGTGCCACTTCTCGACGCCCAGCGGCAACATCCGCTGCGTGTGGACGCCGAGCCCGAATCAGGTGACCTGCGAGCTGGTCTCGCGGCGGCGCACCTACCGGCTGCATCCGAAGGGCCGGGCCAAGGCCGTGCACGTCTCCGTCGAAGCTCGCGGCGAAACGCTGCCCACGAGCCAGCAGATCGTGTTTCCCGAAAGCCTCTCGTGCCGGGACACACGGAGGACGATGACCTGCAACCAGGACTTCGGCTTCGGCGAATTCAGGCTGGGGCCGCACGGTTCGCACGCCCACTGACAGGCTTGGGCGAGCGGAGGCGCCCCCGCCGACCGGGGAACGCCGCCTTGCCCCGCAACGCCCGCCTCACATCTCCCCGTAGAGCTCGCGGAAGTCAGACAGGAAGCTCTGCAGCGGAAGGTCCGTGTAGATGCCCCGCTCCCGCACGTATTCCATGTAGCGCGACCCGTCGCCCGTGAACCCATGGAGCAGCGCGTCTTCGGTGCCGTCGTACTCGAGCGGAGCAACGCCAAACCGCTCACACAGCTCGGCGTTGAAGGCACAGCTCGCCTTCGTCCAGCGCCCGCCCACGAACATCGTGCTGTAGCCGTGCCATATGAACAGGTCGGTCCCCATCGCATCGCGCAGCCGCTGCGTCTGCAGGTGGTTTCTCACATCGGCGAAGCCGAGGCGAGAAGGGATGCCCGCCGCCCGCGCGGCAGCCGTCAGCACGACCGACTTCTGGATGCAGTAGCCGCTTCCCGCCTCGAGCACGGAGCTCGCCCGGTAGGCGGCCGGGTCGGGCGGAGTGTTGTACGGGTCGTAGCGGATGCGGTCGCGGACCGTCCTGAACAGCCGCGCCGCCACCTCCTGGTCTCCGGATGCGCCCGCGCTCGCCTCTGCCACCAGCTCGCGCACGGCGTCGCTGGCGGTGTCGATGAAGGCCGTGGGCTCCAGGTCCTCCTGCGTCGGCGGGCCGGGGTTCGGCAGCGGCTGCGGCTCGTCGGCGGGCACGGCAGCTGTGCGAGCTCAGGCTGCCGGAGTCGCCGTCAGCGGCTCTTGCGCCATCGCGCTGTTGATCCGCTTGAGCTTGCCCGCCTCGAACGACCACAACGACAGCAGCGGACAGCTGACTTCGAATAGCTGGGGGTGGTGGCCTCGCCAGAACACCTCGCCGATCAGAAACACCTCGTCGCCGAGGTCACGCCACTCCTCGACCCGGGCCTCCACTGTCGCCCAGTTCGACACGTACTCGAAGAACTCGCGGATCCCGTCCCGCCCGCGGAAGGTCCTCGGCTCGGCATTCGACGCGGTGGGCGTGACCCACTCGAATTCGTCCGTCACGCAGCGATCGAACGTATCGAGGTCGCGCGCGTTGAACGCTTCCATCGCCGCGCGTGCCATTTCCACGTTTGTCGAGTCCACGAGCGCGGGCATGCTAGCAACGCCCTCCGGGGGCCACGCCGCCGAACGCTCGCGGCCAAGCGCCAAACGCTCGCCGCCCTTGCGCCGGCGGCGCTCGCTCGCCGACGGCTCAACTCGTGGCGATCACGACCACGAGCAGCAGGACCCCCAATGCCGCCCCGAGGAACGTGATCGCCAGTACCAGCCCATGGCTGGGCGGGGCGAACTCCCCGCGCGCCAGAGCATGCTCGACCTCGCGCTGGCGCAGCAGGCCGAACACGATGAACGCCACACCGAGCACCGTGAAGCCGGCGCCGGCCACCGTGTAGGGCCAGCGCACTTCCTGGTGTCCCAGCAGCGGGACCACCTTGCCGGCCCCCAGGCCCACCGCGATGCACGCGAGGCCGGTCCGCCACCAGGCCAGGTAGGTCCGCTCGTTGGCCAGGCGGGTGCGCCGCGTGGCGTCCGTCCCTTCGGCGGCTGCCGGCTGGGCCGCCGGCCCCGGCTCGGGGACTTGTGAGCTCACGAGGGGCAGGCTAGCGACGCCCGCCGACACGCCCGAATCGGGTGCGCAGGGCGGGCGCGGAGGGCGGCCGCGGCGACCCAGCCGGACATCACGTCCTCGCCGTGGGTGTTTCCGCGCGGCAGCGGGGGCGGTCCGATCGGCGGTGGCGGCGGCGGCGGTGTGTACGGCGGTGGCGGTGGGGGAGGCGGCCTCTCCGCCGGCGGGGGCGGCGGGGGCGGTGGCTCCTCGCTGGTGTCCGCGGGCGGCAGCGCGACGACGGCTCCCGCCGGCATCCAGCCCCACGTGCTCATCACCTACACGCCCCCCGAAAAAAGCGAACCGAAGAACGAACCCAAGAACGAACCCACCACCGGGGCCGGCAGCGGCAAATCGACCCCTCAAGGCGGCACCAAAACGACGCCCGCGGTCACCGCGGCCAGCCAGTCCGCGAGCCGCTGGCGGGAGGGGTCCGCGCTCGCCCAGATC
>DATJBO010000085.1:0-7291 GCA_035515315.1 Solirubrobacteraceae bacterium
AGCTCGACGATCCGCCCGCGGGGGACCCCGCCGATGCCGAGCGCGAGGTCCAGCGACAGCGCCCCGGTGGGGATCGCTTCGCAGCGCACCGCCGCGCCCTCGTCGCCCATCCGCATCACCGAGCCCTTGCCGAACTCGCGCTCGATCTGCGTGAGCGCGCCCTGAAGGGCGGCGTCCCGCGCCTTGGCGGCCTTCTCCTGCTCAGTCACGGGCATAGCTGCTTCCTCCGGGTCGGATAGGGAGCGAGCAATGTATTGCGCTCCTCGGACGGAATTTGCTCCCAAAAAGCGGCACCAGCAAGCCGCAAACGAGGCTCTAGGAGATGAGCTCGCCCGACCCCCGCAGGGCTATCCCCGCGATGCGCAGGCGGAGCGCGGAGCCCCTCGTCACCTGCAGGCTGAAGGTCGACTTGGCCGGACCCACGAAGAACGTGAAGGAAGCCGTGTAGCCGCCGACGCCGTTCACCCTGGCGCTCCCCACACCGTGGAACTCGCGTCCCGAGCTCGTCACCGTGCAGCTCGCGCTCTTCAGGGCCTTCAGCCGCACGACGCCCACGGCGGGGTAGGCGATCGACGCGCGCATCGTCTGCCTGCCCGAGAGCGAGGTCGAGAGCTGGTCCGAGACGCGTCCGCCCAGCCCCGGGACCCTCAACCGGGCGGCGCCCCCGATGCGGCTGCACGTGGCCGGTGGCGGCGTCGGCGGTGGTTCTGGTTCTTCTTCCCCACCCGTGGCCGGTGGCGGCGTCGGGGGCGTCGGGGGAGGTTCTGGTTCTTCTTCCCCACCCGTGGCCGGTGGCGTCGGCGTCGGCGTCGGCGTCGGCGGAGGTTCTGGTTCTTCATCCCCACCCGTCCCGCTTCCGGCCCCTTCGCTCTGGGCCTGAGCCCACGTGTAGTAGGTGGTGGCCCCGGAGTGGGAGCTCACGATCAAGGCCGTCCCGGACCGCCCGCCCGTGCCCTGGCTGGTGGCGACCCCCAGCACCTCGGGCTGGGGCAGCGGCAGCCCTTCGCCGAGGATCACGTGGCGGTGGCCCCAGCAACCGCTCGCGCCGGCGCGCGAGCAGTCGAGGTTGGGGCCTGGATAGCCGTCGTCGTACATCCACAGGTAGTAGGCGAGCAGCGGCCCGGTGCTCGCCCAATCGGATCCGAAGCCACGCCATGGCGATTCGGCGGAGGGCGGAAGCGGGTCGGTTCCATTTCGCACGCCCGCCGCCGCGGCTTCGTCGAGCGCCATGTTCAATCCCGAGATCGGCGTGTACCCGTAGGCGCTGCGGTCGAGGTCGGAGAGGATGAAGATCTGCCTGTCCGCCGAGAGGGTGAGGAAGTCACCCGGCAGCTGGTAGGCGGGGAGGCCCAGGGTCGCCCGGGCCGCGTTCAGCTTCGAGAGCAGCCACCGCTGGCATTCGGCGGAGCTTTCCTGGGAGCAGGCGGCGGGCATCGACCCGAGCGGGATGTTCGCGGGGGGATCGGCCGCCTTCGCGGCTGCGGGCGCGAAGGCACAGGCCACGACGGCTGCGGCTGCGGCGACGGAACGACCGACGGCTCTCGAGCTGCGCGGGTGCGCAGACATCTCTTGCGCGAGCATCCTTGCCTCCCGGTCTCGGGCGGATGAATGGCGGGCCGCATGCGCTTCGGACGGGCGCACGCTCCTCCCCGAATCCGCGCATTGTGGCGCCGGCCGGAGCTCGGGACGACGGTTTTGGACGGGCGTACGACGGCGCGGCAGACCCGGAATGACCGGGGTCGGGCCGATCGCCGACGGGTCGTCCCGGTGACCGCCGGACGGTCAGGTGATGCGGCCCAGCGGCCGCGAGGCGAGCGCCTCATAGCGCGCCCCGGAAGGTTCGAGGAACGAGCGATAGAGGGTCACGGACTCGGGCTGGAAGCGCAGCGCGGGGGTCACGGGCACCGCCGCCGGGTCTCCGGGGCCTGCGAGCAGGGGTTCCCTGCCGCGTACGCGTGCGACCGTCAGATGGGCCCTGAAGCGCCGCCGCCCGGGCTCCCACCCCACCACCCTCTCCAGCTCCCCCGCCAGCTCCCGCTGCAGGCGCTCGAGCTCGCCGTCCTCGTCGTGGATCTCCACCGCCAGGTTCCCCGGACGGCGCGGCGGCAGCCACAGCGGGGCTCCCACCGACAGCTCTCCGACCTCGGTCGTGCTCGCGCAGGGCACCGCGACGAGCGTGTCGATCTCCTCCACCGGGCGGCTGCCGAGGAAGCAGAGGGTGATGTGGAGCGCCTCGGCGGGCAGCACCCGCAGCTGCGGCCGGGGATCGCGCCCGTGGCGTCCGCGGGCGACGTCCGAACGCCTCGCGCCGCGCCCCGCATCGGGATCCGAGCGCCCGCGGGCTTCCCCGGGCAGCGAGGCCGCCACCGTCCGCGCCCAGCTCGACAGCTCGAGGCAAACCTGCTCGGGAGGGTCCACGGCCAGGAACAGCCGCGCGGTGGCACCCCCGCTCATCCGCCCCTCGCGGCCTCCCCCTTGAGCACGCGCCGCAGCAGGTGCATCGCGACGGTCGTGGCTCGGTCGCGCACGTCGGCGCGGCCTCCGGGCAGCTCGACCTTGCGCGTGAGCTGCTCGCCTCCGCCCAGGCCGTGGCGGCTGGCCCGTGCCACGCTCAGCCACACCAGCCCGACCGGCTTCTCCGCGGTGCCGCCCCCCGGGCCGGCGATCCCGGTGACGCCGATGCCCAGGTCGGACCCGAGCCGCTCGCAGGCCTCCTTCGCGAGCGCACGTGCGACCTCGGCCGAGACGGCGCCGTGGGCCTCGATCAGGGCCCGGTCGACGCCCGCCACCCCGACCTTGACCTGGTTGTCGTAGGCCACGATCGCGCCCCTGAAGTAGTCGGAGGAGCCCGGCAGCTCGGTGAGGCGGGCGGCGAGCATCCCCCCGGTGCAGGACTCGGCGGTCGCCACCGTCTGCGCGCCGCCCGGTGCGCCGCCGCGCAGCAGCGCCGCCACCTGCACGTCCACGGTGGTGCCGTCGTTCGAGAACAGCGTGTCGGGGTGGCGGCGGGCGACGACGTCCTCGAACTGCACGTACACCCCCTCGTCGGCCGGGTCGAACACGCTCACCACCTCGACCTCGCCCCGTTTCAGGCAGGTGGTGATCTCGAGCCGGTCGAGCTCCACCCCCTCCCGTTCGGACACGCGCAGGGTCTCGGCGATCTCCGACTCGGGGATCCCGAACAGCCGCAACATCCGCTGCTCCACCCGGCGGGCGCCCGTGAGGGCGGCTTTCATCGCCTGGCTGGCGACCGCGGTCCTCCACATCGGCTGCAGCTCCCGCGGCGGTCCGGGCAGCACCACGATCGTGGGGCGCTCGCGTCCCGCCGGCGGCGGCACCACCAGGCCGGGGGCCGTCCCGACAGGGTCCAGCACGGTGGCGCCCTGCGGCACGGTCGCCTGTTTGCGGTTCCCCGCCCGCACGGCCTCCATGTCGACGTGGGGGAAGCGCTTTGCGAGCGGGCGCAGGATCTCGGCAATGCGCTCCTCCACCGCGGGGTCGAGCACCATGTCCCGCTCCTGGAAGCCGCCCACGACCTCCGCCGTGAGATCATCGGCCGTGGGCCCCAGCCCGCCGCTGGTGATCACCAGGTCCAGCTCGTGGCCGGCCATGAACGAGAGCGCCTCGTGCATGTCGCGGGCGCGGTCCCCCACGATCGTCGTGAAGGCCAGCTGCACGCCCAGCTCCCGCAGCCGGTCGGCCAGCCAGGGACCGTTGCGGTCGCTCACGCGACCGGTGAGCACCTCGGTGCCCGTGACCACGATCCCGGCGCGGGCCCCGGGGCTGTCACTCACCGGCACGTCGGGAGGCTTCCGGCCGGCAGCGTGTGTCGCCCCCGGGCCCTGGTCACGGAGTAGCCGATCGCTTCGCTGGAGGCCGGGACCGTCCGCGGCCTGCCGTCGATCACCATCGTCACCCCGCTGTTGCCGAGCGTGACCTCAAAGCGCCTTGCATGGTAGGTCGGGGTCGTCTGGCCGGGCTGCAGCTCGAGGCCCGGGATCAGCTTGCGCCCGTCGCCGAGCAGGCACACGTACACGACGGAGCTCGCGTGCAGCGAGAGGTCCACGTCCCGGGGGCGAGCCGCGTGGGTGCTCCCCGTCGAGCCGCCCGTGCGGGTGTGCTGCCCGGTGGCCGCGTGGTTGGAGCCGCCGGTGCCGGATTTCGAGCCCGAGTTGGTGGCCAGCAGCACGACCAGCAGCACGATCACGGCCAGGATCGAGACGACCGCGATGGTGTACCCGCGCGAGGAGGAGCCGGAGGGGCTGCGCGAGCGCCGCCGTTCGCCGCTGGGGACGATCGGCTCGCCGGGACCTTCTCCCTGGTGCTCCTGGGAGAGGCGGTATTCCTCGACCAGCGCCTTGCCGTCGACCCCGAGCGCGTCGGCGTAGGTGCGCAGGAAGCTCTTCACGAACGTGGGCCCGGGCAGCAGGCTCCACTCTTCGTTCTCCAGCGCACGCAGGTACTTGGCCCGGATCTTGGTCGTGGCCTCGATCTCGGAGACGTCGATGCGCGCGCGCATGCGCGCCTCGCGGAGCGTGGCACCGATTTCGGGCATCTCGCCGGAAGAGGCTAGTCGCTGAGCGTGGCAGCGGGCTCGTCGAGCTCGGCCAGCAGGTGCGGCAGGTCGGCCTCCGTGATCAGCACCTGCCGCGGCTTGGATCCTTCATATCCGCTGATCACCTTGCGCTTCTCGAGCATGTCGATCATCCGCCCCGCACGCGTATATCCGAGCCGCAGGCGACGCTGGAGCATCGAGGTCGAGGCGGTCTGCATCTCGGCCACGAGCACGATCGCGTCCCTCAGCAGGGGGTCCTCGTCGGGGTCGAACTCGTCGCGGGGCCCCTCCCCCTCGGCCGGCTCGACCTCCTCGAGCAGCTCCTCGCGCAGCTCCGGCTCGCCCTGCCGGCGCCAGAGCTCCGTGAGCTTGGCGATCTGGGGCTCGTCGATGTAGGCGCCCTGGATGCGCTGCAGGCGCGAGCTCCCAACCGGGCTGAACAGCATGTCGCCCTGCCCGAGCAGCGACTCGGCGCCGTTCTGATCGAGGATCACCCGCGAGTCGGTCTGCGAGGACACCGCGAAGGCGATCCGCGAGGGGACGTTCGCCTTGATCATCCCGGTGATCACGTCCACCCGGGGGCTCTGGGTCGCGAGCACGAGGTGGATCCCCACGGCGCGCGCCTTCTGGGCGAGGCGGATGATCGAGTCCTCCACGTCGGCGGGGGCCACCATCATCAGGTCCGCTAGCTCGTCGATCACGCACACGATGTAGGGCAGCGGGGGTTCCCCCCGGCGCGCCCGTGCCTTGTTCAGCTCGGTCAGGCTGCGGGTGCGCGCCAGCGACATGATCCCGTAGCGCGACTCCATCTCCTTGACCAGGTTGGCGAGCGCGTTGGCCGCCATCCGGGGGCTCGTGATCACGGGCGTCAGCAGGTGCGGGATCGACTCGTAGTGGTTGAGCTCGACCTGCTTGGGGTCGACCAGCACGAGCCGCAGCTCGTGCGGCGTGCAGCGCAGCAGCAGGCTGCACAGCATCGCGTTGATCGCGCCCGACTTCCCGGCGCCGGTGGTGCCGGCCACCAGCAGGTGGGGCATCTTCGCGAGGTCCGCACCGATCGCCTTGCCGGCCACGTCCTTGCCCAGCCACACGGTCAGCGGCGAGGAGTCGCGCGGGGGCTCCCCGAACACGTCCCCGAGGCGCACGATCTTGCGCTGCGCGTTGGGCACCTCCACGCCCACCGCCTGCTTCCCCGGGATCGGCGCGAGGATGCGGATGTCGGTGGCGGCGAGCGCGTACGCGAGGTCGTCCTTCAGCTTGGCCACGGCCCCCACCTTCGTGCCCGGGGCCAGGCGCAGCTCGTAGCGGGTGATGTGGGGACCGGCCACGGTCCCGATCACCTTCGCCTGCACCCCGAAGTGGCCGAGCGCCTCCACCAGGCTGCGGGCCGTGCGCTCCTGCCCGGCGGTGTCGGGGCGGTCGGCCTCGCGGCCGGAGCGGATCAGCAGCGCGCCCGCATCGGGCAGCTCCCACACGAACTCCGGGTCGTCGGTGACCGCGGCGCGGTAGCGCCCGCGGGGCGTGAGCTCCTCGCCGTCGGCCCCCGCCGGCGTGAAGGTGGCACCCGAGTCGTCGGCGTCCTCCTCCGCGTGCTCCTGCGGCCCGGGCTCCGGCTCGGGCTCCACCGCGGCGACCTCCTGCCCGGCCGCGCCCAGCACTCCCAACGCCTGCGAAGGCTCGGGCTCGGGGATGTGCTCGTCCTCCCACAGCCCCACCGCCCCGGAGGCGCCTGCGGCGTGGGTGAGCGCCGGGAACGCGTGCTCGTCGGCCGGTGTCCCGGACCGGTCGCCATCGGCGCCCCGTCCCCCGTCCTCGCGGCCGGCCAGGTGCCGGCCATGCGCCACGCGCCCGGCACCCGCCAGCGCGTGCCCGGCGCCGCGCAGCAACCCGCCCAGCGAGGATCCCGTCAGCAGCATCGTCCCGGTGATCGCGAGGAACACCACGAGGATCCCCACGCCGAACCCCTGCACGAGCGGGCTGGCCAGCCGGAACAGCGCTTCGCCGACGACGCCGCCGTGGCTCTGCATGTGGGCGGAGGTCCACGCCTGCGAGGAGGGGCCGGCGCCCGAGGTGATCCCCAGCGTGCCGGCGGCGAGCGCGAGCGTGAGCGCGGCGAACAGGCAGCTCGCGCCGCCGCGGAGGGACCGCTGCAGCCCGAGCGCGGGGCCCAGCAGCAGCGTGACGCCCGCCGCCACGAGCGCCAGCGGCGCGAAGACGCGCGCCCGCCCGAGGATCCATCCGAGCGCGACCGTGAGGGCGTGGCCGGCGCGTCCGCCGTCCCACCCGCCGTAGATAACGAACACGAGGTACAGCCCGCAGGCGAGCAGCGCCAGCGCCAGCACCTCCCGGCCCCGCTCGCCGAGCAGCGGCGTGCGCGAGCGCAGCCGCGCGATGGCTCCCCGCAGGCGCGTCAGCGGCGCCGGCCGCGAGCGGCGCCTGGCGGGTTTACGGCGCCTGGACGAGGCGCTGCGCGCGCGCCCGCGCGAGGCGGAGGAGGATCTCCTGCGTGTCGCCGGCATCGTGCGCAACTTCGACGCCACCTGCCCGTAACCTGCCTGTGGGGCTTACCATCGCTTTACACCGAGGCCTTTAGATAAAGATCGATGACCGACTTCGCCCGCAGCCCCCGCGTGCTCGTCGTCGAGGACGACGAGGACATCGCCCAGGCGCTCCAGCGGTCCCTGCGCATGGAGGGCTACGAGGTGCGCATCGCACCCGACGGGCGCGAGGCGATCG
>DATJBO010000086.1:0-3741 GCA_035515315.1 Solirubrobacteraceae bacterium
AAAATACTTCCAGGTGTGGCAGCAGTCGGTGGCGGTCGCCATCCACGGCCGCGGCGAACAGATCAACTCCGACTTCGCCGTGCTCGAACCGTTCGTCGAACACACCAACCGCCTGCTCACCATCCTCGCCTCCCAGGAGGGAGCGCTGCGCCAGGTGGTCCACAACACCGGCGTGGTGTTCAACGCGCTCGCCAGCCGCGACCACCAGCTCGAAGGGCTGATCGTCAACGGCGAACACACCTTCCACGCCGCCTCCCAGGCGAGTGAAGCCTTCGCCCAGGCGTTCCGCGAACTGCCACCGTTCGAGCACAACTCGAAGGTGGCCCTCGAAGCGACCGACAAATTCGCCGCCGTGGCCAACCCGTACTTCGAAGAATTCGCCGTGACCGAGCGCAAGCTCTCGGCGCTGCTGAAGGCCGCCGAACCGTTCGCGCCCCAGTTCAACAACTTCCTCACCTCGCTGGGGCCCCTCACGAAGGCCGCGAAGGTCGGTCTGCCGCAGGTGAAGAAGACGCTCGACCTGACCATCCCGATCCTCGAAAACCTGCGTCCGGTGCTGCACAACCTCGACCCCTTCCTGCAGTTCACCGGCGAGTACGTGCCGGAGCTGCAGGCGTTCTTCGCCAACATCACGGCGGCCTCCCAGGGCAGCCTCGGCAACGGCAACATCGAAGCGGTCCGCAACCAGCACGGCCCCAAGCTCCACTACCTCACCACGATGTCGGTGCTGGGCCCCGAAAGCCTCGCCGTGTATCCCTCGAAGGTGGAAACCGGACGCAGCAACGCCTACCCGCTGCCCGGCACCTACAACCAGCTCGCGAGCGGGCTGCCCGTGTTCCAGGCCACCAACTGCAGCGGCGGGGCGCCGTCGATCAGCGCGGCCCCCGGCGAAACCCCCACCAAGGAAATCGAAGAACAGATCACCCAGATCCAGGCCTTCAAAGTCGCCAACGTGCCCGAAACCACCAACGACGTGCCGGCGCCCGGGTGCAGGCAGCAGGGCCCGTTCAGCTACAACGGGCAGACGAGCCAGTTCCCGCACGTCACCTTCCCCGAAAAATGAGCACCACCGACGACTATCGCTACCACGCCGCCGACCTCGACCTGCTGGGCGAGCCCGACGACGAGCGCTGGTCGATCCGCTGCATGGACGTCCACAAGCGCCTCGGCGGGGTGCCGGTGCTCAACGGGCTCAACGTGGCCTTCCCGGAGGACACCATCACGGTCGTGCTCGGCCCCTCGGGAACGGGCAAGAGCGTGCTGATCAAGCATCTGATCGGGCTGATGTTCCCGGACTCGGGCAACATCGTCGTGAAAGGCCAGTCGGTGCCCACGCTGACGATGCCGGAGCTGCTCGCGCTGCGGCGCAAAATCGGGGTCCTGTTCCAGGACGGCGCCCTGTTCGGGTCGATGTCGGTGTTCGACAACGTCGCCTTCCCGCTGCGCCAGCACACCGACCTGTCGGAGACCCAGATCGGCGAACGTGTCACCCAGCGCCTCGCCGACGTGGGCCTGTCGGCGGCGATCGACGACGCCCCCTCGCAGCTGTCGGGGGGCATGCGCAAGCGCGCCGGGTTCGCACGGGCGCTGGTGATGGAGCCCGACGTGGTGATCTTCGACGAGCCCGACTCCGGCCTGGACCCGGTGCGCACGGCTCTGCTGTGCGAGCTGATCCAGGAGATGCACTCGATCTACAAGGGCACCTACATCGTCGTCACCCACGACATCGCCTCGGCGCGGCGGATCGGCGAGTACATCGCGCTGCTGTGGCGCGGGCGGATCGTGGAGGCGGGCGACGCCAAGCGGATGTTCTCCTCGGAGAACGAATTCGTCCGCCAGTTCCTGAGCGGCTCGGCGGAGGGCCCCCTCACGATGGATTGACCCGCGGACGGCCGTATGCGAACATATGTTCGCATGGTCGTGTGCGTGCACCTCCCGCGTTTCGAGCTCCTGGTGGCGGCCGGGGAGGGCTCGCAGGTGGGTCCCCAGACGCTCCGCGGACGCCCCCTGGCGGTGGCCCCGCCGACGGGCACCGGGCGCGGCGGCGGGGCCGGGACGGCCGGGGTGGGGGAGGTCTCCCAGGCGGCCGAAGCGAGCGGGGTGAGGAGGGGGATGGCGCTCGGGGAGGCGCTGGCACGCTGCCCGCAGCTCGTGCTGCTCCCCGCCGACCCGGTGAGGGTGGCCGAGCAGTGGGAGGCGGCTCTGCAGGCACTCGAGGCGATCGGGGCGGCCGTGGAGCCGGCACGCCCGGGGCTCGCCTACTTCGAGGCGGACGGGCTGAGGGCGCTCCACGGCACGCTCGCCGCCACGCTCGCCGCTGCCCGGGGCGCCGCCGCCCGGGGCGCCCTCGCCCGGGGTGCCGTCGCCCATCCCGTGCGGATCGGCGCGGCCCCGACGCGTTTCTGTGCGCTGGCGTGCGCGCTGGCGGCCCCCTCGCGCCGGCCGCTGGTGCTCGAGGGCGAGCACGCCCGGCGCTGGCTGGCCACGCAGCCGGTGGGGCTGCTCGGCTACCGCGAGCAGACCGCGATGCTGCCCGAGCCCCTGGCCCGGCTGGGCGTGCGCACGCTCGGGGAGCTCACCCGGCTCGGGCGGGCGGCGCTGAGCGACCGCTTCGGCGAGGCCGGGGTCCTCGCCCACGGGCTGGCTCGCGGGCAGGACCGCCCGCCGGCGCCACGGCGCGTGCAGGAGCGCCTCGAGGAGTCGCTGGAGGTGGGGGACGCCAGCAGCGGGCTGGCGCTGGGGCGGGTGCTGGGGGTGCTCGTCCGCCGGCTGCTGGCACGGCCCCAACGGGCGGGCCGCTCGCTGCGCACGGTCGTGCTCTCGGCGCAGCTGGCCGCCGGCGGCGGCTGGCGCGAGCGCGTCGTGTTCCGCCAGGCGCTGGCGGACGCGGAGCGGATCAGGCTGGCGCTGTCGGTGCGCCTGCTCGCGCTCCCCGGTCCCGCCTGCAGGCTGGGCCTGAGCGTCGAGTGCTTCGGGGCGCCGATCGCCGAGCAGGGGGTGCTGGAGGACCGCGACGCCCGTGCCTGGAGCGCCCGGCGCGCCGCGCGCGCCGCCCTGCTGCGGGAGGCGCTCGCGCAGGTCCGCTCGCTGGCCGGGGGGCAGGCGGCGCTGCGCGCCGTGTGCGTGGATCCCGCCTCGCGCGTCCCCGAGCGGCGGGTCGTGCTGACCCCCATCCCGGAGTGAGCGCCCGCGCGCTGAACCGCCCCCGGCCCGCCCGCGTGCGCTGCAGCGGGCCGGCGCCGGCGGAGGTGGACGGCGAACGGATGCAGTCGCTGCGCGAGTCCTGGCTGGTGGAGGACCGCTGGTGGACGGCCGAGCCGCTGCGCCGCCGCTACTGGGAGCTGGTGGGGTGCAACGGGCGCAACGTCGTCGTCTTCCACGACCTGTGCTCCGGCGGCTGGTTCCGCCAGAGCGCCTGACGGCAGCGTGCGAGGATGCCGGCGCCGACCCCTCCATACGCCGAGCTCCACTGCCACTCGGCCTACTCCTTCCTGGACGGGGCCTCCCTGCCCGACGAGCTCGCCCACCGGGCGGCAGAGCTCGGCTACACCGCGCTCGCGCTGACGGATCACAACTCGGTCAGCGGCTCGATGGAGCTGGCCCAGGCCGCCCCCGAGCACGGGGTGAGGGCGATCCAGGGCGCCGAGGTGGATGTCCTCTGCGGCGAGGGGCCCTCCCGCCATCTCACGCTGCTGGTCCGCGACGGACGCGGCTGGAGCAACCTCTGCCGGATCCTCACGC
>DATJBO010000087.1:0-2971 GCA_035515315.1 Solirubrobacteraceae bacterium
AACGTCAACACGGTCTTCCAGAGCTACGCGCTGTTCCCGGTTCCTGACCGTCGCCGAGAACGTCGTCTTCGGCATGAAGTACAAGTCGGTGCCCAAGGCCGAGCGGGACAGCCGGGTGGCGGAGGCGCTCGAGCTGGTCCAGCTGTCGGGGTACGAGAAGCGGCGTCCGAACCAGCTTTCCGGCGGCCAGCAGCAGCGCGTCGCGCTGGCACGGGCGCTCGTGCTGCGTCCGTCGGTCCTGCTGCTCGACGAGCCGCTGGGCGCGCTGGACGCCAAGCTCCGCCGCACGCTCCAGGTCGAGTTGGGCGAACTGCAGAGCAGGTGGGAATCACCTTCCTGTATGTCACCCACGACCAGGAAGAGGCACTCACGATGTCCGACCGCCTGGCGGTCATGAACCACGGGCGCATCGCTCAGCTCGGCACCCCGGAAGAGGTCTACAACGAGCCCGCCTATGCGTTCGTCGCCGACTTCCTGGGCGTGTCGAACCTGATGGACGCTCGCGTCGATCCAGGCGGCAACGGAGAGGGACCATGCCGCCTGCGCCTGGGCGATTCACCCTCGAGGCGCGGGCCGGCCGGCTCGACGCGACAGGCGCTGTCAAGCTCGCGATCCGACCGGAGCGCATCCACGTGCAGCCGTACGAAACGGGCGGTGTCAACTTTGTGCCCGGGATGGTCGAGCGCCTGGTCTTCCTCGGCTCGACCACGCACATCTACGTCCGCCTCGCGACCGGCTCAGCGCTTCAGGCGCTCGTGCGCAACGAGGGGCCGGCGGTGCCCTACAGCCAGGGAACGCCCGTCAAGGTGGACCTTCCAGCCGACGCGCTGCGCGTCCTGCCCGACCCGGGCGTCGGCGTCGCCGAGATTCACGACGAGACGCTTGGCGATCAGCCGCTGGACGTCACCAGCGCGACGCCGGAGTCGAGCTGAAGGCGCCGCCGTCAGGTGCCGCCGTCAGGCGCCGCCGACACAATCCCAAGACGCCGGCGATGAGCGTCGCCAGCATCAGCGCCGCCAGGGCCGCCAGCGGCACTGCGTCGTTCGTCGCTCGGGACACGCTCGCCGCTGCGGGCGCGCCGATCGTCTCGCCGGTCGCCCACGCCAGGTTGCACAGCATCGAGCCGAACGCGAGCGCGGCGCCGATTCGCTCGATCGCATCGGTCATGATCGAGATTGCCGGCAGCCCAAACGCCGTCAGCGGTCCGCCCAGTGTGAGCACGGTCAGCGCCGCCAGCACCAACGGCGATCGCGGCAGCGGCAGCAATAGGAGCAGAACGGCTATCGCGCCGAGGCCGGCGCTCAGCGGAAGCAGGGCCCCGCGGCGATCGACGAGGCGTCCAACCGCGGGGTTTACCAGCAGGGCCAGCACCGACGTGAGCACGAACGTGACGCCGATCGCCACGTCCGAGGCGCCGAACCGCGACAGCCGCAGCGGCAGCAAGGTGCCGGTTGCCCCGATCGTGCAGGCCTCGAGCAGGATCAGCCACCACCCGAGCACGATGCTCGGGTCTCGTGCCAGCACCCGCAGCCGCGCTCCGGCGCCGAGCGCGGCTGCGGGGAGGCTCGGGGTGCTGCAGCGTCCACGCCGTCAGCGCCAGCGACACGCCGCCGACGCACGCGAACACGACCCCCGTCCCGGCTGCCACCGCCACCGTACCGAGCAGCGGGCCGATCAGCGTGCCGAAGATCGCCGACGCGAGAACCGATCCGAGCATCTCGCCGCGCCGGCCTGGGGGCGAGATCGCAATCACCCACGCCAGGCCGCCGCCCCAGATGCAGCCGCACGCCATTCCCTGGACGAACCGCAGCCCGTCGAGCACCGCGATGTCGGAGCCGAACCCAAACGCGACGATCGAGGCGGTGAACAGCAGCAGGCCGACCACCGTGGTGCGCCGGACCCCCGTGCGGGTCGCGATCCACCCACCGAGCAGCGAGCCCGGGATCATGCCCGCCGGGTAGGAGGCCGCGAGCACGCCGATCGCGGGCTTGGATGCCCCGAAAGCGTGCGCGTAGTGCGGCAGCACCGGGGTGAGGACCGAATACAGCACCGACTCGAAGCCGAGCAGCACGCGGATCAAGACGACCGTGCGCATGATGGCCGGCGGCGCCTGACGGCGGCGCCTTGGTGCCGAGCTCGCGCCGCTCTGGGCGCGGGCGGCGGGATCGGAGCGCGGTCACGCCTTCACCAGCGCGTCCGCGAGCCGCCGCAGCCGCGGGGTGAGATTGAACTGGTCGGCGGCGCCTGACTGCGGCGCCTTGGCCGTCGCATCATCGGCTGCGAGCTGCTCGAGGAGCAGGCCGTCGGCGGCCGCGAGCAGGAGCTCCGCATCGGCCCGCGGGTGCTGCGAGCCCGCCGCGGCGAGCAGCGGCGCGAGCGCCCCGAGGTAGGCCTCGGTCCAGCGCATCGTCACCTCGCGCAGCGCCGGCCGGCGTGCGGCCTCGAGCATCAGCGCGTACGTCGCGAGCAGCCAGCCACGGCTGGTCTGACCTGTGTTCTCGATCGGGCCGAGAATCGCGCCGACCGCCAGAGCGAGCGGGTCGGCGGCGGGCTTCGGGGCCTCATGCACGAACGCGCGCAGGCGCGCGATGTCGCGCTCGGCGGCGCTCTGGAGCGCCGCCGTCAGCAGGTGCTCCTTGGACTCGAACCAGTAGGTCGTCGAGGCGAGCGGCAGCCCCGCCACCTCGGCGACGCGCCGGTGCGTGACGGCGTCCACCCCCTCGTCGGCGACGACCCGCAGAACCGCGTCCAGCAGCGCGTCTCTGCGGGCCGCTCCCCGGGGTCGGGCGCTGCTGGGAGCCGCTGCGATCATATTGGTACAAATGTACCAATTGCCCCGGCGTCGGTCAGCGATCGAGCACGGGGATGGCGGATCGCGGCAAGACGCAACCAACTAGAGTCCGGTCGGCCATGAATGCGAACGAATGGCTCGCCGCGTTTGCGCAGCGGCTCGGGACCGAGCCACCCACGA
>DATJBO010000088.1:0-3131 GCA_035515315.1 Solirubrobacteraceae bacterium
CGGCGAGCGCAGCAGCACCGCGACGAGCCGGTTGCCCGTCCGGTTCCACAGGGCGAACGGAGCGTGGGCCCTCCCGGTCGGCGATCGGTCGGGCGGTCCGGTTGACTCGGTCACTCCCGGACTCCCGGTGTGTGGACGCCGGCGAGGCCGCTCGTGAGGCGCAAGATCGCGTCCACGACGGTCTCGCGCGGAACCGACTCGTGGTCCAGCCACCACAGCGCCACGCCGTACAGTGTGCTGCGTATCGCCTCGCCCAGCGGCTCGAGCTCGTGCTCGGGGATACCGGGAGCGAGCTCGCGCAGCAGCGCGACGTCGGCCGAGCGCTGCCGGTGGCGCAGCTCCTGCTGCAGCTGCTCGAGCTCGGCGTCCCCGGTGATGTCGCGGAACAGGAACCGGCAGCTGTCAGGGTTGGCTTCCACGTGGGCGAACCAGCTATCGGTCATGGCCCGCAGCGAGCCCGCGTCGGGGCGGCGCACGAACTCGTCCAGCGGCGCGGTCGCGAGCTCGTCGCGGCGCCGCTCGAGCAGCCTGCGGGCGAGCTCCTGCTTGGAATCGAAGTGCCGGTAGAGCATCGGCTTGCTGACACCGGCAGCCGCGCAGATCTGCTCGACCGTGGTCGCCTCGTAGCCGTGCTGCGCGAACAGGCGCGCGGCGGCGTCTTCGAGCAGCTCCCGGCGCTCGGGTCCCTTCAGGCGGGACCCGCGGTCCCGAGCGGAGCTTCGGTCCTGGGCGGCGCCTTCTTCCTGAGCAGGGCCTCGTGTCTGAGGGGCATTTGTTACCATATGGTATACCCAATGGTAACAAATGCTCGGGAGGGGATCACCGTGATCGCTTCACTTCACATCCACGAGGCCCGCCCATCCGATGCGCTGCGGGCTCTCCTGAGGGGGAGGGTGAGCCGGGTTCCGGGCGTGATCGCCGGAGACGTCGTGCTCGTGGCCCGTCTCTCCGAGCACCTGCTCCCCCGCCCCGACCATCACCGCATCGGAGCGTTCGCGTTCTGGAGCCACGAGGACGCCCTCGACCGCTTCCTCGAGGAGCACGCGGCCGGCTCGATGCTGGCCGGCGGCTGGCAGATGCGCATGCAGCCCACCCGCATGGTGGGATCCTGGCCGGGGCTCGGAACGCTGGCCGGCCACGAGCTGCCGATGGACATGGACGAGCCCGCCGCGGGGCTCACGCTGGGTCAGCTGCGCCCGTCTCAGCTCGTTCGTTTTCTGAGGGCGAGCGCGCGGGCCGAGCGCGACGCCCTGAGCGACGGAGCGATGCTCGCCTCGACCGGGCTCGCCCGGCCGCCACGGATGGTGGCGACCTTCTCGATCTGGCGGAGCCTCGCGGGGCTGCGCGACTACATCGGCGGGGCGGGCGCGGACGGACACCGGCGGGCGGTCCAGTCGCACGTGGGCGAGCCCTTCCACAGAGAATCGGCGTTCGTGCGCATGCGCCCGCTGTCGGTCTCAGGGGACGCTCCGTGGTGGCCCGGGCTCGAGGGCCGTGTGCTCACCGCGAAGCCGGTGGACGTGCCCTCACCGGCCTGAAATGAAGCTCCGGGGGTGGGACTCGAACCCACAACCTCTCGGTTAACAGCCGAGCGCATCTGCCAATTGAGCTACCCCGGACTGGGCTACCCGGGATCGCCCGGGCCGCGGCAGATTCTAGGAGCCCGGGCCTCACATGGGTGGCACCGCAACGCCGGCCTCGTCACGGCCTCCGCGCGGCAGCGTAGGCAGCGGCTGCCGCCGTCGGGTCGAGGTCCGAACTCAACCAAGCCGTGGTGGCAACACCGCCGTACGGTCAGAAGGTCTTCGAGTTGCTCGCGCTCCATCACGCCAGTCTCCTCCGCGCCTGAGACGAAACGCGATCGTCACCCTGTGCTGTTGCCGCTCTCCTCGAGCACCCGCTCGTTGGCCTGGTCGAACTCGTGCTTGATCTCCGCCTTGCGTCGGGCGAGACGGGAGACCTCACCGCCCCCGCTCCCCCTCGCCCGCTGGATCTCGCGTTCCACTCCGGCGAGCTCGAGCTGCAGGCGCTGGACCTCGAGCATCGCCCTGTCGGGGTGCTCCCTCCCGGCCCCCACGATCAGCTCCGCCAGCAGCTCCTTCAGCTGCGGATCGTCCTCCAGCGCAACCGCCCCGGGCGGGTCCTTGATCGGGTCGGCGAGGCCCCCGGCCCGCAGCCGGGCTGCCGCCCGCCTGACGAGCGGGCTCGCGAAGTGCTGCTCGAGGTCCATGGCCTCGAGCAAACCCGCCCCCTCCTGTGGGGAGGCGATGCAAAGGGCGAGAAAGGCCCGTTCGGTCTCCTCGCGTGCCTGCAGGTCCCCCGCCGGCCCTTCCTGCTGGGGGGCGTCCGCGGCGGGGGCGCTCATCGGAGGGCGCCCCTCCCCTGCTGCCGCCGGCCGCACGGCCGCACGCACACCCGGGCGCGCCCCCGAGCCGCCGCCGCCGGCCGACAGCGCCTTCTCGGCGATACGGTCGGGCAGGGCGAGTCGGTTGGAGACGAGCCTCGTGAGCTCCATCCGCGTCGCGCTCTCCGGCAGCTCGGCGAACAGCGGGCGCAGTTCCTCGAGCATCCGGTCGCGACCCTCCGCGCTCGAGTCGTCGCCGTCCTGCAGCACCCGCTCGACCTGGAAGCGGATGAACGCCACGGCTTCCTCCACGGCCCGTGCCATCGCCTCGGAGCCATGCCGCCGGATCAGCTCGGCGGGGTCGGTCCCTTCGGGCAGCTCCACCACCCGTAGCTCGAGACGCCTCTTGGCCGCCACGCGCGCGGAGCGGAGCATCGCCTCCTGGCCCGCGCTGTCGGCGTCGAGCGCGAGCAGCACCGTGTGCGCCATCCGCGCCAGCTCGGCCACCTGCTCGTCGGTGAGCGCGGTCCCCATCAGCCCCACCGCGTTGCGCATCCCGGCCTGGTGGAGCGCGACCGTGTCGGTGTAGCCCTCGCACAGGATCACCTCCCCCGCCCGGGCCGCGTGGGCTCGCGCGAGGTGCGCCCCGAACAGGTGGGAGCCCTTGTGGTAGATGGCGTTGTCGGCGGTGTTCAGGTACTTGGGCCGCTGGTCCTCCCGCATGGCCCTGGCGCCGAAGCCGAGCACCCTGCCGCGGATGTCGGCGAGCGGGAACATGATCCGCCCC
>DATJBO010000089.1:0-14689 GCA_035515315.1 Solirubrobacteraceae bacterium
CTGGGTGATCAGCGCGCAGGAGCGGATCGCGTCGTCGTTGCCGGGGATCACGAAGTCGATCCCGTCGGGGTCGCAGTTGGTGTCCACCAGCCCGATGATCGGGATCCGCAGCCGCTGGGCCTCTTTGACCGCGATCATCTCCGTTTTCAGGTCGATCACGAACATCGCGTCGGGGACCCGCTGCATGTTCTTCACGCCCCCGAGGTTCGCCCGCAGCTTTTCTAGGTCGGCCTGTGCGGCCATCCGCTCCCGGGTGGGGAGCAGCGCGAGCTGCCCCTCCGCCTCGTAGCGCTCGAGGTCGTGCAGGCGGCGGATGCGCTGGTTGATCGTGTGGAAGTTGGTCAGCAGGCCGCCGAGCCAGCGGTGGTTGACGTACGGCATGTCGGCCGCCTCGGCGACGTCCTTGACGGTGTCGCTGGCCTGCTTCTTGGTGCCCACGAACAGGACCGTCCCGCCGCGGTGGGAGAGAGTGGACGCGAACTCCTGGGCGGCTCTCAGGGCCGCCTGGGTCTTGAGCAGGTCGATGATGTAGATGCCGCCGCGCTCGCCGAAGATGAAGCGGCGCATCTTTGGGTTCCAGCGGCGCGTCTGATGGCCGAAGTGGACTCCGGCCTCCAGCAGCTCCGGGATGCCTACTTCAGGCACGGGCTACCTCCCTTTATGTTCCGGTTGCGTCTCCGCGCGGGGCTCGCAGGACCCGAGACGGCGGTCGACGCCGTGGCGGGCAGGGCCGCGATCCTTGACCGCGCGGGTCGAGGACTTGCTTCGTGTCCCTCAGGATAGCTTTTCGGCGCGTTCGAGCGCGGCCCTCAGGTCCGCGGGCAGGGGCGACTCGAGCTCGATCCGCTCCCCGGTGAAGGGGTGCTCGAAGGCGAGGCGGGTGGCGTGCAGGAACTGGCGCTCGAGCCCCAGCAGCCCGGGCCGTCCGTATTCCGGATCGCCGCACACGGGGTGGCCGATCGCATTCAGGTGAACGCGGATCTGGTGGGTGCGCCCGGTGTCGAGCCGCACCCGCAGCAGCGAGAAGCCGTCGAGGGAGCGCTCGAGCGTGAAGTGCGTGCGCGCCTCGCGGGCCCCGGCACCGCCCACCGTCATCCGTGTGCGGACCCGCGGGTCGCGGCCGATCGGGGCCTCGATCGTGCCCGTCCGCGCCGGGGGGCGGCCCTCGACGAGTGCCAGGTACTCGCGCTCCACCCGCCGCTCGGAGATCGCCCGCTGCAGTCGCCGGTGGGCCTCCTCGGTGCGGGCGACCACGAGCAGGCCGGAGGTGTCCCGGTCGAGCCGGTGCACGATGCCGGCGCGCTCGGCCTCGCCGCCGGCCAGCAGCGGAGCCAGGCGCTGGGCGAGGGTGTCATCGTGGTGGCCTCTGCCTGGGTGGACGACCACCCCGGGCCCCTTGTCGATCACGAGCAGCTCGCTGTCCTCGAGGACGATCGAGAAGGAGTCCGCCGCCGTCAATGGTCGCTTCGCCGGCCCTGCTCGGCGACCAGGAAGAGGAGCACGATCCCGACGGTGATGCACGCGTCGGCGAGGTTGAAGGGGGGCCAGCCGAGCGGCAGCTTGACGAAGTCGGTCACCTGGCCGTGGCGGATGCGATCGAGGATGTTGCCGATCGCGCCTCCGAGCAGCATGCCCGTCGGCAGCCAGATCAGCGGGCGGGTGACGTGACGGGCGAAGTACACCAGCAGCACCACCAGCGCGATCGCGATCAGGATCGTCACGCCGATGTGCCTGCCGGGGAAGAAGCCGAACGCGACGCCCTGGTTGCGGGTGTTCACGAGCTCAAGGCCGGGGAGCACGTTGCGTTCTTCCCCCCGCACGATCGAGGTTTCGACCAGGTGCTTGCTGAGCTGATCCACACCTACCACCACGGCGGCGACGAGCGCGACGAACAGCCACGCGCGCAGGGCGGGATGCTCGGCGCCGGCCGCATGCTCGGCGCCGGCCGCATGCTCGGCGCCGGCCACGCGATCGGCGCTGCCGTCCACCGGTCCCTCAGCCGTGGATGATGCCCCGGACGACGACGCTGTTGATGATCGCGAGGGCAAAGATCGCGAGGATCGGGCTGAAGTCGAACCCGCCGAAGGAGGGCAGGATGCGACGGAAGATGCGCAGGAACGGCTCGCTCACCTCGCGCAGGAAGGTGAGGATCGCGTCGCCCGTGCGCGAGTAGGGGGGCCTCAGCCCGGCAGCGAACAGGAGGTTGGTGATGATGTACACGATGATCACCAGCGAGTACACGTAGATCACCGTCGAGAGGAAGTCGGCGATGTCCGTGCGTGTGCTTGCGAGCACCATCGGATCGCTACCGCAGGACGGCGTCGAGTGCGTCGCTGAAGGCCGCCCTGACCCCCCCGCGCTCGAGCGCGTCCAGCCCGCGCGCGGTGACGCCGCCGGGGGAGGTGACCTCCCGCCTCACGGCGACCGTGTCGTAGGAGCGGGAGCGCAGCAGCTCGGCCGTCCCTGCGAGCGTCTCGACCACGAGGGGGGCGCCCTGGGCGGCGGGGATCCCGCGGCGCACGCCGGCGTCGATCTGCGCCTCGGCCACCAGCGCCACGTACGCCGGGCCGCACGACATCAGTCCCATCGCGACGTCCACGAGCGACTCGTCGAGGACCACGAGCATCCCCAGTTCGCCGAACAGCGCGGTGACGGCCTCGTCGAGCCCGGTCGAGGCGCCGCCGGCGGCGCCCTCCGCTGCGCCTCCGGAGCCGCGCGCCTGCACGATCGCCCCACGGCGCACCTCGACCGGGAGGGAGGGCAGGAAGCGGTAGACGGTCGACTCGGGGTAGGCGGCTCGCAGGTCCGCAAGGGGGGTGGCCGCCAGGATCGATGCGACCGCCCGGCCGGCGGCCCCCTCCCCCAGCTCGGTTGCGACGTCACGCAGCTGGGCAGGCTTGTGGGCGAGGACGAGCAGGTCGGCGTGCTCGGCGACCTCGCGGTTGCTGCCCATCGCCCGGCCGCCCAGCTCCTCCGCCAGGCGCCGGGCGCGCTCGGCGAGCGGGTCGAAGCACACGACCGGACGGCCCCAGCCGCGGGCCAGGGCGCGGGCCATGTTGCCGCAGCCGATCAGGCCGATACGCAAGCTGTCAGCACCTCCGCCGGTGCTCGGTGCCTCAGGACTGATTGAAGAAGCCCTTCTCGATCAGCCGCGCGCGCTCCTCCGCGGAGATCTCGACGTTCCTCGGGGTCAGCATGAAGACCTTGTCAGCGATCCGCTGCATGCCGCCGTCGAGCGCGTAGGTGAGCCCGGAGGCGAAGTCGATGAGGCGCTTCGACAGATCCGTTTCGGCCCCCTGGAGGTTGATGATCACCGGGATCGAGTCCTTGAACTTGTCCGCGATCTGCTGGGCGTCGTTGAACGACTTCGGGATCACGAGGTGGACCCTGACGTCCCCGTTGCCGTTGCCCACCGACCGCAGGACGCTCGCCTGGCGCCCGCGCCCGGAGCGACGCCCGGTCTCGGGCTCGTCCTCGTCGGCGAAGATGTCGTCGATCTCGTCGCGTCGGCGGCGCAGCCGGCGCACGTTGGGCCGCTCGCGGTAGCGGTCTTCGATCTCGGTCTCCGGCCCCGCCTCCTCGGCGTAGTCGTCCGGATACTCCTCGGCCAAGCCGAAGTACACGAGCGCGCTGTGCCAGGAGTCGCGAAGGGACATCGATCTAGATGCGTGTTCGGCCGCGGAGACGAATTCCCTGCAGATGCTAGTGGTTTGCCGGGCGGCAGGGCGCCGATGCGCCCGCCGCGGCGCCGATCTGCCGCTCGTGCGCCGCCGGCGGTCCGCGCCCCCGGCCGTTGGGGCTACTCCTACCGCGGGGCTACCGGTACAGCCTGGTCCCGATCCGCACCACGGTGGCGCCCTCTTCGACCGCCACGCGGTAGTCCTGGGAGGTCCCCATCGAGAGCTCCGCGAGTCCCCGCTCGTCGGCGAGTCGCCGCAGGGCCGAGAACCACCGGCGGCTGTCCTCCGGCTCCTCCGACAGCGGCGGCATCGTCATCAGCCCCGCCACGGGGAAGGGCGAGCGGGCGATCATCGCGTCGAGCTCCTCGGGCTCCACCCCCGCCTTCGTGGCCTCGCCCGCGAGGTCCACCTCGATCATGATCCTCAGCCCCGGCCGGGCGCGCTCGCGGTGGCGCCCGAGCTCGCGCATCGCCGACTCCGAGGCGACCGAGTGGATCATCCGCACGAGCGGGACGACCTGGCGGACCCGGCGACTCTGGAGCTGGCCGATGAAGTCCCACTCGAACAGCCCGCCGTGGGCACGGACCTTGGCCTCGAGGTCCTGGGCGCGGTTCTCACCCACGAGCCGGACGCCGCCCTGCGCGAGCAGGGGGAGGTCCTCGAGCGAGACGTACTTGGTCGCGGCGAGCACCTCGACCGGCCTGCGCTCGACCCCCCCGGGCGCCGGCGGGCGGCGGGTGGCGGCGACCGCGATCTCCTCCTCGATGCGGGTGAGGTTCTCCCGCACACGGCCGGCGTCCAGGCCCGCGATCAGGTCAACCAAGCGATCCCCGCCTGCCTGCCCGCGCGGGCACCTTCGCGGCGATGGGAATAGAAGCGCGGGTCGCAGATCGTGCACGTCTGTACGAGGCGGACGTCGCCCACCCCCGCAGCCGCCAGCCTCGAGAGCGCCACCGAGGCAAGGTCGATCCGGGTGTCCTCACGCTCCACTCCGAGGGCCTCGTGGACCTCGGGACCCACCTCGTAGCAGCAGGGTCCCGCCCCGGGTCCGATCACCGCCGACAGCGGTCCGGGGGCGGCGAGCTCGCGCACGGCCCGGACCCCCTCCTCGACCACGCCCGCGGCCAGGCCCCGCCACCCGCAGTGGAGCATCGCCACGGCTCCGGCGCCGGCGACGGCCACGGGCGGGCAGTCCGCGCTCACGACCATCACCGCGAGCCCCTCCACCGACGTCGCCTGCCCGTCGGCGGGACCGTTCGCGTGCGCTCCCTCGCCCTCCGCGATCTCCCCGGAGGCGATCCGCGTGACCGTCGAGCCGTGCACCTGTCGCCCCCGGGCCACAAGTGCGGCCGTTCGCGTGAGCCCCAGCGCGCGCTCGCGCACCGCCCGGGCGAGGGTGCCGTCCGCGGCGTCGGCGGGCAGCGCGAAGCTGCCGTGGGAGCGGTCGGTGAACAGCACGGCGGCGCCGGGGAGCTCGTAGCGCAGCTCGGGGCCGCCCGCCGTTTGGGCGCGAGATGTGCTCACGTCCCGTCCTCGAGGGCCGCCTGCAGCTCGGCGGGGGCGCCCGCCCCGTCGAGCCGGCCGTCGAGCTTGCGGGCGAGGGCCGCCTCCAGGCGCACCCCGATCTCCGGACCCGGGGCGACGCCGGCCGCCAGCAGGTCGTCGCCGGTGATCGCCAGGTGGATGTGGCGCAGCTCGTCGAACCACAGGCGGGCCTGGTCGGCGGCGGTGTCGCCCTCCGGCACGCGGACGAGCGCGCCCGCCAGGGCGACCGCCTCCGGATCCCAGCCCGAGAGGGCCTCGTAGAGCTCCGAGCGGCGGGTGGATCGCGCCATCCGATCGGCCAGCGACCCGGCTCCGAGCGCGGCTCGCAGTGCCCGATCGCGCTCACCGGCGGCGAATTCGAGCCGATCGAGCAGACTCCTCAGGAGCAGCTCCTCACCTTCGCCGCCGCCGTGGATGCTGCTGAACAGCAGCACTGCCAGCAGCAGCTCGGGGATCCGGCCCTCGGCGGGGAGCAGCTCCATCGCGCGACGCGCGAGCGGCTCATCGAGATCGGGGGCCAGCCCCAGCCCCGTCAGGACACCGAGCGCCCCCATCGACCTCAACGCGGTGAGCGGATCGGGCTCCTCGAGGGCGAGGCGCAGCTCGGCGCCGAGGCGTCCGCCGGAGACGCTCTCCAGCACGCACGCCCGGAGCGCCTCGTCCGCCAGGACCGCGGTGTGTGGCTCGACGTCGAAGCCCAGCCTCGCGCGGTAGCGGGCCAGGCGCAGCAGACGGGTGGGGTCGTCGATGAAGCTGCGGTCGTGCAGGACCCGGAGCAGGCCCGCGTCGAGGTCGGCGAGGGCGTGATCGACCGCGACCAGCTTCCCGGTGCGGGGGCCGGACAGGGGGACGGCGAGGGCGTTGACGGTGAAGTCCCTGCGCAGGAGGTCCTCCTCGTCGCTGCCCGGGCGGACCTCCGGCAGCGCTCCGGGCACCGGATAGCGCTCCGCGCGGCGCCTGGCGACGTCGATCCTTCCGGCCGACCACACCACCGCTGCGGTTCCGAAGCGGTCGTGAAGGGTGAGGATCGGGGTGCCCTCCCGGCGGAGCTCGAGCATCGCCAAGAGCTCTCCTGCGAAGCGCCCAGGGTCGGCGGACACGACCACGTCCAGCTCCTTGGGGGACCGGCCCAGGAGCAGATCCCGGACCGCCCCGCCGACGAGGGCCACGTCGTGGTGGCGCTTGGCCAGCGTGGCCAGCTCCTCGCCGCCCGGCTGCTCGCGGAGCCGCTCCAGGACGCCCGCCGCGTCGCTCATACGGGAACGCGGACCGGCACGCCCGCATCCGCGAGGGCGGCCTTGGCTTCGGCGACGGTGAAGCGCCGGTAGTGGAAGATCGAGGCGCACAGGACGGCATCCGCGCCCGCTTCGACGGCGTCCACGAGGTGCTCCGGCCGCCCTGCCCCGCCGGAGGCGATCACAGGTATGCCGACGGCCTCGCTGACGGCTTCGGTGAGGGGGAGGTCATAGCCCGCGGTGGTTCCGTCGCGGTCCATGCTCGTGAGCATGATCTCGCCGGCGCCCCGCTGCTCGGCCTCGCGGGCCCACTCCACCACGTCGCGTCCGCTGCTCGAGCGCCCCCCGGCCACGTATGCCTCCCAGCGGTCGGTGCCGCCAGGGAGGCCGTCCTCGCCGGCCACGGCTTTCGCGTCGATCGCGATCACCACGCACTGCGCCCCGAAGTTGGCGGCGAGCTCGTCGAGCAGCTGCGGTCTGGCCAGCGCGGCCGAGTTGACCGACACCTTGTCGGCACCGGCGTCGAGCACCGCCTGGGCGTCGGCCACGGAGCGGATCCCGCCCCCGATCGTGAAGGGGATGAACACCTCGTCGGCCGTGCGGCGGGCCAGTCGGGCGATCGTCTCGCGCTTTTCGTGGGTGGCGGTGATGTCGAGGAAGATCAGCTCGTCGGCGCCCTCGGCGTCGTAGTGGGCGGCGAGGGCAACGGGATCGCCGGCATCGCGGATGTCGACGAATTCGACGCCCTTCACCACGCGTCCGGCATCGACGTCGAGACATGGGATCACCCGCTTGAGGTGCATGCCACCAACGCTAGCCCGCGAGCGCCTCCTTCGCCTGCGAGACCGTGAAGCGGCGCTCATATAGGGCCTTGCCGACGATCACGCCCGTGAGGCTCTCGAGGCCCAGGCCGGCGAGGCCGCGCAGGTCCTCGATGCGGCCGATGCCGCCCGAGTAGATCAGTCGGGCCTCGAGCGAAGCGGCCAGCTCCCGGACGCTCTCCAGGTCGGGGCCCTCGAGCATCCCGTCGCGGTCGACGTCGGTGTAGACGATCTCCTCGACGCCGTCGGCGAGCAGCGAGGCGATCACGCTCGCGGCCGTGCGCGTCTCCGTCTCGGTCCATCCGGCGCTCGTGGCGTGCCCGCCACGGGCGTCGACGGACACGAGCACCCGCTCGGGCCCGTGCGCCGAGAGGGCCTCCTGCAGGAGCTGGGGGTCCTTCAGCGCAGCGGTCCCGAGGATCACCCGCGTGGCACCGGCGGCGAGGGCGCGGTCGATCGCGTCCCTGGAGCGCAGCCCGCCGCCGTACTGGACGGGCAGCCCGAGCTCGGAGGCGATCCGCTTCAGGTGCTCGAGGTTGACGGGCTCACCCGACCGGGCGCCGTCGAGGTCGACCACGTGGAGCGCCTCTGCGCCCGCCCCGGCCCACGCCGCTGCGGCGGACAGGGGGTCGCTCGCGTACGTGCGCTTGGCGTCGAAGTCCCCCTTGACGAGCCGTACGGCGCTGCCATCGAGGATGTCGATCGCGGGGTAGAGCCTCACCCGGCGACGGGGGCCCGCGCGGCGAGGCAGATGCGGGCGAAGTTGGCGAGCAGGCGGATGCCGGCTGCGGATGACTTCTCCGGGTGGAACTGCACCCCGTAGAAGTTGTCACGGTGGACCGCGGTGACGAACGGGGCGCCGTATTCGCCGGTGCCGAGCACGTCCCGCTCCTCGGCGGGCACTGGGGCCAGCGAGTGGACGTGGTAGAAGGCGCAGCGCTGCGGGATCCCGTCGAGCAGGGGCGAGCCGGGGTGACGGAAGGTGACTTCGTTCCAGCCGATGTGGGGGAGCTTTTCGCCCCTGGTGTCGAGGGGGAGCACCTCCCCTGCAAGCAGCCCGAGCCCCTCCGCCCCGCCGAGCTCGGTGGAGGACTCGAACGCCAGCTGCATGCCCAGGCAGATGCCAAGCATCGGGGTGCCGGCGCGGACGAGCTCGCGCACCGGCTCATCGAGGCCGAGCTCGCGGAGGTTGGACATCGCGCGGGGGAACGCGCCCACGCCGGGCAGCACGAGCCCACCGGCGGCCCTGATGAGCGCGGGGTCGCTGGTGATCGTGGCGCGCACCCCGACGTGCTCGAGGGCCTTCTCCACCGAGCGGCGGTTGCCCATCCCGTAGTCGACGATGGCGAGCTCGAGCCGGCCGCCGGCGTCGCCGATCCTGGCGTCTTCGCTCACCCCGCCAGCGTACCCTTCGTGCTGGGTACGCCCTGCTCGCTGGCGTCCACGGCGACGGCGGCGCGCAACGCGCGCGCGAACGCCTTGAAGGCCGCCTCGATCATGTGGTGGGCGTTGCTGCCGGTTTCCACGCGCAGGTGGAGCGTCAGCTTGGCGTTGGTGGCGAGCGCCCTGAAGAACTCCTCCGTGAGCTCGTGCTCGAACCCGCCGGTGGAGCCGCTCGGGAGGTCGGCTTCGAACAGCGTGAAAGGCCTGCCGGAGATGTCGATGGCGGCGCTCGCGCGGGCCTCGTCCATGGGCACGACGGCAAACCCGTAGCGGGCGATCCCGGACCTGTCGCCGAGCGCCTCGTCGAGCGCGCGGCCGATCACGATCGCCGTGTCCTCGGCCGTGTGGTGGGCGCCGGTCTGCAGGTCCCCGGTGACGGTCAGCGACAGGTCGAGGTGGCCGTGGCGGGCCATCAGGTCGAGCATGTGATCGAGGAAGCCCACGCCGGTGTTGCGGCCGCCCGCGCCGGTGCCTTCGAGCGTGAGCTCGACCTTAACCTCGGTCTCGGCGGTGTTGCGCTCGATGCTCGCGGCACGGCTCATGGGCTCTCATTCTCGCTGACGGCGCGGGCCTCCATCGATTCGGCGTGCACCTCGAAGCCCTCGGCGCGCGCGATCGGAGCGCCGGCGGCGGCGAGCTTGGGCGCGGCCTCGCCGATCCTCACCTCTGCCATCGTGCGGCGGAAGTGCCGGGGCGAGAGGCCCGAGCCGAAACGGGCGGCTCCCGCCGTGGGGAGCACGTGGTTGGAGCCGGCGACGTAGTCGCCGAAGGCCGTCCCGCTGGCGGCGCCGATGAACACGCAGCCCGCGCTGGTGACCAGGGTGGCGAGCTGCTCGAGTTCGGCCCCGATCAGCTGCAGGTGCTCGGGCGCGAAGGCGTTGGCGAGGGCGATCGCCTCGCGGGGTCCGGGGACGGCGACGATCCCGAAGGCGGCGTCGGCCACCGTGGGCCGGTCCAGAACGAGCCGCTCGAGCTCGGCGGCCAGCCTCGCGCACACGTCCTGGGAGGGAGAGGTCGCGACCACCAGGCTGGCCTCGCCGTGCTCGCCCTGGGCGAGCATGTCCAGCGCCGCGAGCTCGATATCGCGCTGCCCGGATCCGGCGGCAAGGGCCACCAGCAGGTCGCTCGGGCCGGCGAAGCCGTCGATGCCGACGATCCGGGACAGCTGGTGCTTGGCCTCCTGCACGTACAGGTTGCCGGGGCCGACGATCACCTCGACGCGCTCGACGCTCGCGGTGCCGTAGGCGAGCGCGGCGATCGCCTGGGCGCCGCCCATCCGGTAGACGCGCTGCACCCCGCACAGCCGGCAGGTCCCGAGGATCACGGGATCGATCTCCCCGTCGGGCCCGGGCGGGGCGCACACGGACACGTCGACCACGCCGGCAGATCGCGCACACACGACGCCCATCACGACGGTGCTCGGATAGGGGGCCCTACCGGCGGGGACGTACACGCCCGCCGAGGACACGGGCACCTCGCGCAACGCGATCCGCTGGCCCTGGGGGAGCGACACGGCGCCCTCGGAGCGAACCCCGGCCTCGGCCACGAGGGCGACGTTCGCGATCGCGACCTGGAGACCGGCCACCAGCTCGAGGGGCAGCAGGGTGATGGCGGCGTCGAGCTCCTCCTGGGTGACCCGCAGGGGGCGGTCGGGCGCATCGGGAGCGTCGAACGTGCGCGTGAAGCCCGCTACGGCGGCGTCACCCTCGCTGCGGACGGCGTCGATGATCACGCGGACCTCGTCGCTCACGGAGGCGGCGTCGGGAACCATCCCGCGCAGGGCGACGGCGACGGCGTCGGCGCCGAGCTCGGCGAACGCCGAGGCGTCGATCCGCTGCAGGCGCACCTCAGGCTCCGCCCGCGAGACCGGAGGCGGGAGCTGCGCCGCGCAGCTCGCGCAGGCGTGTCAGGAGCTCGTCCACCGCCGCCGCCTTGAGCTTGTGGGACACGGGGTTGGCGATCAGCCTCGCCGTGCAGGTGAACAGCTCCTCGCGGATCACGAGGTTGTTCTCGCGGAGCGTGGTCCCGGTCGCGGTGAGGTCGACGATCGCCTCCGCGAGGCCGGTCAGGGGGGCGAGCTCGACGGAGCCCTTGACCTCGACGATCTCGGCCTGGCGGCCGGTCTCCTCCATGTGCCGGGCCGCCACGCGTGGGTACTTGGTGGCGACGCGCATGACCCCGAGCCGGCGCAGGGACTCGGTGGCGGTGTCCTCCCCGGCCTTGCCGGCGAGCACCATCGTGCAGCGGCCATAGCCGAGGTCGAGCAGCTCGTACACCTGGCGGCCGTGCTCGCCTGGCTCCTGGGCGGTCTGCTCGAGCAGGACGTCCTTGCCGGTGACCCCCAGGTCGGCGGCGCCGGCCTCCACGTAGGTGGGGACGTCGGAGGGGCGCATGGTGATCACCCCCACGTCCTCGAACAGCAGCTTTCGCTCGTTGGACTGCAGCTCCCCGGTGTCGATCCCGAGCCCGGCGAGCAGTTCCACCGTGTCGCCGAACAGGGCGCCACGGGGAACGGCGATCGTGAGTCCGTTCAGCGGGGTCATCGGGCGGCGGCTCGCTCGGGGCGCAGGCCGTCGCTGCGGTCGCCGGCGAGCACCCTCCCGGTGCCCCGCTCCTCGCCCGTGAGGGCGATGTGCAGGCGGTCCACGCCGAGGGCGAAGCCGACGGCGGGGAGGCTGCGGCCAAAGCGGCCGAGGAGCTCGTCGTAGCGACCGCCGCCGCCGATCGGAGATCCGAGGGCGGGATCGTAGACGTCGAAGACGGCACCGGTGTAGTAGCCGATGTTGCGCACCAGGCCGAGGTCGAAGATCAGCCTCGAGGCGACCTCGGGCTCGAGCAGCTCGTGGAGCCTGCGCAGCCCGGAGACGGCCTCCTCGGCCTGCTCGGGGGTGTCGGCGAGCACCTCGGGGCCACCCCGCCGTTGCGGCACCCCGGCCAGCAGCTCGGCCGGCTCGCCGGTGATACCGGCCTGCTCGAGCGCCTCTCCGAGCCCCACGAAGTCCCTCAGGACGAGTGCTTCCAGCAGGCCCTGCCGGGCCTCGGGGGGCACGCCCAGGCTCTCCATCAGGGCCGGGAACAGCGACGCGTCGCCCACCCCGACGCGGTAGTCCTTCAGGCCCGTGGCGTCGAGGGCGTGACAGAGGACGGTGAGCACCTCCGCGGTGCCCTGGGGGGCGGGGGAGCCGATCAGCTCGACGCCGGCCTGGAGGAGCTCGCGGGGTTGGCCGCGCTGGGGACGGACCCCGCGGTAGCAGTGGGCGAAGTAGCAGAAGCGCAGCGGCGGCTCGCTGGCGGCGTAGCGGGTCGCTACCACGCGGGCGATCGGGACGGTCATGTCGGAGCGCAGCACGAGCACGGCACCGGTCTCGTCGAAGACGCGATAGGTGGGCTGGGCTTCGGCCATGTCGGCCCGCGCGAGGACCGACTCGTACTCGAGGGCGGGCGTGTAGATCTCGCCGTAGCGGTGGCGCTCGAACACGGCCCTGAGGGTGTCCGTGATCGCGCGCACCTCGCGCGTCTCGTCGGGAAGCACGTCACGCGTGCCGCTGGGAATCGGGTGGATCATGAGATCCCTCCCAAGCTTAAGATGTCGCCGGGCCTCAGGCGGGGACGGGCTCGGTGGCCACGCGCTCGATGCGGGCACCGAGCTCGCGCAGGCGCTCGTCGATGCGCTCGTACCCGCGGTCGATCTGGCGGACGTTGCCGATCTCGCTGCGGCCCTCCGCGCACAGTGCCGCCAGGAGCATCGCCATGCCGGCGCGGATGTCGGGTGACTCGACGCGCTCGCCGCGGAGCTTGCGGGGACCGGTGATGATCGCCCGATGGGGGTCGCAGAGGACGATGTCGGCGCCCATCAGGATCAGCTTGTCGGTGAAGATCAGGCGGTTCTCGAACATCCACTCGTGCACGAGGATCGAGCCCTCGGCCTGGGTGGCGAGCGCCACGGCGATCGAGGTGAGGTCGGCCGGGAAGGCGGGCCAGGGACCGTCCTGGATCTTGCTCTTGTAGTCCCCCACGTCCGCCTGGACGACGAGCCTCTGGCCGCCGGGGACGATCACGTCGTCACCGTCGAGGATCGAGCAGAGGCCGACCCGCTCGAACACCAGCCTGATCATCCGCAGGTCGCCAGGGACGGTGTTCTTGATGCGCAGTTCGCCGCCGGTGACCCCGGCGAGGGCCATGAAGCTGCCGATCTCGATGTGGTCGGGGGCGATGGTGTGGTGGCAGCCGTGAAGGCGCTCCACGCCGTTGATCGTCATCACGTTCGAGCCGATGCCCTGGATGTCGCCGCCCATCTTCACGAGCATGCGGGCGAGGTCCTGGACGTGGGGCTCGCAGGCGGCGTTGCCGATCACGGTCGTGCCAGGGGTCAATGCCGCGGCCATGAGGGCGTTCTCGGTGGCCATCACGGACGGCTCGTCCATGAACACGTCGGTCGCGCGGAGGCCGTGTGGGGCGCTCAGGACGATCTCGCCGTTGCAGTCGGTGGTCGCCCCCATCGCCCGGAAGGCGTCGAGGTGGGGGTCCAGGCGGCGGCGGCCGATGACGTCCCCGCCGGGGGGCGGCATCGAGGCGCGGTGAAAGCGGGCGAGCATGGGTCCTGCGAGCAGGAACGAGGCTCTCAGCAGCTCGGCGAGGTGGCGGTCGATCTCGACCGTGTGGACGGCGGCGGCGCACACCACGAGTTCGTTGGGTCCGCGCCATTCAGCCCGCGCCCCGACCGCGTCGAGGATCGCGAGCATGGCCTCCACGTCGCGTATGCGCGGGACGTTCTCGAGGACCACCTCGTCCTCGGTGAGGACGCACGCCGCGAGGATGGCGAGCGCCCCGTTCTTGTTCCCGGCCGGGGTGAGTGTCCCGGCGAGGGTCTCGCCGCCTTCGATGACGAACTTCTCCATTACGCGTGGGCGCCGCCGGCGGGAGCCGAGAATGGTTCTCGTGATGGGGCGCCTGGAGAGAGTAACAGCCATTTCCTTGACGTCTTGTTCGAGCCGGAGAGCCCGTGACCTTCCCGAACGGCGAGCGACCGGTCCGCCCGAGGGGCCTGCGCGCGCTGCCCCCTGGATGCAACTCGCATTGCAGCTCCAAGAGGTTGAAAACGGCTTCGCAAAGCCATTTTTCTCTACATTGGGCCCCCCGTACGCACGTTCGGGGAGCTTCTGTCCGCGACCCTGCCTAGCTTGCGAACACATGTTCTCACGAGGGACATCAACGCTCACGCAGCGCGCGCTCGCCGCCGCTGAGCTGATCCGCTCATTTCTGCTGCTCGAGGACGACCGTTGTGTCGACTGGGAGGTCGACAGGCAGGAGGAAGCCGGTGAGGCTCACGCGACGGCGGCGGCGCTGCACGCGCGCAAGCTGAAGAGGCCCGCACGGACACGCCGGCCCGGGGAGATCCGGCCGGCTTCCCAGCCGTGCCTCTCCCCGGTCGACTCGACGGCCACCGGGCACGAGCGTGCGCGCCCGCGGAGCGCCGCGAGGGCAGGGCACCACGGGCGACCGTCCTGTGGACGGCCGTCCCCGCGGTGAGAAAAACCGGCGGCGTCCTACTCTCCCGGGCCCTTTCGAGCCAAGTACCATCGGCGCTGAGGGGCTTAACTGCTCTGTTCGGAATGGGAAGAGGTGTTTCCCCCTCGCCAAAGCCACCGGAAAAAGGCGAGAGACCGCGCTCCCCGGCGGTCCTTCAAAACTGCACAGTAGCCACTACGGGGATCAAAAAATCCGTCAAGCCCTCGACCCATTAGTACCGGTCTCCTTCAGACGTTACCGTCCTTCCAGATCCGGCCTATCAACCTGGTGGTCTACCAGGGGTCTTACTCCCTCGAGGGGATGGGAGAGCTCATCTTGAGGCCGGCTTCCCGCTTAGATGCTTTCAGCGGTTATCCGATCCGCACGTAGCTAGCCTGCAATGCCCTTGGCAGGACAACAGATACACCAGAGGTGCGTTCATCCCGGTCCTCTCGTA
>DATJBO010000090.1:0-14996 GCA_035515315.1 Solirubrobacteraceae bacterium
CTGCGCGGTCGTGCTGGTGCTGATGGGGATCGCCCTGCTGCCCGCGCTGCCGATCGTGTTGACGACGATCGAGCGGCTCGCCGGCGCCGCGGCCGGCACCGCCGGCGCGATCATCTGGCTGGCGGGCAACCTCGGCGGGATACTCGTCGCCCTGCTCGTACAGGGCCTCGTGCACCAGCCGACGGCGGCGTTCCTCGCGCTGGCCGCGGTCGCGCTGCTGGGACTGCCCGCCGCGACGCGCCTTGACCGGCTGATCGGGACCACCGTCGCATGAGCGCTCGCAGGCCCCTGCCCGACCGCCTCGAGGTCGCCGCGCCGGCGCTGGCCGCGCTCGTGGCCCGGCTCGTCTCACACGCGCCCGGGAGCGTGCGCACACGTGCACTGGAAGCCGCCTTCGATCGCGCCCGGGACGCCTTCAACCGGGCGGACATGCAGGCCGTCTTCGCGCTGTTCGCCGACGACGTCGAGTACGTGCCCCCGCCGCCCCTGTACGGGGGCCCGCCGCTCCGGGGCCGCGACACCGTGCTCGCGTTCTGGATCGAACAGCTCGGGCGCTTCCGGTCGAGCTCGATCGAGAACCTCTCGATCGAGGAGGCCGGTCCCGGCCACTTCGTCCGCCGTGCCCGCCTGCGACACGTCCCGGCGAGCGAAGCAGACCCGCTCGAATACGTGATCCTCCAGACCACCGAGCTCCGCGCCGGGCGCGTCGTGCGCCAGGTGAACGAGCTCGAGGGGCCCGCCTGACCCGACGCCGGCGAGGCCGGCCTCGGGCATCCTGCGGAGGTGCTCAGCCGGCGGCCAGCGCGGGCGTGGGTTCAGTCGCCACCTCGCCTTGCGCGCCGTCGCCGTCTCGCGACGACGCGGGCGACGCCGGGCCCGATCCCGGTAGCGCCAGCCGCACGATCTTGCGGAACACCGAGCCGAGCTGGCGGTGCAGCGGCCCCGCGTTGTACGGCAGGCCGTAGCGCTCGCAGATCGCCTTGACCTCCTTTGCGATCTCGGCGTAGCGGCGGGCGGGGATGTCGGGGAACAGGTGGTGCTCGATCTGGTGGCTGAGGTTGCCCGAGAGGATGTGGAACACGGGGCCGCCCGTGAGGTTCGCCGACCCGAGCATCTGGCGCAGGTACCACTCGCCGCGCGTCTCCTCGGCCGTCTCGAGCTCGTCGAACTCGACGGTGCCCTCGGGGAAGTGCCCGCAGAAGATGATCGCGAAGGCCCACAGGTTGCGGGTGAGGTTCGCGGTCGCGTTGCCGGCCAGAACCAGCGGCGCCTGCGGCCCGGCGAGCAGCGGGAACAGCACGTAGTCCTTCAGCGTCTGCGAGCGCACCTTCTTCCAGATGCCCGCGAGCAGCTCCCGTCGCGGGCGCTGCGCCTCGCGTTTGCCGAGGTTCTCGACCTCGAGGTCGTGGAGGGCGACCCCGTACTGGAAGAACGTCGCCAACGCGAGGGCGTACAACGGGTTTGCAAGCCATCTCGGCCGCCATGGTTCCTGCTCGCTCATCCGCAGCACCCCGTAGCCGATGTCGCGGTCCTTGCCGAGGATGTTGGTGTAGGTGTGGTGGATGTAGTTGTGGGAGTGGCGCCACTGGTCGGCGGGGCAGACGGTGTCCCACTCGAACCTGCTGCTGGCCAGCGTGGGGTCGCCGGTCCAGTCGTACTGGCCGTGCATTACGTTGTGGCCGATCTCCATGTTGTCGAGGATCTTCGACAGCGACAGGGCAGCGGTTCCGGCTACCCACGCGGGTGGGAAGAAGCTCGCGAACAGCAGGCCCCGCCCTGATATCTCCAGCGCGCGCTGGGCCTTGATGAGGTTGCGGATGTAGGCGACGTCGGCCTCGCCGAGGTCGTCCATCAAGCGCTTGCGGAGCGCGTCGAGCTCCTCGCCGAGCGCGTCGAGCTGTTCCGCCGTGAGGGTTGCTCGTGGGTCGTCCATTCGTATCTGCTCCTGTGGTGTAGAGGGGTTTTCGCTCGCCATGCTCAGAGCTCGAGCTCGACATCGCCCGCGGGCACCGACACGCAGAGCTGCACGTCCTGCGGCTCCTCCCCGGAAAGCTCTCCTCCGCGCAGGTCGCGCACCCGGCCCGCCAGCTTGCGCGTCGTGCACGTGTGGCAGATGCCCATGCGGCAGCCGTAGGTGGGGGAGAGGCCGGCGCGCTCGGCCTGCTCGAGCAGGCTGAGGCCGCTGGACGCCACCTCGATGCCGCTACGCGTGAAGCAGATGCGGCCCCCCTCGTCACTCACGGGAGCGGTGACGGGGAGGAAGCTCTCCCGGTGCAGCCGCTGCTCCGCGCCTGCCTGCTCCCAGATCGCGCGGGCCGCGGCGATCAGCGCAGGTGGGCCGCACACGTATGCCTCCGCGCGCAGGTAGTCCGCGTCGAGCGTGCTGAGCTGGCGGCGCGTGAGGTGAGCGCCGCCCGGGGCGACCCCTTCGCGGGTGCCGATCACGTGCACGCCGACCCGGGGGTGGTCGCGAGACAGGCGTTCGAGCAGCTCCCTGTACGGGTGCTCGCGCCTGTGCTGCGTGTAGTGGATGAACGTGATGCGCCCTGGGTGCTCCTCGTCCGCGAGCGTGCGCAGGATCGCGAGCACCGGCGTGATCCCGCTGCCCCCGCTGATCAGCAGGAGGTGGTCCGGCCGCGGGTCGGGCAGCACGAACTCGCCCGCCGGGCGGCTCAGCCCCAGCACCATCCCGGCACGGGCGCGGGCGTTGAGGTGGCTCGAGACGAGCCCGTGCGGGTGGGCGCGCACCGTCAGCTCGAGCTCGCGACCATCGCAATGTTCGGAGCACGCGGGCGAGTAGCAGCGCGTGTGGCGCCTGCCGTCGATCTCGACCGTCACGTTCACGAACTGCCCGGCGCGGAAGCCGGGCCAGTTGCGGTTGGTGCGCAGGTGCAACGTCACCGAGCCGGGGGACGGCCGCTCGACCAGCATGACCTCGGCGCGGACCTCGTCGAGCGCGAACCGCGGCGCCACGAGCTCGAGGAAGCGCTCGGGCCCGTGCGGGAAGGTCAGTGCCCGGACGAGGCCGGAGCCGGCTATGCGGCTGGGCATTTCAGTAAACACTTGTTTGCCGAAAGTATCGGAGTGGCGTCCCGCTGTCAACCGGAACATGTATATTGTGTCGAGCGATGCATTGTGACCACATGGTGAACGAGCGTTTACCCTGAGATGAGCATGGCTACACGTCCGCACACTCGACACCCGCGTCGCTCCCGCGATCCCGAGACGCGGGCGCAGCGCAAGCAGAGGACCCGTGAAGCGCTGCTGGAGGCGGCGCTCTCGCTGCTCGAGGACCGCCCGTTCGCGAGCCTCAGCCTGCGGGAGGTCTCGCGGGCGGCGGGGATCTCGCCGGCCGCCTTCTACCGGCATTTCCAGGACATGGACGAGCTGGGTTTTGCGCTCGTCGACGAGTCGTTCACGCGTCTGCGGGAGATGCTGCGCAGCGCCCGGGAGAGCGGCGACTACGAAGGGGTCATCCGCAACTCGGTGGCGGTTCTTGCCAGCCATGTCCACGAGCACCGCCAGCACTTCCTGTTCATCGCCCGGGAGCGGGGGAGCGGGGTGCCGGCGCTGAGGCGGGCGATCCGGGGCGAGATCCGCCTGATCACGAGCGAGCTCGCAACCGACCTGGCCCGGTTCCAGGAGCTTCGCTCGTGGAGCTCGGCGGACCTCGGCATGGCCGCCGCGCTGATGGTGGCCACGATGGTCGCGACGGTCGAGGAGCTTCTCAACGTGCCCCCTGCGGACCCCCTCGGCGAGCGGCGTGTTCTCCAGGTCGCCGAGCGTCAGCTGCGCCTGATCGTGCTCGGCATGGCGCAGTGGCAGGGATCGGCCCGCGACGGCGGATCGGCCCCGACGCCGAATATCGGTGGGCCTTCGCGGGTACAACGACCGCGATGAGCAGCGACGCGCCCGGCACGGATCAGCACGCGGCGGTCTCGCTTCCCCCGGGCCCACGGCTTCCGATGGCGGCGCAGACCCTACGTGCGTGGCGGGCCACGATCCCGTTCCTCGACGCGGCCACCCGCCGCTACGGGCCGATGTTCACGATGCGCGCGCTGCCGTGGGGCACCGCTGTGGTCGTCAACGGCTCCGAGCTCGTCAAAGAGGTTTTCTCCGGCGACCCGGCCGTCTACCACGCCGGCGAGGGCAACGGGATCCTGGCGCCGGTCGTCGGGTCGCGGTCCGTGCTGGTCCTCGACGAGGACCAGCACCTCCAGGCCCGCAGGACGCTGCTCCCGCCGTTTCACGGGGAGGCCGTCCGGGCCTACGGACGGGTCGTCGAAGAGATCGTCGCCGAAGAGGTCAAGCGCTGGCCGCTGCTCGAGCCGTTCCCGCTGCATCCCCGCTTTCGGTCGATCACGCTCGAGGTGATCCTCCGTGCTGTGATCGGCGTGAGCGACCCGGGCCGCACGACGGCGCTACGAGAGGTACTGCCGGAGTGCCTGCGGATCAGCCCCACGATCATGGCCATGTGGGCGATCCCGGGCCTGGCCCGCGTCGGGCCGTGGCGCCGTTTTCGCGCCAAGCTGGCCGAGGCCAACCGCCTGCTGCGCGACGAGATCCGCGACCGCCGCCGCGACCCGCAGCTCGCGGAGCGCCAGGACGTGCTCTCGCGGTTGATCGCCGGCGGCCAGGACGACGATGAGGAACTTCGCGACCAGATCATGACCCTGCTCGTCGCCGGTCACGAGACCAGCTCCACCGGCCTGGCGTGGACCTTCGAGCGGCTGCTGCGCCATCCCACCGCGCTGGCTCGCGCCCGCGAGGGCGAGGACGGCTACCTCGACGCGGTTGTCCAGGAGAGCCTGCGCGTGCGCCCGGTCCTGCCCGTCGTGTTGCGTCAGCTGCGAGCGCCGGTCAGCCTCGGCGGCTATCAGCTTCCCGCGGGGATCACGGTGATGCCGGCGATCACACTGATGCACGAAAACCCGGCGCTGTTCAGCGAGCCCCACCGGTTCAAGCCCGAGCGGTTCCTCGACGGCGACGAGGGCGGCACCTACGCCTGGATCCCGTTCGGCGGCGGTCGCAGGCGCTGCCTCGGGGCGGCGTTCGCGAGCTTCGAGATGCGCGTGGTGCTGAGGACGATCCTCCAATCGGCCGAGCTACGGGTCGACGTTCCGGCCGACGAGCCGGTCCGCAACCACCACATCACGCTGGTCCCGGCTCGCGGCGCCAGGGTCGTGAGGACCGGCTGGCAGGCCCTGGCGCCGTGGCCCGGTCGTCAGCGGCTCACCGCCCATGCCCAGCAGCAGCCGGGCGTGAGCGTCGGCGCGATGTAGGCCACGCCACCGGCCCGGGCGTCAGCGAGCCCCCGATGCCCGGGCCGCCCCGGCCGTGAGCGCGACGGCCGCCTCGGGCGTGGCGGCGTGGAAGCTGAAGCTCTGCTCGAGGTACAGCGCCACGACCCTGCCGTCGTGGGAGGTGTAGCCGATCGAGATGTCCTGCCCCGAGTCGATCACGAAGTCGCCCCCGCGCAGGCTCACGACGATCCCCCCGGAGAGCCCGGGCGCCCACACGATCGGCCCGTCGAGGATCCCCCGAAGGTGCTCGCGCAACGGGTATCCACCGTGCTCGGCGGTCTCGATCACGACCCGGTACCGGTCGGGGCCGAGCGCGAGGCCGAACGGGCCGGCCACGCCGCTCTCCAGCAGCAGCTCGACCGCCTGCGCGACCGCCCGCGGATAGTTGTCGGGTTTCCCGAGCGAGATCGGCTTGTGGGGGGAGGTCGCGCTGATGCCGCTGACAGCGCCGGGCCAGCCGTGGAACACCGCCACGTTCTCGGCCGTCGCGATCCGGTGGGCGGCGGCGTCGAGCGGGGCGAGGTCTGCGTCGTCGGCGCCGCGATCGGCGTCGCGCAGCTCGGCCAGCGCCAGCTCGAACTCCGCCCGCAGCTCGACGAGCGGCAGGACGCGTCGCTGCAGGGCGGAGATGCCCCTCACCGGCGCGCCTTTCAGCGCGCCCGTTCGCCCGATGTTCGTGGCCGAGTGCTCCCAGCCGTGGGGGCCCGAGAAGTCGACCAGCCGCCGGGCGGCCAGCGCCGGCGCGAGCCGGTCCCTGGCCTCTCGGTCGAGCATCTGCCATCCCGACTCGCTGATCGGCGCCAGCCCACGGAGCAGGTGGTTCACGAGTGCTTCTCCCTCAGGCTGCCGATCGCCAGCGACCCGTCGGGGGCGACGGCGTCTAGGTCCGTGGCCTCGTCGTTGCCGACCGCGTCGGTCTCCGTCAAGGTGACGGCCGCCTCGCCCGTCTGCGCCGCCTCGCCCGTCTGCGCGGCCTCGCCCGTCTGCGCCACCTCGACCGGTGACGGCCCGGGCGGGTCGTCGAGGAAGTCGGCGCTGGGGACGAAGAACAGGTTCCCGGTGACCGCGGTCGAGAAGTCGAGGATCCGGTCGTAGTTGCCCTCGGGGTTGCCCTTGAACATGTGGGAGAGCATCAGCTCGATCACGTCGGGGGTGTGAGCGTAACCGATGAAGTAGGTGCCGAACTCGCCGACGCCCACCCGTCCGAAGGGCATGTTGAAGCGCACGATCTTGCGCTCGTTCCCGTCCTCGCCGACGATCGTGTTGAGCGCCACGTGCGAGTTCGAGGCCTTCGTCTCGTCGGGGAACTCGATGTCGCTGAGCTTCGTGCGCCCGATGATCCGCTCCTGCTCGGCCACCGCCAGCGCATCCCACCTCGCGAGGTCGTGCACGTACTTCTGGACGATCACGTAGCTGCCACCGGCGAAGCCGGGATCCTCGTCCCCGATCAGCACCGCCTCACGGGCCTCCCCGCCTTCCGGATTCTCGGTCCCGTCAACGAAACCGAGCATGTCCCGCTCGTCGAAGGATCTGAAGCCGTGCACCTCGTCCACGACCCGGCCGCATCCGCGCAGCCGTTCGGTGAGCCGCTGCGCGAGCTCGAAGCACAGGTCGAGCCGCTGCGCGCGGATGTGGAACAGCAGGTCGCCCGGTGTGGCGCGCGCGTCGTGGCGCGCACCCCGGATCTCCGCGAACGGGTGCAGGCCCACGGGTCGGGGCGCGCCGAACAGCCGCTCCCACGCCGTATCGCCGATGCCGACCACGCAGGTGAGCTCGCCCTCGGGGATCCGGAACCCGACCGACCGCTTGAGCCCGCTCACGTCGGGGAGCAGCTCGCGCACCGGTCCCTCGCCTCCGGCGTCGATCGTGACGGTCAGGAAGATCGCCGCCTCCGTCAGCGGGGTCAGGATCGCCTGGGGTTCGGGTGCGGGCATCGGAGCTCGATCGTTCGGGTACGATCGTTCGGGCGCTGCGGAGACTATCCCGCTGTCGACCAACCCGCGGGTCACTCCCGCGCCCGAGGCGTGGGCACGGACAGCACGGGTAGGGTGCAGCCATGGGCAACCTCGGGTCGTTCACCGTCGAGCGCATCGGCTTCGGCGCGATGCAGCTGCCGGGGCCGGGCGTGTTCGGGCCCCCGCGGGACCCCGACGCCGCGCGGGCGGTGCTGCGCCGCGCGATCGAGCTCGGCGTGGATCACATCGACACCTCCCAGTACTACGGCCCGGATGTCGCCAACGACCTGATCCGCGAAGCGCTGTTCCCCTACCCGGAGGACCTGCGCATCGTCACCAAGGTCGGCGGCAGCCGCGACGAGAAGGGGGCGTGGCTGCCGGCCCAGCGCCCGGAGGAGCTGCGCGCCGGGGTGGAGGACAACCTGCGCTCGCTGCGCCTCGAGCGCATCCCGCTCGTCAACCTGCGCCTGATCGGCCCGGAGGTCTCGGCGGAGGTACCGCTGGCCGACCAGATCGGCGCCCTCGAGGAGCTCCGTGGGGAGGGCAAGGTCGAGCTGATCGGGCTCAGCAACGCCGGCGCCGACACGGTCCTGCAGGCGCTCGGCATGACCGATGTCGCGTGCGTGCAGAACGGCTACAGCGTCCTGGACCGCTCCCACGAGGACGTGCTCGAGCTGTGCTGTGAGCGCGACATGGCGTTCGTCCCGTTCTTCCCCCTCGGCTCGGCGTGGACCGGCGGCCCGGCCACGCTCGCCGCCGACCCGGCGGTCGCGCGGGTGGCACAGAAGCACTCGGCCACCCCCTCGCAGGTGGCGCTCGCCTGGCTGCTGCACCGCGACGAGCACATCCTGCTGATCCCCGGCACCTCCTCGGTGGCGCACCTCGAGGAGAACCTCGCGGCCGGTGATCTCCAGCTCGACCGGGAGGACCTCGAGACGCTCGAGCAGGTCCGCCAGGTGGGCGACCCCGTCAAAGCGGTGGCCGAGCGACGCTGAGCGCTCCTTGGGGACGCGCTCCCGCGCAGCTACGATCGGCTGTGAGTGGAGCTCGCCGAGGGCTATCAGCTGAAGGGGATCTCCCCCCGCGCCTACGAGCACCCGGCCGACCGCGCCGCCACCGCGGCCCTGAAGGCGATCCCCTACGTCGACGCCACCGTCCGCAGGATCATCGAGTACGGCTACGAGCGGGCCCTGCGCCGGGGGATCCTGGGCTCGGCGGTGCGGCTGGGGGAGAACCAGCTGGCCGACGTCCACCGCACCCACGTGCGGGCCTTCGTGACCCTCGACATGGAGCCCGTCCCCGAGCTCTACATCACCCAAGATCCCGTGGCCAACGCGATGACGATCGGGTCGGCGCGGCCGATCGTGGTCGTCAACTCGGAGCTGATCAGGCTGCTGGACATCGAGCAGCTGCGGGGCGTGTTCGCCCACGAGGCGGGGCACGTGCTGTCCGACCACGTCCTGTACGGAACGGCGCTCACGATCCTCATGCTGCTCTCGGTGCTGCCGGGGATCCCGGTGCCGCTGTTCCCCCTGCGGACCGCGCTGATGGAGTGGTCGCGCGCGGCCGAGCTGAGCTGCGACCGGGCGGCGGCGCTGGTCACGCGCGACCCGTTGGCGATCTGCCGCACGCTGATGGTCCTCTCAGCCGGAGCGGAGGCCGCGAGCCTCGACCTCGACGTGTTCATCGAGCAGGGCCGTGAGTACCGCGAGAAGGCCTCCGTGTTCGACCGCATCTCGCGCCTGCTCAGCGACCTGAGCCTCACCCACCCGATGTCCGTCCAGCGCGTGCACGAGCTGATCTCGTGGGTCGAATCGGGCGCCTACGACCGGATCGTGGGCGGGGAGTACCCCAGGCGCGACGAGCCGCCCGACGTGCGGGTCGAGGCCGAGGACGCGGTCACCCACTACTCGACCCGGTTGCGCGACACCTTCCGGGACCTCTCGGACTCGGTCGAGGACGCCGCGCGTCAGCTCAACGACTGGCTGCGCAGCCACCGCGACGAGGACCAGTAGCCGACGCCGGCACCCACGCGGGCGCGGGCGGAGGGATGGTGCCGAGCGAGAAGGGCGAGAAGGGCGAGCTGGGCGAGAACGGCGAGCTGGGCAGGGAGGACGAGCAGGCCGGGGAGGGGCTCGAGCGCTTCGTGCTGGCTCAGGACACGGGCGGCACCTACCAGCGGGCGCTCGCGGAGCTGAGGAACGGCCGCAAGGTCGGTCACTGGATGTGGTTCGTGTTCCCCCAGATCGCCGGCCTCGGTCGCAGCTCCGCCTCGCGGCGCTACGCGATCGCCTCGCTGGCCGAAGCGCAGGAGTACCTCGATCACCCGCTGCTCGGCGCCCGCCTGCGGGAGTGTGCCGGCGTGCTGGTGGGGCTGCCGCAGCCGAGCGCCCAGAGGATCTTCGGGGGGATCGACGCGCTGAAGCTGCGCTCCTCGATGACGCTGTTCATGCGGGCCCGCCCCGCCGAGGGCCTGTTCGCCGAGGTGATCGAGCGCTACTTCGACGGCCGCCCCGACGCGGCCACCGACGAGCTGCTCGGCCCCTGATGTGCGCTTCTGCACAGGTTTCTGCACCTGTTGGTTTTTTCGCCGGCCCTTCGTTCAATCTCGGAGATGCCCCGCCCCGATCGCACCTCCCGGACCCAGCTGTGGCTCGAAGGCCTCGGCGACTGGAGCTGGCCCGGCCGCGGCGGCGTGGCAGGCGAGCTTATGCCACCCGCGTGGGTTCCCGCCCTGCCCCCGCGAACGGAGCCCGTGGCGGTGCTCGCCGGAGCCGGCACGTGGACGGATGCCCCCCGCGTCCGCGACAGCCGCCACGCGCGCCTGTGGCTGGTGCTCGGCCTCGTTGCGCTGGTAGCCCTCGGCGCGGTCATCGCTGCGCCGAGCCTCGGCCAGCACCTCGGACTGGCCGGCCGGCCGACGGCCGAGATCGTGGTGGACAGCGTGCCGGCGGCGCCCCCGCAGACACCCGCGCCGCTTCCCGCACTGACGCCGATCCACACCGACGCGGGGGGCAGCGTCGTGGAGCAGGCCCGCTTCGCCTCGGCCTCGCTGGAAGGCCCGGGCTCGTTCTTCGTGTACCTGCCCGCCGGCTACCGGGCGGGTGCGCAGCGATACCCCGTCCTGTACCTGCTGCACGGCCGCAACGGCCACGCCGAAGCGTTTCTGGAAATGGGGATCCAGGCCAGCCTCGACGGGCTCGTCTCCCGCCACGTGATCGCGCCGATGATCGTGGTGATGGTCCAGGACGCCCACGGCCCGTACAACTGGAGGGACTTCGGCTCCCGCCACAGCGCCACCTACGTGGTGGAAGTCCAGGAACTCGTGGATCGCATGTTCAGGACGATCCCCTCCCGCGCCGGGCGGGCGATCGCGGGCAGCTCGATGGGCGGGTTCGGAGCGATGAACGTAGCGCTCACCTACCCGCTGCGGTTCGCCGTCGAGGAGAGCTGGCTCGGGTTCTTCGACTACCTCCACGAACAACTGCACGCCGACCGGTCGGTGATCTCGAGGCTGGGGCTGCGCGCGTTCCTGTACGGGGCCGCCGAAGACCCCGTGGCCGTGCCGAGCGAGGACCCAGAATTCGCGGCCGAACTGCGTGCACTGGGGGCCCGCGCGCGGGGCGTCATCTACCCCGGGGGTCACAGCCTCGAAAAAATCCGCGAACACCTCGACTACGGGCTGCTGTTCGCCAGCCGCTCACTGTCCGCGGCGCAGCGCCAGGTGGCGGCGCAGCGGCAGGCCGCGGCCGAAGCCGCTCGTCGCGTTCATCGCGCCGGAGCCGGTTCGCCCACCGAGTAGCGGAGCAGCTGGCCTTCGCGCCACACCGCCACGGTGCGATCGCTGTCGGGATCGACGGCGACGGTCGCTTCGCTGTTGGGGCCGGCGGGGGCGAGCTCCTCCGGGTCTTCGAACACGACCCGGCCGGCGGTTCCGCGAAAGCCCCTCGCCGCGTAGATCGCCTGTTCGGGCGTCGCGTGGCGAGCCACCGCGTCACGCGCGGGCTCGGTCCACAGCAGCAGCGCATCGGCCCGCGGACCCGCCTGCAGGTCGGCCAGCAGCGCGTCCCCGGCAGGCGAGGAGGTGGTGGCCCGCGGGCCCACGCGGTCCTGGTCGACCGCGGCCGAGTCGATCACCCAGCGCCCGCCCACGATGCTCGACCACGCGAGCATCACGCTCTCGGTGCTGAGCCGGATCAGGCTCGGGGAGGCGGCCGGGGGCGCGATCCCGCGGGGGTTGCCGAAGCTCTCGATCAACCGCGGCTCGCCGAACCTGACCCCCGGGGCGGAGCGGTCCAGGTACACGTCGGTGCGAGCTCCCTGCTGCTCGCTCCACGCCACCGTCGCGCGTCGGTTGTCGCTGAGGAGCGCCGTGATCCGCAGGCCCGGGCCGGCGGCGGCGAGGCGCCGGGGCGCCCTCGGCCGACCGTTCGCGGGCAGGTACTGGGCGAGGATCGAGCGGCCCTGCTCCCATACGAGCATCGCGTCGCTGCGGTAGTCGAGTGCCGGTGTCAGCAGCCGCACGCCCGGGCCGGCGCTCACCAGCGAGCGGCGCACGAAGCTGGTCGTGTAGAAGCGCTCGACCTGCAACTGCAGCCGGCCGCCCGGAGCACGCCCGGCCACGGCCAGGTCGCCGAGGTAGCCGCTGGTGGCGGCGAACGGCGCCGCGAAGCCCGGCCCTGGGGGGATCGCCTCGAACGGTTCCCCGGCGCGTCCCTGAAACGCGATCGCACCCGTGGCCGGGGCGCCCCCGTTCGGAGCCCCCGCGGGGCGCCCGACGACGGCCACCCGTCCGCCGGGCGCGACGCTCGCCGCCAACGGGCCCTGCACGCCAACCGCGGTTTGCGGGCCGAGCGGCGGCGCGGACGAGGATCCGGGGCCCCGGAGGGCGCCGATCGCGGCGACCCGGGCTCCGGCGCCGCCCGGGCAGCTCGCCGCCGCGCGCCACACGATCGCGCCGGGGCCGGTGCGGTGCCGGGGTTCGTTGCTGGGGAACAGCACCTGGGGTTCGCGTCCCGGGCAGGAGCTCAACAGCGCCGCGTCCGTCGACACGACGGAGCGCGTCCAGGAGGCGTGGGTCCGCTGCGAGTGCGAGGAGGAGCAGGCGCCGAGGCACGCGGCGAGAGCGAGCAGGCCGGCGACCCTCAGGCTATGGCGGTGGAAATTCCTCAGCCGTCTGGCGTCGTAACAGATGGGCGCCGAAGAACGCGAGCAGCGAGTACACGATGATGCCCGCCGGTTTGCCGGTGGAGGGGATCGGGTTCCAGATGAAGATCAGCAGCATGATCGCGGCCACGATCCCGTACGTCCATTCGGGGCGCTCCAGCAGGAACGGCGCGATGAACTGTCGCCCACGCGTGGCATAGCGGGCGGGACCGGCGAACCAGGCCGCGCCGATCAGCGGCACGCCGATGACCACGAACGCTCCCGCGATTTCCGCGAGCATCGAGGTCCCGATCTTGAGTGCCGCATGGGCCGCCGGCTTCACCGCTTCGGTCTTCACGAGCGAGTCCGTCACGCCGTTGACCACGAGCGTGCGCAGCAGGAACACGACCACCCCCGCAATCACGAACCCGATGCCGACGTTCATGAGGGTGCGCCGGCGGAAGCCCTTCGCGAGGAAGATCGCGATCGCGTACAGCACCGGCACGAGGATCGTGAACAGCAGCGCGAGGCCTTTGAGCGCTTTGCCGATGTCCTGCACGGCCTTGATCTGCTTCGACTTCAGCACCGTCAGGTGCGCCACCGACGGGGGAAGTTTGGAGCTCACTTCGGGCAGGCCGAGGCGGTTGGTGATGTTCGTGAGGATCGACGCGAGATCCAGCGTCACGACACCGCCGTTGATCGCGACCGCACCCTTTCGGCCTTCGACGATGTTCACGAGCGTCTGGTCGGCCGCCCGGTTGGCGGTCTTCCAGGCTTCCTGGACCTTCGCCGTCGCCAGCGTGCGTTTGGCGACTTCGTTCGCGAGGGTGCGAATGCCGCCGGAGATCGGGCCGGCGAGCGGCTGGACCGCCTTGGGCAGGCGCTTCTTGATTTCTTCTTCGACGTTGACGTTCGCGTAGAGCTGTTCGACCAGGTAGTTGGAGGTGGCATCGCGAACCCGTTCGTTCTGGAGCAGCTTCGTGCTCGTGTTCGCCCAGTTGTCGGCGCTGAACATCTGACGGTCGGCCCACACCGCGAACATGCCGATGATCGCGAGCAGGGTGGTGCCCCACACGAGGACCCGCACGGTGATCCGCCGTCCGCGGGTCACCGGCTGGGTGGGGCCCGTGGCAGCCGCCGGCTGTGGCGGACCGGGCGGACTCGACCCCGGCGGAGAGCCGGCCGGAGTGCCGCCGCCGGCCCCCCGGCCGTCTCCCCCGGTGGGGGACGGAGTGTCGTCCATGTCTCGACATCATGCCGATCGGGGCGGGCGCGTGCACTGCGGGCCGGGTGCTCGTGCCCCCGGAGCCAGCCGGTGGCAGCCAACGCGCGCCGGCGACGCAACCGAGCCGCATCGTCGACGCAACCGGGCCGCATCGTCGGCGCAACCGAGCCCATCGTCGACGCAACCGGGCCACGCCATCGACGGGTAACACGTGGGCTTGACAGGTGACCATTTAGTCACATAATATGCTCGGCAGTCATGGATGTCGTGTTCAGGGCGCTCGCCGACCCCACCCGCCGGGAGCTGCTCGACGAGCTGTTCCGCCGCGACGGGCAGAGCCTCGGCGAGCTCGAGGAGCGTCTGCCAATGACACGCTTCGGGGTGATGAAGCACCTCTCGGTGCTCGAGCGGGCGGGGCTGATCACGACTCGCAGGCACGGTCGCCAGAAGCTGCACTTCCTGAACTCGGTGCCGATCCGGCAGGTCCACGATCGCTGGGTCAGCAAGTACGCGGAGCCCTGGGCGGCCACGCTCAGCGCGCTAAAGGAACAACTGGAGGAGGACTCCACCATGGATGCAACCGACAGCGGCAGGCGGCCATGGACCGCCGGGCCCACCGAGAAGGTCTTTGAGATCTACATCCGCACCACACCCGAGCGACTGTGGGAGGCGATCACCGACCCGAAGCTGAGGACGCGCTACAGCTTCGGACTGGAGGTCCACTCTGACTGGCAGGCCGGCTCGGAGTACGAGCTCTCCAACGCGCAGGCCGGAAGGATCGCGGTGGGGGAGAACCTGGAGGTCGACCCCCCGAAGCGCCTCGTTCAGAGCTTCACCGCGTTGTGGAGTGACGACGTGCAACGGGAGGGGACCTCGCGGGTTACGTGGGAGATCGAACCCGTCGGGGACTCCTGCCGGCTGACGGTGACCCACGACCAGCTGCGCGATGGCGCGCACGGCGAGATCTACGGCGGCTGGCCCCAGATCCTGTCGGGTCTGAAGACGCTGCTCGAGACCGGCGAGGACCTGACCACCCCGGGCTCGCTGCGCTACGCGGGCACGCGCGCTTAAGCGCCGGCATGCACGCCCGCGTAGCTCCGGCGCAGCTCCGCGGCCTCGGCCGAGCGCTAGATTCACGCCACTTCTTCTATTCAAAGGGGCAGGAGGGACCACGATGGCCGAGGCGTTGATCCTGGAGTTCGAGGGCGTGGGGCGCGATGACTACGAAGCGGTGAACCGGATTCTCGGGATCGATCCCGTCGGCGGCTCGGGCGATTGGCCGAAGGGGCTCACCTCCCACGTCGGTGCGGGCAAGGCCGGCGGCTGGGTGGTGGTCGAGGTGTGGGAGTCCAAGGCGGACCAGGAGGC
>DATJBO010000091.1:0-3206 GCA_035515315.1 Solirubrobacteraceae bacterium
CTCGAGGCGATCCGCACGGGCGGCCAGCGGGCGTACCGGCGGCTGCTCGAAGTGCTCCGAGACCTCAAGCACCTCCAGCACGCCGGGCAGTCCGGCACCGGCCTGTACAAGCAGGCGCTCGCCGAACTCTCCCGCGCCCAAGCCACCGTGCTCGGCAACGTCGGCGTGTTCGTGGCCGCCAGCACCGAACCGGCCTCGCTGCTGCACTCCAAGGCGGCGCTCGCGCAGGCGCTCGTCCGCCAAGGCCTGGTCGAGCGGGCGATGCACGGCGGCGGGGACGGCCTCCCCACGCTCCGCGGGATCGTCGCCGAGACGATCGCGGGCGTGGTCGGTAACGGCCGCGGCCCCACTCGGAGCGGTGACGATGGTGAGCAGGTGTTGGTGTTCGCCGAGCGTGTCCCCGCCCTGCGCTACCTGGCAGACACTCTGCGCGACCGTCACGGCGTGATCGCGAACGTCGCGGACGGGTCATTGTCAGTGGCGGAGTTCGAGGAACTCAAACGGGCGTTCACGAACGGCGACGTGGACGTGCTCCTCCTCAGCCCGATAGGCCGGGAAGGTCATGACCTGCAATGCGCGGGGTGTGTCGTGCACTATGACCTCGGCTGGACGCCGCAGCAGCTCGAGCAGCGGATCGGACGCGTCGTCAGACCGGGCTCCAGGCACGCGGCGGTACAGACGTTCCAACCGTACATCCGCGGTGGAGCGGTCGAACACCAGACCCGGATCCTTGCGGAGCGCAGCGCCGAGACACACCTGATCCTCGACTCATACGACGGGGTTCACTCGGCCAGCGAGAGCGTGCTCGCTCTCCAACTCGGCGAGCTGACCGCCCAGGTCGCCGAACACAAGGCCCAGGCCGGCTACGAAGCCACGGCCGCCCGGCTGCGTGTCGCGGCCGCCGTGTTCGGCCACTAGCCGCAAGCGACCACCGGGGAGCGGGCGCCAAACCCGCACAGCGCAGCCCGCTCTGCACGCGCGTCACGTGACGCGCCGCCGGCGACACCCGGGGGTGGTGTCGCTTCAAAGCCACAAGCTGAAAGAGGAACACTGATGAGCGCAATCACTGCTGCCCTCGGCCAGATCGACAGGGTCGGCGCCGAGGGCGAGATGGAAGCGAACACGACCGACCCGGTCAGCTTCGACCCCGACGACGTGTCCGATCCGATCACGCTGCCCGAAGGCAACCTGGTGTACCCGCCCACGATCCACGGCGAGCCCTTGCACGAGCTGGCGGCGAACCTGATGGACGGTCACAACCCGGCCGGGTCCCGGTTCCTTCGGATGATCGGGCCGCCCGGCGTCGGCAAGAGCCTCCTGTGGAGGTCCATCGCGTACACGCTGTGGACGCGACGCGGTCTCGCGGTCGAGACGCGCCACGGCAGCCCGTTCTACGGGTTCACCGAAGTGCAGCTGGGCCCCGAAGCCGACGAGCACAGCGTCAGACAACAGTACGTGCCGCTCGAGGACGGCACCGTCAAGCTCGTCGATTCCGGGATCGTGAGCACGCTCAGAGAGGGCGGGCTCGTGGTCCTGGATGAGATCAACGTGGCCCGCGAGGTCGCGCTGATCACCCTCAACCCCGCCCTGGCCGCCGGGAACAACTTCACCCTCTACCTTCCCAGCACGGGGGAGAGCGTCACGGCGCACCCCATGTTCCGGTGCGGGCTGAGCTACAACGCCGGCCTGGTCGGCGCCACGGACCTGCCCGAGGCGTGGTACTCGCGGTTCCCGGCCGCGATCGAAGTCACATCGAACTGGGCCGCGCTGGTCAAGATCGGCGTGCCCGAGCAACTGGCGGCGGCCGCCGCCCGTCTGGACCGGCTGCGGCTCGCCGGCGAGGACTCCCTGACCTGGTGTCCGCAGTTCCGCGAGCTCGAGTCACTGCACCACCTGACCGAGCGTGTGGGTGAGCGGATGGCGCTCAGCCTGTTCGCCTCCGACCTGCACGAGCGGACGCTCGGCGGGCGAATCCAGGAGGCGGAGGCCGCGGCCGCCTGCCGGATGCTCGATGAGGCCGGCTACGGCCGCCTGAAGGTCGGCGCGACCTCGAAGATCCCGCACCTGCACGGCTACGCCCGGGCGGTGGCCAGGTGACCGCCACAACACGCCGGCGCCGGGAAGGGAGCGAACGGTTCGTTCGAGAGATCAACCGGGCGCTGGTCGCCCGCGGCCAGCTCGACCCGGTGATGCAAGGCATCAGTGACCACTGGACCCTCGTCCTGCAGCGACTGTTCCCGGTGTGGTGTGTCGTCGGCCCGGGCCTCGCGGACCCCGGTCACATCGAGCTCACCTCCAGGACGGTGTACCTGGACAGCGATGCGCTGCTCGGGACGCGCGAGGAGATCGTGGCGGGACGGCTGGAGCCCAGGCGGATTCTGGCGACGTTCGGCGTGGGCATCCACGAGGTCTGCCACGCCAAGCACACCTCGGCGTGGGTGATGGACCGCGACAATTTGCTGTCCGAGTCCGGCGATGAGCAGCTCCGGCAGCTGGCGGTCGACCGCCGGCTGCTCGAAGAGCCGCGGATGGAGGCCACGGGCGTCCGGGAGTTCCCCGAGCAAACCAAGCGGGGGGTGTTCATCAGAGCGGCGTTGTCCGCGGCCGTGGTGGACGTGATCGTGCCTCGCCTCGCCGAGGCGATGATGCTCGAGGCGCTCGCCACAGGCGGCGTGTCGCGCGATCTTGCCGGCCGGGCGTTCGTCTACCTGGGCGCACGGTGCGGCTACCTGCTCGACCTGGGGCGACTGGGGCCGCTGCCCGACCTGTGGCGCCAAGCGCTCGGCGGCCAAGACGTCACCAAGCTCGAGGACCTCTGCGGCCGACTGATCTGGGTGTCCGACGGGGACAACGACGAGCTCGACCGGTACGCCGCGGCCTACAGGGACATAATCGGACCCCCGCCCTCCCCTCCGCGTAGCGGTAGCGGGCGGGGGCAGGAGGACGGCACGCCGTGTGGTGAGACGAGCGCGGACGGCCGGGCCGCCGGCGCCGCCGACGAGGCGGGCGGCGGCGGCACCGGGCCGACCCCGCAATCGCTGAGCGACGCGCTAGCGCAGGCAATCGCCGAACAGCGCGACGGGCAGCTCGAGCAGCTCAACGAAAACGTCGATCTGCAGACGCTGCTCAAGGCCGCCACCAGGCCCGACCCGCCCGGGAAGCGCGGACGCGGAACGGGCCTGCCCACCGGCCGGCTGCCCGACCGG
>DATJBO010000092.1:0-3201 GCA_035515315.1 Solirubrobacteraceae bacterium
CACGAGGTCGCCGCCGTCGCCGAGGCCCTGGCCGTGGCGGCTGCTACGTTGGGCGGCGATGGAGGGTGAGGAGCCGGTTGAGGGCGGGGACGACCTGGACGACGAGGATGCTCACGAGATCGACGACGATCGCGAGGAGGCGGCGGAGTCGGTCACCGTCGAGATCAGCGGCCTGTCGCTGTACACCCACCACGGCCTCACCGACGCCGAGCGCGAGATCGGGCAGCGCCTGGTGATCGACCTGCGCCTCGACGTCGGCGAGAGCGACGCCACCGTGACCGACTCGATCGAGGACACCGTCGACTACGCCGAGGTCTGCAACACGGTGGCGCTGCTGGCCCAGCAGCGCTCCCACAAGACGTTGGAGCGGCTGTGCAGCACGATCGCCGACCGGCTGCTGGCCGACTACGAGCTGGAAGGCGTGTGGGTCAAGGCCTCCAAGCCCGAGCCCCCGATCGCGCTGAGCGTCGACGAAGTCTCCGTCGAGGTGTGGAGGGAAGCCCAGTGAGCCCCGCCGCCGGCTTCCGCGCCGCCGTCGAGCGCAGCGACCTGGAGGCGATCTCCTCGCTGCTGGCCGAGGACGTGGTCTTCCACAGCCCCGTCACATTCCACCCGTTCGTGGGCCGCGAGGACGTCACGCGCGTGCTGGAGCTGGTCTCGCAGACCTTCGAGAACTTCCGCTACACCGACGAGCTCACGGTCGACGGCGCCGAGGCGCTGGTGTTCCGTGCCGGCGTGGGCGACCGCGAGCTCGAGGGCATCGATCTGCTGCGCTTCGACGAGGACGGGCTGATCAGCGACTTCACGGTGTTCGTGCGCCCGCTGTCCGGACTGGTGCCGCTCGCCCAGGCGATGGGCGAGAAGGTCACCGCGGCCGGGCTGCAGACGACCCGCGACTGAGGACACCGGCGTGGCAGCGCCCTCCGGCGTGACGGGCCGCGCGCGCCGCCGAGGCGCCCCCAGGACGGGGCTGCTCGGCCTCGGCTCGAACGTGGGCGAGCGCCGCGCCCACCTGCAGGACGCGGTGCTGGCGCTCCCGGGGGTGGGCGTCGAGGTGCTGGCCAGCTCCTCCACCTACGACACCGACCCGGTCGGGGAGGTGCTCGACCAGCCCAGCTTCCTGAACGCGTGCCTGTGCGTCAGCACCGCCCTGGAGCCACTGGAGCTGCTGGCAGCCGTCAAGGGCCTCGAGCGCCGGCTCGGCCGCAGGACCGGCGAACCCCGCCACGGGCCCCGCACGATCGACGTCGACATCCTGCTGCTCGGCGACCTCCAGCTCCACGACGAGCTGATGACGCTTCCCCACGAGCAGCTGCTGCGCCGGCGCTTCGTGCTGGTGCCGGTGCTCGAGCTCGACTTCGACGCGGCCACGCCGGCGGGGGAGCGCCTCGCCGATGCGCTCGCGACGCTCGACCTCGCCGAGGGCGTGAGGTGGGCCGGCCCGCCGCTGCAGATCGCTCAGCCGGCGCCGGAGGGTCCGCCCGCCACACCGGCGGCGGCGGGCTGCCACTCGGCCGGCAGCGTCCCGGGCGGGACTTCGCCCCGCAGCGGCGGGAAGTAGCGGGACAGCCCGGCGGCGGGCCGCGGCTCGATCAGCGGGCGCACGTCGCCGATGCTCATCAGCAGGCGGATCGTGGAGCCGATCTGCAGGTCGGCCGCGTTGGGCTGCTCGGAGCCCAGCAGGTCTTCGGCGATCCAGCCGTCGATCCGCTGCAGCTGGGCGGGCAGGCCCAGCAGATCGGCGCGGGCGCTCTCGGCGCGGGCCCTGTTGCGCAGCGCCATCGCGCGGGCGAGGAGCGGCTGCGTGGGTCGCAGCAGCGACACCGGCAGCGGCAGGCTGTCGGGGTCGGCGTAGCTCTCCATCGCGCCGGGGTTGCGCACGAAGGCGGCGTCGATCAGCCTGCGGGGCACGGGCTGGAAGACCTCGTCGCCCCACCGCTCGGCCTCCAGCACGCGGGCGTAGCGTGGGTCGCCGGGAGCGGGCAGCAGCGGCGGCTCGGGCGCGAGCTCGTCGATCTGGCGCATGATCCTGCGCGAGCCGACCAGCCGCAGGCCGTCGATGCGCATCCCGGGCACCGTCACGCCCCCGTACAGCAGCGGTCCCACCAGCAGCTGCGAGAGGGGCAGCAGCTCGACCCGCCGGTAGTCGATCCGCTTGAGCTCCAGCGCGGCTTCGACGGTCGCGCACGGGTGCGAGGCGGGCAGCACGTAGAGCTTCGGAGCGCTCGTCGCCATCCAGATGCCGAGCATAATGGGCGCCGATGCTGCTGGCCGTGGACGTCGGCAACACCCAGACGCACTTCGGCGCCTTCGATGGCGGGCGCCTCGTCGAGCACTGGCGCTTTGCCACGGTACGCCAGTCGACCGCCGACGAGCTGGGTGCGGCGCTGCGCAACCTGCTCGAGCTACGGGGCTGCTCGTTCACCGAGCTGGAGGCTTCGATCGTGTCCTCCACCGTCCCCCAGCTGGAGCCCGAGTGGACCGAGATGGCCCACCGCTACCTCGGCCACGAGATGCTCGCCGTGGGCCCCGGAACGCGCACCGGCATGGCGATCCGCTACGACAACCCGCGCGAGATCGGCGCCGACCGGCTGGTCAACGCGGTGGCGATCCGGGAGCGCTTCGGCGGCCTGGCCGTGTGCGTGGACTTCGGCACCGCCACCACCTTCGACGTCGTCTCCCGCGAGGGCGAGTACCTCGGCGGGTCGCTGATGACCGGCATCGAGATCTCCCTCGAAGCGCTGTCCGAGCGGGGAGCGCGGCTGCCGAAGGTGGACCTCGCTCCGCCCCGCAGCGTGATCGGCAAGAACACCATCGACGCGATCCGCTCGGGCGTCGTGTACGGGTACGCGGGCGCGATCGACGCGATCCTCAGGCGCCTGTACGACGAGCTCGGGGAGCGTACCGCGGTGATCGCCACGGGCGGGCTGGCCTCGCTGGTGGTGCCCTACTGCGAGGAGATCGAGGAGGTCGACGAACTGCTCACGCTCACCGGCCTGCGGCTGCTGCACGAGCTCAACTCGTAGGCACAATGGGGCGATGACGAACGAGCCCACGCTGCAGGAAGGCTGGATGCTCGGGCCCCTGCGGGTGCCCAACCGCGTGATGCTCGCCCCCCTGGCCGGGATCGGCAACTGGTTCGTGCGCCTGCAGGCCAAGCGCTACGGCGCCGGGATGGCCGTCTCGGAGATGGTCTCCACG
>DATJBO010000093.1:0-4914 GCA_035515315.1 Solirubrobacteraceae bacterium
ACTCGTGCTCGACGACCTCCTCATCGACGCCGAGCTCGCCCCGGGGACGCCGCTGGAGGAGGTCCTGCCGATCTCCTTCGAGGTGCTCGAGCTGGAGATCACCCCCAACCGGCCGGACTGCCTCGGCGTGTACGGCGTGGCGCGCGAGCTGCACGCCGCGACCGGGGCGGCGCTGGCCGAGGAGCCGTGGAGCCGGGACCCCGGCAGCATCGGCCCGCTCGAGGAAGCCGAAGTGCAGGTGCTGTGCCCGGACCTGTGCCCGCGGTTCACCGCCCGCCGCTTCGAGAACGTCACGATCGGCCCCTCGCCGCCGTGGCTGAAAGCACGCCTCACCGCCGCCGGCCAGCGCACGATCAACAACGTCGTGGACATCACCAACTACGTGATGCTGCTCACCGGTCAGCCGCTGCACGCCTTCGACCTCGACCGGGTGGAGGGCGCACGGCTGACGGTCCGCCGCGCCGCCGACGGCGAGCAGGTGGAGACGCTCGACGGCCAGACGCGCACCCTCGACGGCGAGATGGTGGTGATCGAGGACGCGCTCGGCCCAACCTCGATCGCCGGCCTGATGGGCGGCGCCCGCTCGGAGGTCGAAGCGGGCACGAGTCGGGTGCTGCTCGAGGTCGCGACCTGGAATGGTCCCAACATCCACCGCAGCTCGTGGGCCCTGGGCCTGCGCAGCGAGGCCTCGGCCCGCTTCGAGAAGGGGCTCGCCCCCGAGCAGTGCATGCACGCCCAGGCGGCGGCGGCACAGCTGATGATCGAGCTGTGCGGGGCGGCGCTGGCGCCGGGCACGATCGACGTCGGCGGGGTGCCGCCCGCCGGCGAGCCGATCCTGCTGCGCAGCGAGCGGATGCGCGCGATCCTCGGCGTGGAGGTGACGGGGGAGCGCCAGGCCGAGATCCTGCGGTCACTCGACTTCGACGTGGAGCCCGCCGCGGAGGGCCTGCTGGTCGGCGTCCCGGCGGTGCGGCGCAACGACGTCACGCGCGAGATCGACCTGATCGAGGAGGTCGCCCGGATCGACGGGGTCGAGCGGCTGCCCGCGACGCTGCCTGCGCGGAGGGGCGCGGCCGGGCGCCTGACGCACGCCCAGCGCGTGCGCCGCGCCGCGGAGGACCTGCTGGCTGGGCGCGGGCTGCACGAGATCGTCGGCTGGAGCTTCGCCGACCCGGGCCTGCTCGACCGCCTGCGCCTGCCCGCCGGGCACGAGATGCGCCGCGTCGTGCGACTCGAGAACCCACTCTCGGAGGACCTCTCGATCATGCGCCCGACGCTGGTCGGCTCGCTGCTGGACGCGGCCCGCCACAACGCCCATCGCAACGGGCCCGACCTCGCGCTGTTCGAGTCGGGGACCGTCTACCGTGCCCGCGAGGACGGCGCGGGGGCCCGCGAACACCACGCCCTGGGCGCGCTGCTGAGCGGTGCGCCGGCGCCGCCCTCGTGGCGCGGAGAAGCCCCCCAGGCGGACTTCTTCGCCGCCAAGGCGCTGCTCGAATCGCTGCTCGGGCACTTCCACGTCGCCTTCGGCGTGCAGGCGGCCAGCTGGCCGTTCCTGCACCCGGCCCGCAGCGTCGCGGTGACGGCCCGCACCGGCACGGGCGATGGCGCGGGAGCCGGCACGGGCGATGGCGCGGGCGGGGGGGAGGAGCTGCGGCTCGGGCTGCTCGGCGAGCTGCACCCGCTGGTGGCGCGCGAGTGGGGCCTCGCTCGCACGGCCGTGTTCGCGATCGACGTGGGCAGGCTGGCGCTGGCCGCCGAGCCGGTGGTCGGCTTCCGCGCGTTCGGCGCCTACCCGCCGGTGCGACAGGACATCGCGGTGATCGTGCCCGAGCAGGTCGCGCTCGCCGAGGTGCTCGAGCGCGTCCGCGAGGCCGCCGGCGAGAGCCTCGAGCAGGTCAGGCTGTTCGACGTCTACACCGGCGAGCAGGTCGGGGCGGGGCGGCGCTCGCTGGCCCTGGCCCTGGCGTTCCGCTCGGCCGAGCGGACCCTGACCGACGAGGACGTTGCGCCGCTGCGCGCGCGGATCGTGGGCGCGATCGAGGCGCTGGGGGGCGAGCTGCGTGGCTAGCCGACCCGCCCAGCAGAGCGCCGAGGGGGCCGCGCGCGTGCTCGTCGCAGGCGCCACCGGCTTCACCGGGGCGCTTGCCGCACACCTCGTGTGGCGCCACCCCGACTTCCAGCTCACCGCCGTGACCGGCCGCTCCCACCAGGGCCGGCGCCTCGAGGACCTGTACCCGCGCTACCGCGTCCCGCTGGTGCTCGAGGAGCTCGACCTCGACGGGCCGGCCGCCGAGGTGGAGGCGGCGATCGTGGCCTACCCGCACGCGGCCGCGGCGCCGACCGTGGCCGCGCTGCGCGAGCGCGGCGTGCGCGTGGTCGACCTCAGTGCCGACTACCGTCTGCGCTCGCTGGACAACTACGAGCACTGGTACGGCGAGCACCCCCGCCCGGAGCTGATGGCGGAGGCCGTGTACGGGCTCACCGAGCTGCACCGCGAGCGGATCCGCGGGGCCTCGCTGGTCGCCAACCCCGGCTGCTATCCGACCGCCTCGCTGCTGGCGCTCGCGCCGCTCGCGCGCGCGGGCGTGATCGGGGACGTGGTGATCGACGCCAAGCAGGGCATCTCCGGGGCCGGGCGGACCTTCGACGAGACCACCCATTACTCGCTCGCGGGCGAGAACATCGTCCCCTACAAGGTGGCCGCCCATCGCCACACGCCCGAGATCGAGGAGCAGCTCGAGCTCGCCGGCGCGGGGGAGCAGCGCGTGCAGTTCCAGGCCCATCTGGTGGCGCTCGACCAGGGGGAGATGGTCAGCTGCTACGTGACCCCGGCCCGCGCCGTGGACGGGGAGGAGGTGCGCCGGCTGCTCGCCGAGGCCTACGCCGAGGAGCCGTTCGTGGAGGTCGCGGACGTGCCACCCGGCGTGCTCGAGGTGCGCGAGACCAACTACTGCCGGGTGTTCGCCGCCCACGACCGGCACACCGGCAAGGTGCTCGCCTTCGCGGCGATCGACAACCTCTGGAAGGGCACCTCCTCGCAGGCGCTGCAGAACCTGAACCTGATGTTCGGCCTGCCCGAGACGAGAGGGCTGCTGTGAGGCGGGCAGTCGTCACGAGGGGGCCGGCGTGAGCGTGTTCGGATCGCGCTGGGTACACGCGCCCGGGCACGTGCGCGAGCTGCCGGGCGACGCCGGGCTGCCCGAGGGGTTCCGCGCGGCCGGCGCCGCCGCGGGGCTGAAGCCGAGCGGCGACCCCGACGTCGGCCTGCTCGTGTGCGACGGCGAGCAGCCGTCCTCGGCCGCCGTGTTCACGAGCTCGAGCACGGCCGCCGCCCCGGTGCTGGTCACGCGCGAGCGCTGCCGCCTGGGGTCGCTGCGGGCGGTGCTCGCCAACTCCGGCTGTGCGAACGCTGCGACCGGCTCGCGGGGCCTGGACGACGCCGCCAAGACGCAGGGGGCCGCGGCCGCCGCGGCGGGCGTATCCGAGGCCGAGGTCGCGCTCGCCTCGACCGGGGCGATCAGCCACTACCTGCCCGTGGACGCGGTCGTCAAGGGGATCCTGCAGGCGCGCGGGGAGCTGCGCCGCGAGGGCGATCGCGACTTCCAGGCCGCGATCCAGACCACCGACCGCTTCGAGAAGCGCGCCAACCTCGAGGTCGAGCTCTCGTCCGGGCCGGTGCGACTGTGCGCGCAGTGCAAGGGCGCGGGCATGATCTCGCCACGCTTCGCGACGATGCTGTGCTTCGTGGAGACCGACGCGCGACTCGGCGCCGAGACGGCGCAGCTGCTGCTCGGGACCTGCGTGGCGCGCTCGTTCGACCGCGTCAGCGTGGACGGACAGCTGTCCACCAACGACACCGCGATCCTGATGGCCTCCGGCTCCAGCGGCGTGCAGGTCGCCGCCGACAGCGAGGACGAGCTGCGCCTCGGCGAGGCGCTCGACGCGCTGCTGCGGGGGCTGGCCGTGATGCTCGTCGCCGACGGCGAGGGCGCGCAGCGGGTCGCGCGGGTGCTCGTCCGCGGGGGCGGGCAGGAGCGCGTCGAGAGCGTCGCGCGGGCGGTCGCCAACTCGCCGCTGGTGAAAGCCGCGCTGCACGGCGGGGACCCCAACTGGGGCCGGATCGTGCAGGCGGCCGGCGGCGCGCTGCCCGGCCCGGACCCGCTCGCGATCGACGTGTGGATCGAGGACCGCCAGGTGTGCTCCGCCGGCGCCGCGCTCCCCTACGAGGAGGCCGAGCTGGCGCGGGCGGTGTCGGGCCTCGAGGTCGAGTACGAGCTCGCCCTGCCCGGCGAGGGAGCCGTCACCGAGGTGTTCTTCTCCGACCTGTCCGCGGACTACGTGGCGCTCAACGCGCACTACACGACATGAGCGCGCGCTCCGGTGACCCGGCCGAAGGCTCCTCGGCGCGCGTCGCCACGCTGCTCGAGGCGCTGCCCTACATCCGCGAGTTCCACGGCCGCACGATCGTGATCAAGTACGGCGGCGCGGCGATGGAGGACGAGACCCTGCGCGAGGAGTTCGCGCGCGACGTGGTGCTGCTCAAGTACGTCGGGCTGAACCCGATCGTGGTTCACGGCGGCGGCCCGGAGATCACCGGCTACATGCAACGCCTCGGCCTGCCGATCGAGTTCGTGGGCGGCCTGCGCGTGTCCGACGAGAGCACCGTGGAGATCGCAAAGATGGTGCTGGTCGGCAAGGTCAACAAGGAGATCGTCCTGCGCCTGTCCCGCGCCGGGCAGCCGGCGGTCGGCCTCAGCGGCGACGACGGCACGCTGTTCCGCGTCGCCCGCCGCGCCGCGCCCGGCGGCGAGGACATCGGCTTCGTCGGCACGATCGAGCGCGTCAACGCCGACGTGATCGAGCACGTCGCGACCGACTACATCCCGGTGATCGCCTCGGTCGGGGCCGACC
>DATJBO010000094.1:0-4146 GCA_035515315.1 Solirubrobacteraceae bacterium
TTCGGGGCGCACCCACCCCTCCTCCCAGGCGCGGTTGATGATCGAGTTCTCGATCTGTTTGATCGTCACGGCGTCGCCCTCGCGGATCTCCAGCACGCACGCGGCCTCGCAGGGGGCGGGGCACAGCCGCCCGGTGAACTCGGGGAAGTTGTTGGTGGCGTGCAGCTGCGCGATCGCATCCTGGAAGCGGTCGCGATAGACGAGGTCGTTCCAGTCGGGGATCAGGTTCCCCAGCGGGCACCCGTTGTGGCAGAAGGGGATCCCGCAGTCCATGCAGCGGGCGCCCTGGTCGCGGAGCTCGGCCACCGGCCGCTGCAGCTGGAACTCCCGGTAGTCACCGGTGCGTTCGCGCGGGTCCCGGTGGGGGATGCCGCGGCGCTCGATCTGCAGGAACCCCCCCAGCTTGCCCATCAGGGCCCGGCCTCGCCGACGGCGTCAAGCGACCGGGTCGACGCCTGCCCGCCGTTGGCGGCGGCAGCCGCCGCCAGCGCCTCCTCTTGCTCGCGTTCCCGCAGCACCCGCTTGTAGTCGTGGGGCATCACCTTCACGAAGCCGCCGCTGGAGATCAGCTGCTCCCAGCGCCCGAGCACGCGCTCGGCGACCGGCGAGCCGGTCCGCTGGTGGTGCTCTTCCACCAACGCCCGCAGCTCGAGCACGTCGGCCTCGGCGAGCTCTTCGAAGCCCACCATGCCCATGTTGCAGCGCTTGGAGAACAGGCCCTGCTCATCGAGCACGTAGGCGACGCCGCCGCTCATGCCGGCGGCGAAGTTGCGCCCGGTGGGGCCGAGCACGACCACCCTGCCGCCGGTCATGTACTCGCAGCCGTGGTCGCCGACGCCCTCCACGACCGCCCACGCGCCGGAGTTGCGCACGGCGAAGCGCTCGCCCGCGAGCCCCCGGAAGAAGGCCCGCCCGGAGGTCGCCCCGTACAGCACGGTGTTGCCGACGACCACGTTGTCCTCGGCCTTGAAGTGCACGCCCATCCCCTCACGGGGGCGGATCGCGAACACGCCCCCGGAGAGGCCCTTGCCGGCGTAGTCCTGGGCGTCGCCCCACAGGGTGAAGGTGACCCCCGGGGACAGCCAGCCGCCGAAGCTCTGCCCCGCCGAGCCCTCGAAGTCGACCGTGATCGTGTCCTGGGGGAGCCCCTCGGGCCCGTGCCGGCGGGCGATGTGGCTCGACAGGATGCCCCCCACGCAGCGGTTGCGGTTGCGGATCGGAAGGCGCATGCTCACCGGCCGGCGCTCGGCCAGCGCCGCCTGGGCACCCTCGACGAGCTCCCAGTCGAGCGCGTCGGTGAGCACCTCGGGCGGGGGCTCCACGCGCCTGCGCGGCGCCCCGTCGGCGAGCTCCACGTGGGTGAGGATGTGGGTGAGGTCCACGCCGCGGCCCTTCCAGTGGGCGATCGCCTCGTCGGCGCGCAGCAGGTCCACCCTGCCGGTCGCCTCCTCGAGCGAGCGCAGGCCGAGCTCGGCGAGGATCTCCCGGACCTCCTCGGCCACGAAGAAGAAGAAGTTGACGACGTGCTCCGGGGTCCCCTTGAAGCGCTTGCGCAGCTCAGGATCCTGGGTGGCGATCCCCACCGGGCAGGTGTTCAGGTGGCAGGCGCGCATCATGATGCAGCCCGTGGCGATCAGCGGGGCGGTCGAAAAGCCCATCTCGTCGGCCCCCAGCATCGAGGCGACCACCACGTCGCGGCCGGTCTTCAGCTGCCCGTCGGTCTGCACGACGATCCGCGAGCGCAGGTCGTTGAGCAGCAGCGTCTGCTGGGTCTCGGCCAGCCCGATCTCCCACGGCACGCCCGCCGCCTGGATCGAGGACAGCGGGGAGGCGCCGGTGCCGCCGTCGTGGCCGGAGATCAGCACGCGGTCGGCGTTGGCCTTCGAGACGCCCGCCGCCACGGTGCCGACGCCGACCTCGGAGACGAGCTTCACCGACACCTGCGCCTCGGGGTTGGAGCAGCGCAGGTCGTAGATCAGCTGCTTGAGGTCCTCGATCGAGTAGATGTCGTGGTGGGGCGGGGGAGATATGAGCCCCACCCCCGGGGTCGTGTGGCGGATCGAGCCGATGTAGGCGTCGACCTTGTGGCCCGGGAGCTGGCCCCCCTCGCCCGGCTTGGCCCCCTGGGCCATCTTGATCTGCAGCTCGTCGGCGTTGACGAGGTAGTGGATCGTCACGCCGAAGCGCCCGGAGGCGACCTGCTTGATCGCCGAGCGGCGCCTATCGCCGTTGGGGTCGGGCTTGAAGCGCACCGGGTCCTCGCCGCCCTCGCCCGTGTTGGAGCGCCCGCCGAGGCGGTTCATCGCGATCGCGAGCGTCTCGTGCGCCTCGCGGGAGATCGACCCGAGGCTCATCGCGCCGGTGCAGAAGCGCTTGACGATCTCGCTCGCGGGCTCGACCTGCTCGAGCGGGATCGGCCCGGACGGCGCCTGGGCGAAGCTCAGCAGGCCCCTCAACGTGGCCTTGCGGGCGGCGTCGTCGTTGACCATCTCGGCGTACTCGCTGTAGCGGGCGTAGGCATCGCTGGAGCGGACCTCGGCATGGGCGGCCTCGTCGCCCTTCAGCGCGGCGGCGACGTCGCCGTTGGCGGCCCGCACCGCCTGCTGGACGAGCGCGATCGTCTCGGGGTTCCAGATGTGGTGCTCGCCGTCGCGCCGCCAGGCGTACACACCGCCCACCGGCAGCAGCGGGTCCTGCGCCATCGGGTAGGCGCGCGCGTGGCGCTCCAGCGCCTCGCGCGCGAGCGCCGCCACACCCACCCCGCCGATCCGCGAGGCGGTGCCGGTGAAGTGCTTGTCGATCAGCTCCCGCTCCAGACCCACGGCCTCGAAGATCTGGGCGCTGCGGTAGGACTGGATCGTCGAGATGCCCATCTTCGAGATCGTCTTCAGCAGCCCTTTGCCGAGCGCCTTGACGAGGTTCTGGGCCGCCTGCTCGGGACTCATCGACTCGGGCGCACCGCCGTTCGCGCCCGGGCGCGCGATGCGCCCCTCGAACACGAGCTCGTCCAGCGTCTCCAGCAGCAGGTAGGGGTTGATCGCGCTCGCCCCATAGCCGATCAGCGTGGCGAAGTGGTGGACCTCGCGGGGCTCGCCCGACTCGACGATGATCCCCGCCCGCAGACGGGTCCCGGCCAGCACCAGGTGGTGGTGGACGGCGGCGACCGCCAGCAGCGACGGCACGGGTGCCCGGCGCGGACCCAGCTCCCGGTCGGAGAGGATGATGATGTTCACGCCCTCCGCGATCGCTTCGCTGGCCTCGCGGCAGATGCGCTCGATCGCCCTCTCCATCCCGACCTCGCCCTTCTGCACCGGCCAGGTGATGTCGAGCGTCAGCGCTTTGTAGACGTCGTGTTCGACGTTGCGTAGCGTCTCGAGCTCGCGGTTGAGCAGGATCGGCTGTTCGAGCAGCAGCTTGTGGGCGTGCTCGGGGGTCTCTTCGAACAGGTTGCGCTCGCTGCCGAGACTCGTCGCGAGGCTCATCACGATCTCCTCTCGGATCGCGTCGATCGGCGGGTTGGTGACCTGCGCGAACAGCTGCTTGAAGTAGGAGAACAGCGGCGGGGCCTGGTCGGAGAGGACCGCCAGCGAGAGGTCGTTGCCCATCGAGCCGACCGGCTCGGCGCCATCGATCGCCATCGGCGTGAGCAGCACCCGCAGGTCCTCCTGCGTATAGCCGAAGGCCCGCTGGCGCAGGTGCAACGGCTGCTGGGAGATCGTCACCTGTTCGGAGGGCGGCAGGTCCCCGAAGGGCACGGCGTTGCGCGCGTACCACTCGCCGTAGGGCTGCTGGGTGGCGATCTCGCGCTTGAGCTCCTCGTCCTCGACGATCCGCCCCCGCTCGAGGTCCACCAGGAACAGCTTCCCCGGCTGCAGCCGCCCCAGGCGCTTGACGTTCTCGGGCGGGATGTCGAGCAGCCCGGACTCAGACCCGAGCACGACGTAGCCGTCGAGCGTCTCGACCCAGCGGCCCGGCCGCAGGCCGTTGCGGTCGAGCGTGGCCCCGACCACGCGCCCGTCGGTGAACGCCACCGAGGCGGGGCCGTCCCACGGCTCCATGAGGCACGCGTGGTAGGCGTAGAAGCCCTTCAGGTAGTCCGGCAGGTCCTCGCGGTCGCGGTAGGCCTCGGGGATCATCATCATCGCC
>DATJBO010000095.1:0-17311 GCA_035515315.1 Solirubrobacteraceae bacterium
CTCCCAGCGAATGGCCGGCGAAAGCGCGTGGCGAGAACCCAGCCACCTGTGCGGCCCGCCAACCGGCGAGCGAAGCCAGGAAGATCGCGGGCTGGGCGAAGCGGGTGCTCTCCTCCGCGCGCGCCAGCGGATCGCTCCCGAGCGCGCGCCGCGCGTGCTCGTACAGCTCGGCGCAGTACAGCGAGACGAGCTCCCGTGAGCCTGCGACCGAGCATCCCTGCCCCGGGAACAGGACCGCGGCTTCGTTGGGCTCCAGCATCCGTCCCAAGCGTTGCCGCGACACCGCGCCCCGCGGGCGGATCTCGCGACTCAACCCCCCGATCGGAGGGGGTGGAACAGCCCGTTGCGGCCGGTCAGGTCGCCAGGCCCAGTCGCTGGGCGCGCTGGACGGCCTCGGCCCGGTTCTTGGCCTCGAGCTTGCGGTAGAGGCTGCTGGTGTGCCCCTTGACGGTGTGCGCAGACAGGTGAAGCGCGGCGGCTATCTCACGGTTGGTGCAGCCACGGGCGATCAGCGCCAGCACTTCGCCCTCGCGCGCCGACAGGTGCGCTTCGAGCGGCCGCGGCTCCTGGAAGACGCTCATGCCGAGCCCGACCATGCGCACGGCACGGGCGACGTCCGCCGCCCCGCAGTCCTTGGAGATGAAGCCGAGCGCCCCCGCGGCGAGCGCGGCCTCGGACGTGATCCGGCGCGCCCCCGAGATCAGCAGCACGTTCGTCTCGGGCGAGCGCTCGGCCAGGTGTTCGCAGATCTCGATGCCGCTCTCGCGACCGACGCACAGGTCGACGACGGCGACGTGCGGCCGGTAGCGGACGGCGAGCTCGCAGGCCTGCTCGCGGTCGGGGGCGCCGATGCAGCGGGCCACCCACGGCTGGCTTCCGAGCATCAGGCGAAAGCCCCACTGCACGACCTCGTGATCGTCGACGATCAGCACCCGCAGCGTGCGCGAGGAGCCGGAGGGGCCTGCGCTCACGACGGCGCCGGCGCTCGTCACGCAGCCGTCGGGATCGTTAGCCGTACGCGCCAACACTCCTCCTCGATGGGGCCGAACTCGAGCAGCCCGCCGGCCTGCAGCGCGGCGAACCCGGCCACGAGCAGCCCCATCCCGGCGCCCTGCGGTCTGCCCGGGTGTGCGCCGTCGTTGACGATCTGCAACGTGAAGGTGTCACTCGACCCACCGGTGCTCACCCGTACGGAGCGCGGCCGTGCGTGGCGTTTCGCGTTGCGCACCGCCTCGATCAGCACGGCCTGGGCGAGGGGCTCGAAGGGCGCCGGCACACGTATCTCCGCGCCAAGCCTGGTGATGCCCAGTTGCGGATGCTGGGCGCTCAACCGGTCGATCTCGGCCGTGAGCGTCGTTGCGGTCGCGGGCGTCGCCCGGCCGGGTGGCTGAACGAGCGTCTGGCGCAGGTCGGCGAGGGCCGCCTGCAGCTCCTCGGCACAGCGCCCACGGGTCTCCTCGTCGAAGGGTCGATCGCCCGAGAGCGCCAGAGACACGCCGAACAGCCGCTGCACGACGACGTCGTGGACGTTCTGCGCGAGCTCGATCCGATGCTCGAGCTGGAGCGCCTTCTCGTGCTGGCGGGTGGCCACGCGGGCCATCGCCGCGAGCGCCGCCGTCTTGCCCAGCACCCACAGCGTCTCCCGCTCGATCTCGTCGATGGGATCCCCGACGCCGCCCCGGTCGGCGAGGATCACCCCGACCCAGCGGTCCCGCGCGACCATCGGCGCGCACACGACCTGCGTCACGCCGAGCGCTTCCAGGTAGCGCCGTGGCAGCTCGCTCTCGAGGTCTCCGCGCGCCTCGATGACACAGTCTTCTTCGAGCGCCCGACGGGTCATCGGCGCGACGTCGACCGTGAAGAAGCCATCCGCGAACACGTCGAGGTCGACCCCGAACCCGCCCGCCGCGCGTACCTGCCGGCGGACCTCGTCGTAGCGGAAGATCACCGCCCGGCGCATCGAGGTCACGCGCGTTACGGCCTCGCACAGGCGCCCGTAGAAGTCATCGAGGCGACCCTCCTCGTCGCTGCGGGCGAGCACGTCGGCGAGGAACTCGATGACGTCGATCTGCACCGAGGAGCCCGCCTCGGCAGCACGAGTCGGCATCCGCGCATTGTCCCGCTCCGCGCGCGACGGGGTCGGTCCGCCGCCCGTCAAACCCCCCATTTGGCCCGTTCGCCGGGCGGCGTGTGTGACGCTTTCGGATGTGTCGGTCGACCTTGCGCCCACCGAAGGGGTCCGTCTCTGGAGCCTCCGCCTCGATGATCGTGTCCCCGAGAGTGCTCGTGCGGCCTCGATTCTCAGCCCTGAGGAGCGCGAACGGGCGTCCAAGATCCTCGACCCCAGACGTCGAGCACGCTTCGTGCGAGTTCGCGTGGCGGTGCGCGAGCTGCTCGGCGCGGCGCTGGGGGAGCCCCCCGCCTCGGTACCGATCCGCCACGGCCACGCGGGCAAGCCCTATCTCGACGGCTCGCCGGTCTGCTTCAGCGTGTCGCACGCCCGCGACGTCGCCCTGATCGGGATCACCCGGGCGGGCCCGGTAGGGGTCGACGTGCAGGGCCCTCGGCCAGGACACGACCTGCTCCGCATCGCCAATCGTTTCTTTCACGAGTCCGAGGCCGAGGCGATAGCCGCGCTCCCGCCCGGGGCGGCGGCCGATGCGTTTCTGCGCGCGTGGACGGCCAAGGAGGCCGTTGTGAAGGCGCTCGGCATCGGGATCTGGGGCAGCACCAGCCGGGTCGTCGTGGACCTCGAGCCGGGCGGGAAGCTCCGCCTGCTCGCCGTTCCAGGCACGGTCCCGGCCGAGCGGTGGTCGCTGATCGAGGCACCCGTTCCGGCCGGCGGGAGGGCTGCGGCGGCGATCCCCCGTGAGGGCGTCGAGCTGACCGCCGGTCGGGTCCACCGGCTCGACCGGCGCCCGGGCGCCGAATCAAGGCCTCGTGCTTAGCCCCCCGTGCGTTTGTGCTTGGCCGGCAGCCGCAGAGTGACCGAGTGATGGATCACGGTCACGGTGTGCCCAGCGTTGGTCAAGGTCACCACGATGCGCACCTTGAGTGCGTGCTTCGCGGTCAGCAGTTTGCGCGAGGCCTTGGACAGCTTGAGCACGACCGTCTTGGCGCGACCCGCCTGCAGGGTGAAGCGGACCGTTCCAAGCGCAACGTGATGCCGTTTGCGTTTCGCGCTCGTCGCCGCGTATGCGTTGACCGTCTCACCTGTCAACGTACCGGTGCAGGTCTCGCCCGACCGCAATGTGAAGGCCACGCGTGTCCCGCCGGAGATCACCGTGTCCTTGAATGCCGTCAGTGTCGCCGGTGGCACCACGCCGTTGCCGCTGCCGCCCGCGGGTCCGCCGGCAACGCTGCCCCCGCCGCCCGTCGTAACGACGGGCATGAGGCCGCCCGGCGGCAGGCTCAGGAGGTGATCGTGCAGCGCGGTCCCGTTCGGCGCCGCCGGCGTCCCGCCGTAGTCTTCGAGCAGGAAGAACGCGCTGCAACCGCCTTCGTCCTTTTCCGGCTGGGCCAGCACCCACCAGCCCCAGGCAAGGTAGCTGACGCCGTTCGCGTCGGCCCAGGTCATGAAGTCCTGGTCGAAGGTGGACGGGGTCTTGTTCGGACATTTCGCCTCGGCGTAGTCGTCCTCGTCGAACTCGCCCGTGACAACCGGCACGTTGGCCGCGACAGGAGCTAACTGGCTGTTCCAGCAGCTTTCGTTGTCGCATGTCTTGCCCATGTAGTTGTGGAACGACGCAGCCTCTTGGTTGAGCGGGTCAATGGGGGCGTTTTCCACCCAGCCCGTGAGGTCGTTGGCGAAGTCGAGGCCCCCAACGAGGATCGGCTGTCGCGCGCCCGTGTTGCGGATCGCCGTGACGAGTGCCTGCATGCCGACCGCCGTATAGGTTTTTCCCGTCGCCTGGCCCTGGTTTTCAAACGAGGGGACGGTGCAGCCACCCTGATCCCAGCAGGCCCACGTGACGGGGTGCGCCGGGTCTTCGCCGGACCGTGGGTCGGCCGGCGAGTACGGCTCGTTGAATACATCGAAGACCACAGCCGGGTCGTCTTTGAATACCGTCGCCACCGACGTCCAGAACGCCGCCGAGTGGCCGTCGGGCATCGGCTGCTGACTCGAGGCGGTCAGCGTGCCGGGCGCGGACCAGTGGAGATCGAGGATCGCGTAGATGCCGTGGGCGTGCAGGGCCGCCACGTACTGCTCGACCGCCTGCTGGTAGCCGGCCTGGGTGAGAGCTTCGCCTTCGGTGGTGTTGGGCCGGTTGTTGATGCCGAGCCAGCAGTCCTCGTTGAGGGGTACGCGCACGGCGTCTGCGTTCCACGAGGCGATGGCCGCGGCATCGGCTTCGTCCATGTGCCCGTCGTCATAGCCATATCCGTACTCGCAGGCATACTCGAAGCTTGGATGGTTGACGCCCAGCAGGCGGATCGCCTGGCCTGATCCGTTCACGAAGTGGTTACCGGATACGGCGATGGACAGCGGTGTTTCGGCGGCCATGCTGGGCGCATGCCCGAGGGCGGCGGCCAGCATCACCAGGGCGACCGAGAGCGCAGCCCAGATGGGCGCACGCCTACGGCGAAGGTGGTTCGATCTCATGATGCCTCCCTGGCCTGAAAGCTATCGGTACCGCCGGTGCGGTCGCGGCAAGGCTGTCCGAACTGGGTCACGTGCTGGCGATTGGCGGCGGTGGTAGTTACATCGGACTAGACTTCTCGGGCTAAGCGCGCCGTCGCAGCCAGCTTCGCCGCCGGGCGCCGCTCGGCCCGGTCCATGTGGGGGGTCCTCATGCCGGCCCCCCCCGCCGATTGGTGTAGATTGCCCGGCTCAACAGACGCCGATCCAGGGGAGGAAGCATGCGCAAACATCTCACCTATGCCAACGTCGCCGCCACGCTGGCTCTCCTGTTCGCGATGAGTGGTGGAGCGTTTGCTGCGAACCACTATCTCGTCGAATCGACCAAGGAAATAAATCCGAAGGTTCTCAAGAAGTTGCATGGCGCGGCTGGGAAAAAAGGCAAGACAGGCGCAACCGGGGCGGCGGGCACGGCGGGCACGGCGGGCACGGCGGGCACACCCGGAGCGAACGGGGCTACCGGTCCCCGCGGCCCTGAAGGACTCCGAGGCCCCGAAGGACCCCAGGGGCCGTCGGCTGCCTTCAGCACGTATCACGACGCTGCCGTGCCACTGCCGAACTTCGACGGCGAAGAATACAACCCGGTGCTCGCTCTGAACGACCTCCCCGCGGGCGACTACTGGATCATGGCCACCCTGCAGGCGACAAACCCGTTCGAAGTCGAGATCACCGCCCAGTGCGTGCTCGCCGCCGGTGGGGACAACGACGTCAGGGACTTCGACCTGTTCAGCGAAACCAACGAAACCGAGACGGGCGTGATGCAGGTCGTGCATGAGTTCGAAGAAGAAGACAACAGCGCGATCGTCGAATGCACCGACTTCAACGATCCGGTCGGCATCACCATCAGTCACATCAAGATCACCGCAATCCAGGTCGGAGAACTCACCAACACACCGGGCTGAGCCACCGTGGACACCCGCGCGCGATCGTCGCCCTCGGCGGCGGCCGTGCGCGGGGCCCTCGCCCGAGGCGGCTATTCGACCGTGGTGGTGGCGGAAGGCGACCCCGGCCGCCTTCCGCCACCCAGCAACCTTGTGCACTGCCGGGGATCGTGGGCTTCGCCAGGTATGGGCCCCCGCCCGCTGGCCGGCCCACTTGCGCGCCATCGCCTGCGGAGTGACACGCCCACAGCCGGTGGTCGTCGGTTGGGCTCTGCGACGGATAGGGTAGGTAGTGGCGAGGTGCAGCCGACTCTCACACTTCGCCGTCTTGTAGTTGCGTGGCTGGCCGTGATGGTCTCGGCGTGGTCGCCGTCGGTTGCTGCAGGCGCCGGGGAATTGGTGCCCGATGCTTCCTTCGGAGACGGGGGCACCGCCATCTACGAACCCGGCTTCACGGGATCGTGGGGATTCTCGAAGTTCGTCACGGTCGGTCTGGGGCCGGAAGGCAAGATCTACGCAGCGGGCGTCACGGGAGACGGCGGGGGCACCTTCGAGATGCTCGTCGCCCGCGCCCAGGACAACGGCTCCCCGGACCCGTCCTTCGGGAACGGCGGCGCCGCGCTTTGGACCGACGAACCCGGCCCGGAATGGTTCAAAGACAACTACGCGGAAGTGATGTCGGTCGAACCGGACGGCAGCGTCACCGTCCAGAGCAACAGCCAGGTCGTCAGGTTCACCCCCAACGGCGGGGCCGACCCGAGCTACGGCTCCAGCTCGCTTCAGATAGGAGGTGCCAGGGAGCTGGTGCATCTCGCAAACGGCGACCTGGCGGCCGCCGGAGGAGAGCAGGGTGAACCGCACAGCCCTGCGGGCGTCGAGGAGCTGCTGCCAAACGGTACCCCCGATCCGGCGTTCGGCCAGAACGGCATCGCTACCATCCCCGACCCGGTCGGGCCATCGAGCGCGATCACCGCCGAGTCGCTGATGCAGCTATCGGACGGGTCCCTGTTGGTGAAGGGAGGCGGCACCTATTCAGATGGCGGCGACGAGCCGACGCCTTTCGAGTGGCTCGCCCGCCTGACGCCCTCGGGTGGGCTCGACGGAAGCTTCGGTCAGGGCGGCATCGTGAACCTCCGAGAAGGCGAAGGAAGGGGATCGCTGCAGCCACTTCCCGGCGGCTTTGCCCTGGTCGGAACGAGCGGGGTCCAAACCCAGGAAGGAATCGACGTCTGGGGGTTCGACAGTGACGGGGCACGCAACCCCTCGTTCGGGAAAAACGGAGTCTTTGAAGTGCCGCTGCGGCCCGGCGGCCGCACCCTGGGCGGCGTGTTGGCGACGGTCGACCCCGCGGGACGGATCCTCCTCGTAAGCTCGGAAACCACGCCGACGAACTCGGGCGAAGGACTGTTCGTGCGGATCAAGCCCAACGGACAGCTGGATTCGGCCTTCGGGCAGGACGGGATCATTCACGAGCAGCCCGGAGGCGTCATCGAAGCCGTCACGATCGATCCTCGAGGGCGGATCCTGCTGGCAGGATGGACCAACGCGCGACGCGTCCCGGAAGCGCAAAAACCAGCCGCGTTCATCGAACGCCTGATCCCCCGAGCCTCGCCCAGCCCAACTTCGGTGGCCCCGTCGGCGAGCTCACTTCTCGCCCGCGTCAAGAGGCTGCTCGCGAGGCAGATCTACCCTCGCGGTCATCACGCCACTGTGCGGTCGATCCTGCGCGGGCGCGGCTGGACCCTGTCGCTCAACCTCGCAGCAGCCGGGAAGCTACGCGTTGACTGGTGGGCCCGTCCCGGCAAGCATGGGCACAGGCTGCTCCTGGCCTATGGCCGCGTAACGGTCGGCGCGAACGGGCGCAAGCGCATGCGGGTCCGCCTCACGAAGGTGGGCCGCCGTTTTCTACGGACCCACACGCGAGGGATGAGCGCGACGGCCTCCGCCGCGTTTGACGTCGGGATGCACACGGACGTTCAAGCCTCTCGACGCTTCAGGCTGCCGTAGGCCCCGGGTCCCCCGCGGCACGCCGAGCCCTCTGGTGCAAGTGCCGGATTGTAGGCGGCATCGCACACCGGGCATTGTTGGCGTGCTGGTAGCGATGGCGTTGGGGGCGGTGTCGGCTTCGGCCGAAACAGCGTCGTTCACGGAAGCCGAATGCACTAACTGGGCTGTTCCAAGCGGCGTCCATGAACTGACCGTCACCGCCGTAGGCGAAGCCGGTCAGCCCGGTCTTGGCGAACACGCCGGGATCGGTGGCCCCGGCGATGAAGTGACGGCGAAACTCCAAGTCACACCGGAAGAAGCTCTCGACGTTTGCGAACCGTGCCCCGAGGATCGGGCGGTCCGACTGGCCGCCCGACCATCGTCCATGGTGGCGACCGGGGAGATGTGATCTGGGGCGACTACCACCCCGATGAAAAGCCCGCGCGTCAAACGGCCGTCATCCATGCCGGCAACGGCCGGAACGTCATCTACGCCAACGACACGGTCAACTACGTGTGGACCGGCACAAACCGACACATCAGCCACTACAGCGTCGGCTACTGACGTCCGTCTCGGCGGAGGGAGGCGCATGAGCCCGCCGGCATGGGGGGCGCTCCCATCCACATGCGAGCAGGAGTCCGCTTCGTACCGGGGAAGCAAGCGGTTCGGGTTGACCCAGTGCGGCACGGGAGGCGCCAGTCGACCCTACTGGTGATCGCCGCGGCGCTTGCACTCGGCACTGCGGTGCTGACCACGCGGCGACCCGACCGGCAACGGGATCTCAGGAGCCAACCTTGCGCAGGTAGGCGTACTATCTCCACCCAATGGGGGTGAGGACCGTATTCGGCGTGGCGATCCTCGTAGGCTTGCTCGTGGCCGCGCCGGCCGGCGCGGCCACAATCACCGTCGATACCACGGCTGACCAGCTGAACGAAGGGTCCGGATGCTCGCTGCGAGAAGCGATCGCGACGGTGGACGGCACCGGATACGGGAACTGCGGGACGGCGAGCTCCAGTGGCAACACGATCGTGCTCGGCGCGACGACCTATCCGCTGACGCGCGAGTTCTTCCTCTTTATCGGAGGCCCGCCGTCGGGCTGCATCTCGACATCCAAATCCCGGCCGTCGGACAACAGCTGGGGCGAGTTGTCCGTCTCGGGCGCCGTGAAGGACCTGACGATCGAAGGTGCCGGCCCGGGCCAGACGGTCATCGACGCTTGCAAACTCGGCGATCGTGCACTGCAGGTGATGCCCGAAGCGAGCGTGACGCTGAAGGGCCTGACCATCACGAACGGCAACGCCCAGGACGGGAGCGCGGGCACCGCCGGCTCCCTCACCGGCAGTGAAGGCGGCGCCGCAAACGGCGGTGCGGACGGTGGCGGGATCCTCAATGAAGGAAACCTGACCGTGACCGGCACCGCGATCACCGGCAACCACGCAGGCTCGGGCGGTACGGGCGGCAAGGGCGGTCCGCTCGGCGGCAGCGGCGGACCGGGAGGCGAGGGCGGCAGCGGCGGCGCAATCGCTTCGACGGGCACCCTGACGGTTAGCGAATCCACGATCAGCGAAAACAGCGCAGGCAACGGCGGCGGAGGCGGTGAAGCGACCGCGGGCAGCACCGAATTTGGGCTGTCGGGCAACGGTGGTTCAGGCAGCAGCGGCGGCAACGGCGGCGGAGGGGCCGGGATCGCAAACCTGGGCGGCACGGCAACGGTCGAAGGGAGCACGATCACTGCGAACACCGCAGGCGCCGGAGGCGCCGGCTCGTCTGGTCAGAACAGCGCGGCCACCCAGGGCAACGGCGGGAGCGGCGGCGAAGGCGGCTTCGGCGGGAACGGAGCCGGTATCGCGGTCGCAGGATCGATCATCAAACACGCGGCGCTTCAGGCCACCGACGACACGATCCAAGGAAACGTCGCGGGGGACGGAGCGAACGGGGGGAACCCGGGCGGCGCCGCGAGCGACATCTTCCAAGCCGGCAAAGCCGGCAACGGGGGCAACGGCGGTTACGGCGGCGGGGTCGAGGACCTTCTGTTCTCGGCGACCCAGCTCCTGAACCTGACGATCGCCGAAAACTCCACCGGACACGGCGGACAGGGGGGTGCGGCATCCGCCAACTTCCCGGCCGGCACCAACGGCACAGCCGGGCATGGTGGCGGTGTATATGGCCTCTCCTCTCCGCCCACTCTCCAGAACACGATCCTGTACGAAAACCAAACGGGTGGGGACTGTCGCGGGGCGATCGTCGACGGTGGGCACAACCTCGTCTTCTCGAAGCCGAGCCTCAAAGGCATCGTGACCGACCCATGCGAACTCTCGGGCTTCACCGGCGAAGATCCGAATCTCGCGCCGCTGGCCGCCAACGGTGGCCCGACTCAGACCATGCGCTTGCAGGCGGGCAGCGCAGCGATCGATCAGATTCCCGCCTTGGGCGCCGGCTGTCCGGCGACCGATCAGCGCGGCGTCGCTCGCCCGGGAGGCACGGCTTGCGACATCGGCGCCTACGAGGTCGTCCCGCCCGCGATCGCGAACGTCCGAGCAAGCCGAACCAGCACGAACAGCGTGACGCTCTCAGCTACGGTCACCCCCAACGCACCTGATGCGACAGTCCAGTTCCAGTACGGGACGACAACCGCCTACGGCTCCAGCACGACGCCGCAGTCAGCGTCCGGACTCAGTCCGGTCCCGCTGCTCGCACAGGTCTCCTCGCTCTCACCCGGGACCACCTACCACTTCCGCGTGATCGCGACCAACCCCGACGGGACCAGCTTCGGTGCCGACGAGACATTTACGACCACAGTCGCAACCACAGCCACAACCACAACCACAGTCGCACCGGTCATTACAAACGCCGCCCAATCCAACCGCAGCTGGCGCGAGGGTACGCGACTGGCCAGCTTCTCCCGGAAGCACAAGCTTTCTCCGCTCGGCACGACGTTCTCCTTCACTCTCAACGAGCAGGCAAACGTCAGCTTCGCCTTTACTCAGCGGGTGGGCGGGCGCAAGGTAAACGGCAAATGCGTCGCACAGACGAGAAAGAACCACAGCAAGCACGCCTGCAAACGCACCGTGACCCGCGGAACGCTCTCCTTCACAGGCCACGCCGGCAAGAACAAGGTCTCCTTCCAGGGGCGCATCTCGCACGCATCGAGGCTCAAGCCGGGCAGCTATACGCTCGTGATCACGGCCACGAACGTCGCCGGACAGCACTCGGCCACCACCCGTCTCAGCTTCGCGGTCGTGCAGTAGCGATCGGCGCCGTTGGCTGGACCTGGGCGCGCTCGATTTTCGCGATCATCGTGGATCGACCCACCGACGCGTTCACCCGCGGCTTGGGGTGTCCCGCTCACGTCGGCTCGGCTGCTCGGCGCCGGTTGTAGAGGCGGATTGCCCAGAGGTGGGCCACAACGGCAATGCCGATGCTCCACGCGATGGCGGCGATGGCGTGGTTGCCAATTGCGGCTCCGCTGAGCAGTCCGCGCAGGTGTCGGCGACGGGGGTGAACGGCTGGTACTCAGCGAACTGACGCAGGCCGTGCCCAGCTCGACGCCTTCGCGCACTACTACAACCACATCCGCCCCCACAGAGCCCTGGGCGGCCAAACACCCCTACAGGCCCGAGACTTCACACTAGTCGGGAGACAGGATTCGAACCTGCGACCGCCCGGCCCCCAGGATCGTCTTCTCGGCAATCGGCGCGGGCTTCGTCACCGGCGCCCCGCACGCGTGCTCACCACGCGCCGCACGGACGCGAGGTTGGCGGACTGGTCGAGCAGGATCGCGACGACGCGCACGCGCGCGCCCGGATGCAGCTGCGCGACGTTCACCTTGAGCGTGAAGCGCCCGTTCTTGACCTTCGCGCCGAGCAGGCTGGCGGCGCGCCGCGCGACGACGTGACCGCTGCCGCTGAGCAGCTGCACGCTCGCGGCGAGCACGGGTTCGCGCCCGCGCTTGCCCACGCGCCCCGTGACCGTGACGGTCTTGCCCTTCGCGCTCGCGTGCACGCCGCTCAGGGCGACTGCGTGCGTGGGCCGCAGGTGTACGGTGCCGCGGCGCAGCACCCGGCCGGACTTCGACTTCACGACGTAGCGGATGCCGCCGTTCAGTTCGCTCCACGAACGTGGCCGCAGCTCGAGGCGCTGGCCGCGCCCCAGCGCGAGCGGTGCCGTCGTCACGCTGCCGGGCAGACCTGCCCCCACCGAGCCCAGCGTCACGCTCACCTTCGTCGCGCCGCCGTTGTGGGCGAGTCGCACGGTGCCGCCGCTCAGCCCCGCCTCGTCCTCGCCGCCGTTGTGCGCGGTCGTCGCGATCGAGGCGGTCTTGACGGCCTTGCCGGACGCCGTCGTGAGGTCGTAGGCGACGCTCGCGCTGCCGGCGCCCGTCTCGAACCGCAGCGACGCCTCACCGGGACGGATCGTGAAGTGGTCGAGCTGGCCCTTCGCCGTGTCGGCGCCGCGCACGGAGGCGTCGTCGCCGGAGGAGAGGGAGCTCGAGTCGTAGGACCCCTTGCCCGTGCCCTTGATCGTCAGCTCGTATTCGCGGCCCTTTTGGAACCGGTACTTCGGCCCGGCCTTGCCACCGGAGAGGGAGGGCACGAGATCGACGGTGCTCTGGGCGGTGGGCAGGCCATCGCTGTCGAGCTGCGGCTTGGCGCCGCTTTCGATCTGATCGATCTTCGCCGGTCGCGTGCCGCCGCTCGCGCTGAACAGGCTCCCGAGCGAGAAGGTCGTCGGCAGCTCGGCTTCGGTCGGCGGGATGTTGTCCAGCACCATCAGTTCGGAGTTGGGACCTTTCCAGCCGAGGCTCGAGCCCGACCACGAGCCGTTGGGTTCGATCGTGAACGTGCTCTGGGTGAGCGCGCTCGAGCGCGCTTTTTCGCTGGCAGCCTCGGCAGTCGTGTACGGCAGGTCGGGGTCGTAGATGAACAGCTTGATGCCGCCGTTTGGCAGGTCCTTGTAGGCATAGGCAGTGACGGCGTGCCCTTCGGCTCCCTGGCGGAACCCGATCAGCGCGGCGCCCTGCGTGTTGATCAGTTCCTTGACGACGCGCCGCTCGTCCGCGGGCGATCGCGCCGCGCCTTCTTCGATCATCTTCTGCGTCGACTTGTCGAACTGACTGACGAACCAGCGCACGATGTCGCGCTTGACGGCGGTGCCGTCGGACTCCGGCTCGATGTCCCAGGCGCGGATCGCGCCGGGCTGGTAGCTCGCGGGCCTCTGTTCGGTCCCGTAGCCGCTGAACCGCGCCGCCATCACCGCGTACCCGAAGCACAGCCCTTCCCCGGATTCCACTTCGGCCTTGTATTCGTCGTAGTATTCGTCGGCGACGGGGTCGTGCACACAGACGATGAAGCAGGAGTCGGTGTCGTCGTCGCCGAAGGTCCGTTCGAAGTCGTCCCAGCTGTAGGTCCCCTTCGCACCTTCACCGCCGTTTTCCTGTGCGAGGCCGTCGCTGCGACGGAACTCCCGCACGTCGATCGCCTGCGTCGTGGCCATCACGGTGCCGGCCGCGTTGACGGCCTTCAGCGCCCCGGAGACGGCCGTGGTCGGCACGGTCAGGATGTAGAGGTCGCGCTGGCTCCCGTCGGCGGCTTCCGTCGTGTTGGTTTCCTTGATCGGCCAGGTCTGCCCCGACTGGTCCTTGAAGGTCACGGGGCAGTTGAGCGGGAAGTTGCCGACTACGCCGACGCTCGAGCCGCCTTCGACGAGCGGCAGTGCCGGCGCGGCGTTGGTGACCGAATCGATCGCGAGACGGTCCGAGAGCCAGTTGAGGCTCAGATCCACAGGCGTGGCTTCGAACGGTTCGATGTGGATCGTGAACGAGCCTGCGCCGTCGCCGCTGCCCGGGTCGAGGCTGTATTCGATCGGGTAGGCGCCGTCACCGGACACGAACAGCGGTCCGCCCGTGGTCGTGTGCAGCGTGTCCAAGCCGCTGCTTCCCAGCGATCCCCCGAAGTTGTAGGAGGTGGGGCCGTCGAAGTCGCCGCGCACGCCGAAGCTGTCGGTGATCCTCTGCGGACCGCATCCCGGCACGAGCCGGATCGGGAAGCGCCCGCCGGTGGCGACGTACACGGCGGGGACGCCGTTAACGGTCTGGGTCAGGGCGGTCGCGCCGACACCCGTCCCCGCACTGCCTCCGCCACTGGCGCTGACCGACAGCTGGCGGGCTCCCGTGAAGGGCCTGCCGGCCTGTATCCGCAAGGTCGCCGGGTCCGAGCCGGTGACGGCGGCGCCCGGGATCCATTGCGTGGATGCGATGCCGGACGGGAGCGAGCCGACGGAGAGGGTGACGGGGCCGCTCGAGCCGTTGTAGCGCCGCACGCTCACCGGCACGTCGACCGAGCTGCCCTCGACGACTTCGGCCGAGGCGTGCTGCAAGGCGACCGTGTACTTCGCCGGCGGGGGCGTGGCGTCGTGCGTCTGCACGAGGTCGTCGATGAACACGCCGCCAGAGTCGCTGGAGTCGATCTGTTCCAGGCTTTCGATCACAACGCCGACGATCCCGTTGATCTGGCTCAAGTGGTCGTAGGAGATCGGTGCGATCGAATTGGGGGATAGCACGGTCGTCAGCACCGTCAGCGGCGTGGAGCTGCCGACGGCGTAGAACTTCGTGATCGCGGTCTGCGTGCTGGACGTGCGGTTCGCGATGTTGAAGGAGACCGCGCGCTGCTCGTTCTGGAACTCCATCGCGACCCCGAAATCGCGTTCAGGGAACTCGTCCGAGCCGCGTTTGCAGTTAATCTCGAGCGCGTCTTTCGCCAGTTCGGGGCTCCCGCAGTTCAGCGACGGCGGCGGCGAGGGCGGGAAGCCGAACTCTTCCGCGCTTCCGAAGCGCACGAAGTACGGTGAACCCGCGTACTGATCCGCGATGTGGGTGCCTTCCGGAAGCCCCAGCTCCGAGAACGTCACACTCGTTTCGAGGGCGCGCGCGGCTGCCGGGACGGCCAGCACGACCAGGGCAGCTGCGAGAAGGACGAGCTTGCGCATCACTTCCCCCCTTTCTTCTTCTTCTTCTTCGCCGCGGAGATCGTGAAGGTCACGGTCTTCGCGGCGCTTGTGCGGCCGTCGGCGGCTCGCGCCAGCACGGTGATGCGATGCAGCCCTACGCCGAGCTTCGTCTTGCCGAGCACGCCCGTGATCGCGATTTCGGTGCTCCCGGCGGACAGCGCGCGAGTGAGCGCTCCCTCGCGCGTGTACTTGGTGCAGCGCCTCCCCTTCTTGGCCCTCGGCGTGCACACGCCCTTGACCTTGCGGCCGGCGACAGCGCGTTCGAACGTGAGCGTGACGCTCGCGGGCGCGCTGAGGCGCAGCGCCAGCGAGGTGCCGTGCGAGGAGTCGACCTTGCTGCCGGCGAGGAACCGCGACTTGGCGAGCGCGACGCGATCGAGGATCAGCTGGACGGCTTCGCTCGAGCCGCCGCCCGCCGCGCCTGCGACGGTGCCACCGGGACCGCCCGAGCCGCCACCGCCGATCGTCGCTCCCACCGTGACAGCCGCGAACGCGACGCTCGTCGCCCCGTCGGCGTCGGTGACGAGGATCGTCACGCCGTAGGTGCCGCTGTGCGTGTAGGTGTGCACGCCGATCAGGCCGGGTTCGGGCGGGCTGCCGTCGCCCCAGTTGATCGAGCCTTCGAGCTCATATCCGTCGGGGTCGCTCGATCCGGTGCCGTCGGCCGTCACGAGCGCGCCTTCGACACGGGTGCTCAGCGCGGCTTCGGGCGGCGTGTTGTCGGCGAGGTCACGGACGAAGATGTCCTCCACGCCGTTTTCGTCGCCCGGCACGAGGTCGGTGGAGAACGAGTCGAACGCCACGTAGCGGCCCGTCCCACCGCTGATCGTGACGTCTTCCGCCTGGTGGTTGCCGGCTTCGCCCGTGCTCGAGAGGTCGATGCGGGTCGTAGCGCCCGTGCAGCGGTCGCGCATCTCCACCGACGCTTTCGATTCGCCGAGGAACACCCAGCGGCAACCGTCGTCGGAGGCGGCGAGCGGCGGCAGCGTCTTGAACTCCAGGTTGCCGTTCGTGAGGTTCAGCAGCTGCGAGCCTGTGCCCTCGCAGCGGTCGCGGGCGACCATGTTGTTGAGCTGAGGGCTCTGGCCCGCGACGAGGTTGGTGGCGTCGGTGAAGAACCCCGCCCAGCAGCCGTCGTAGTCGAGTGCCGGCGTCGAGGAGTGCAGGTTGGATTCGCCGCCCGATGAGGTGGTGCTGATGCGTTCGACCGCTCCCGTTTCGATGTCCTTCACGAACACGTCGCGGAAGCCGTTGTTGTCGGGCGGGGCGAGGTTGGTCGCTTCGCTCGTGAACGCGGCTTTGGTACCGTCGCCGGAGATCGTGGTGTCGAAGCTGGCGCCGTTGGCCGCGGTCCCCGTCGCCGTCTCGCTGGCACGTTTTACTTGGTCTGTTTCCGCGTCCCAGACGTACACGTCGCCTGCCGCGCCAAACGCGACGCGCCCGCCGTCGGCGTCGACCCCGTAGGCGCCGCCGACGGATTCGACGCCGGGCGGGAGCGGCACGAGCGAGAGCGTGCCGCTGTCGCGGTCGTAGCGGTAGATGCGCCTTTCCACCCCTTCCGGCCCTTCCACGAGCGAGGTCGCGGAGGAGAGGAAGTAGATGAAGCGGCCGTCCGCCGACATCCTCGGGGAGAAGCAGTTGTTGTCGGCCTGCGTGCCGTCTTCGGCGACGCTGATGCGCGTCGTCACCCCGCTCTTGCGATCGCGCAGGAAGATGTCGATGCGGTTGTTCGTGTCCCCTTCGACCAGTTTCGTCGCTTCCGAGGCGAACGCCACGAAGCGGCCGTTGCTGCTGATCGCCGGTTCGAAGGATTCGCCGTTCGCAGCCGCGCCGGTCGAGCTGACGGAGACGAGCGAGGTCGTCTGCACGGCCCCGCGCGCGACGCCCGAGAAGAGCAGCACGAGCGCGAGCGCGGCTAGCAGGGCGAGCGAGACGAACAGGGCGAGCGCGGAGCTCTGCGCCCGCGCCGCAGGGGGCAGGTTCGCACGTCGTTTTGCTTGCGGGCTGACCGTTTCAGCGGCCGTTGAGTGTCCGTTCATCTTGCCCCCTGGAGCGCGAGATACTACGCCTTGGCAAGAAGGGGCGTCCGTATCGGCGTAAGGTCCACGCCATGGCGGCCCCTGAGACGCGCTCCGCCCGGCGCGAGGACGGCGTCAACATCGGCTATCAGGTCCTGGGCAGCGGTGAGACCGCGCTCGTGTGGTCGTGGGGCTGGATGTCGCATCTGGACTGCAGTGGGGCGAAGCGCGCCTCGCGCGGCTGTTCGAGCGCCCCGCGAGCTTCTCCCGGCTGGGAATCTACGACAAGGCGGGCACGGGGGTGTCCGATCCGATCATGCACGTGCCGACGCCCGAGGAACGCGTCGAGGACGTGCGCATCGTGATGGACGCGGCCGGCATCGAGCACGCGGCGATGCTCGGCGAGTCAGAGGCCGGACCGGTCGCGGCGATGTTCGCTGCGACCTACCCCGAGCGGACCGACGCGCTGATCATCTACGGTCATCGACCTCCGCGGCCAGCTCATCCGAGAGCTAACGCTCGACCCCGACCGCGACTACCAGCCCCTCAGCGCTTCTAAGACACGTCTATGACGTCCCGAGACATCTGTCTCCGATGTCTCGAGACACCAGACAGTGCCCCCGGCAGGATTCGAACCTGCGACCCTCGGATTGGAAGTCAGACAGGTGGGTGTTGCTGAGCGGAGCTGGGGCGGCAAACCCCTGTATTAGAGCCAAATCCGGCGAGTCGTATTGGTGTTGAGTGGTGTGGTGTGTGTTTGCACTCTGTTTGCACCCCCTGCT
>DATJBO010000096.1:0-6569 GCA_035515315.1 Solirubrobacteraceae bacterium
GATCCTCGGCTCCGGCCCGATCGTGATCGGGCAGGCCGCGGAGTTCGACTACAGCGGCGTGCAGGCCTGCAAGGTGCTGCGCGAGGAGGGCTACGAGGTCGTGCTCGTCAACTCCAACCCCGCCACGATCATGACCGACCCCGAGCTCGCCGACGCGACCTACATCGAGCCGCTGCAGCCCTCGGCGGTCGCGCGGGTGATCGCGCGCGAGCGTCCCGACGCGCTGCTCGGCACGCTCGGAGGGCAGACCGCGCTCAACCTGTCGAAGGCGCTCCAGGACGATGGCACCCTCGAGCGCTTCGGGGTCGAGCTGATCGGCGCCGACTACCAGGCGATCGCCTGCGCCGAGGACCGCGAGCTGTTCCGTACGGCGATGACGAAGGCGGGGCTGCGCATGCCCCGCAGCGAGATCGCCACGAGCATGGGTGCTGCCAGGGAGGCGCTGCCGCGGGTGGGCCTGCCGTGCATCGTTCGCCCCGCGTTCACGCTCGGCGGGCGCGGCGGCGGGATCGCCCGAACCGAGCAGGAGTTCGAGCGGATCGTGGCGCGCGGCCTGGAGGTGTCGCCGATCGGGCAGGTGCTGCTCGACGAGTCGGTGATCGGCTGGGGCGAGTTCGAGCTCGAGGTGATGCGCGACCGCGCGGACAACGTGGTGATCGTGTGCTCGATCGAGAACGTCGACCCGATGGGCGTCCACACGGGCGACTCCGTGACGGTGGCCCCCCAGCAGACCCTCAGCGACCACATCTACCAGCTCCTCCGCGACCAGGCGATCGCGGTGATCCGCGCCGTCGGGGTCGAGACGGGCGGATCGAACGTCCAGTTCGCGGTCAACCCCCAGACCGAGGAGATCCTCGTGATCGAGATGAACCCCCGCGTGTCGCGCTCCTCGGCGCTGGCCTCGAAGGCCACCGGGTTCCCGATCGCGAAGATCGCCGCCAGGCTGGCGGTCGGTTACCGCCTGGACGAGATCGACAACGACATCACCGGCGTGACCCCGGCGTGCTTCGAGCCGACGATCGACTACGTGGTGGTCAAGTGGCCGCGCTTCGCGTTCGAGAAGTTCCCCGGCACCGACCCCACGCTGTCGACCCACATGCGCTCGGTGGGGGAGGCGATGGCGATCGGGCGCACCTTCAAGCAGGCCTTCGCCAAGGCCCTGCGCTCGCGCGAGCTCGACAAGCAGCCCTCGGTCGTGCAGCTGACCGAGCCCGAGATGCTCGAGTCGGTCGCCACCCCGGGGCCGGAGCGCTTCGAGGTCCTGCTCGAGCTGCTGCGCCGCGAGGTCGAGCTGGACGCCGTCCACGCCGCCACGCTGATCGACCCGTGGTTCCTGCGCGAGCTGCGGGAGCTCGCCCGCGACCCCGGCGTCGCCTGCGAGGGAGAGCGCTCGTTCCGCTCGGTGGACACCTGCGCCGCCGAGTTCCCGGCGCGCACCCCCTACTACTACTCCGGCTGGGAGCGCCGGGCCGCCGACGAGGTGCAGCGCTCCGAGCGCGAGTCGGTGGTGATCCTCGGGGCGGGCCCCAACCGCATCGGCCAGGGCATCGAGTTCGACTACTGCTGCGTACACGCCGCGATGACGGTCCGCGACTCCGGACGCGACGCGGTGATGGTCAACTGCAACCCGGAGACCGTCTCGACCGACTACGACACCTCCGACCGGCTGTACTTCGAGCCGCTCACGCTCGAGGACGTGCTGGCCGTGGTCGAGCGCGAGCGCCCGCTCGGCGTGATCGTGCAGTTCGGCGGGCAGACCCCGCTGAAGCTCGCCTCCGGTCTGGAGCGGGCCGGCGTGCCGCTGCTGGGCACGAGCGTCGAGGCGATCGACCTCGCCGAGGACCGCGCGCGCTTCGGCGCGCTGCTCGACAGCCTCGGCTACAAGGCGCCGCCGTACGCCGCCGCGAGCTCGGTCGGGGAGGCCCTCACGAGCGCCGAGGCGGTCGGCTTCCCGCTGCTCGTGCGCCCCTCCTACGTGCTAGGCGGGCGAGCGATGGAGATCGTCTACTCGCTCCAGGACCTGGCCGGCTACCTGCGCCGCGAGGCCGGCGACGACGGGCGGATCTACCTCGACCGCTTCCTCGAGGACTCGCTCGAGGTGGACGTCGACGCCCTGTGCGACCGCAAGGAGGTGTGGATCGGGGGGATCATGCAGCACGTCGAGGAGGCCGGCGTGCACTCCGGCGACAGCGCCTGCGTGCTGCCCCCCCACTCGCTGGGGGAAGAGATGCTCGACCAGATCCGTGCTGCCACACGCGACATCGCCCTGGCGATCGGGGTGGTGGGGCTGCTGAACGTCCAGTTCGCGATCCACGCCGGCGAGCTGTACGTGATCGAGGCCAACCCGCGCGCCTCACGCACCGTCCCGTTCGTCTCCAAGGCGGTCGCGGTGCCGCTCGCGAAGCTCGCCTGCCGGATCATGCTCGGGGAGACGATCGACTCCTTCGGCCTGCCCGCCGGGCGCCAGGGCCTCGGGTTCGGCAGCCACGTGTCGGTCAAGGAGGCGGTGCTGCCGTTCGACCGCTTCGAGGGCTCCGACGCGCTGCTCGGCCCCGAGATGCGCTCGACCGGAGAGGTGATGGGCATCGCCCGCGACTTCCCCACGGCGTTCGCCAAGGCCCAGGCCGCCGCCGGGGTGCCGCTGCCGAGCAGCGGCACCGCGTTCATCACCGTCACCGACGAAGACAAGACCGCGGCCGCGGGGATCGCCCAGACGCTGCACGACAACGGCTTTCGCATCCTCGCCACACGCGGCACCGCGCAGGCGATCTCGCGCATGGGCGTCCCGGTCCAGGCGCTAAACAAGCTGGGGGAGGGCTCGCCGCACGTGCTCGACTGGATCGAGCGGGGCGACGTGGACCTCGTCGTCAACACCCCCACCGGCGTGGGCGCCCGCAGCGACGGCTACGAGATCCGCCGCGCCGCGGTGGCGCACGGGATCCCGTGCCTGACGACGCTCGCGGCCGGGGCCTCGGCCGCGCGCGCGATCGCTCGTGCCCAGCGCGACGGCGAGCCGGAGGTGCTGTGCCTGCAGGAGCTGCACCGCGAGCCCCGCGAGCCGGGGGAGCAGCCGTCGGCGGACGCCACCCTCTCGCGTGGGGCCGGCGTGGCGTGAGCTGGGCGCCCGCGACCGCATCGCCGGAACGCCGTCTGCTCGAGGTCACCGCCAACGAGAGGCTCGGCGCCTACCGGCTGGTGAAGGTGCTCGACCCGGGCGGTGACTGCGCCCCCGGGCAGTTTGCGATGCTCGCCGCCGAGCACGGCTGGGGAGGGGGCGAGGACGAGCGGCCGTTCCTGGCCCGCGCCCTGTCGGTCGCGCGACACACGGGCGCGGAGGCCCACTTCCTGCTCGAGGACGTCGGACCGGGCACGCGCAGGCTGTGCGAGCTGCAGACCGGCGAGCGGGTGCTCGCCGTGAGCCCGCTGGGGCGGGGCTTCGGCGAGCCACAGCCGGGCCGGCGGGCGCTGCTGGTGGGGGGCGGCGTGGGGATCGCGCCGCTCGTGATCCTCCAGGATCGTCTCGGCGGCAGCACGCGGGCGCTGCTCGGGTTCCGCGACGGCGAGCGCGCCCGCGCGGCGGAGCTGATGCTCGACGTGCACCTGGCCACCGACGACGGCTCGGTGGGCCATCGCGGGACGGTCACCGAGCTGCTCGAGCACGAGCTCGACGAGGACCCGGTCGCGGAGGTCTACGCGTGCGGGCCGGGGCCGATGCTGGAGGGCGTGCGGGCGCTGTGCTCGCGGCGGGAGGTGCCCGCCCAGCTCGCCCTGGAGGCCCCGATGGCGTGCGGGTTCGGCGCCTGCTTCGGGTGCGTGGTGCCGGCTCGTGACGGGCGCTACCTGCGCGTCTGCGTGGACGGGCCGGTGATCGGGGCGCACGAGCTCGACCACGTCGGCGACCATGCCGGGGCGCCCGCGTGAGCGTCGCCTTCTGCGGGCTGGAGCTCGCCCACCCGATCATCAACGGGTCGGGCACCTTCGACGCGTTCGCCGCCCGCGAGGCCTTCGGAGCGGGCCTGCTGGACGACTTCCCGTTCGCAGCGTACGTGTCCAAGACGATCACGCTGGCGCCCCGTGCCGGCAACCCGCCCCCCCGCGTGTGGGAGGTGCCGGCCGGCATGATCAACTCGATCGGCCTGCCGAACAAGGGCCTGGCTGGCTACCTGGAGGATGAGCTGCCACGGCTTGCGGGTATCACCACCCGTGGGCACGATCCCGGCGGCGAGCTCCGGGACGTGCCCCTCGTGACGAACGTGATGGGCTCGACCGCGACAGAGCTGCGCGAGCTCGTCGAGGCGTGCGAGCGGCGCGTCGAGATCGCGGCGGTCGAGCTGAACGTGTCCTGCCCGAACGTGGAGACGGGCCTCGACATCGGCGCCGACCCGGACCAGCTGCGGGCGGTGGTCGGTGAGCTGCGGGACGCGACGGCGAAGCCGCTGATCGTCAAGCTCACGCCAAACGCGGCCGACGTGCCGGCGTGCGCACTGGCGGCCGAGCAGGGGGGAGCCGACGCCGTGTCGCTGATCAACACCTTGCGCGCGATGGCGCTCGCGCCCTCGAGCAATGGCACCGCGGCGAGACCGTGGCTGGGCGGCACCACCGGCGGCCTGTCGGGCCCGGCGGTGCGCGCGGTGGCGCTGGCCCAGGTGGCCGCCGTGGCCGAGCGGGTCGGGATCCCGGTGATCGGGATGGGCGGGGTCCAGACCGGTGCCCACGCGCGGGAGCTGCTCGAGGTCGGCGCGAGCCTCGTGGCCGTCGGCACCGAGTCCTTCCGCGACCCGGCGGCCGGACGCAGGATCGCGCGCGAACTGCAGGCGCAGCGCACCGCCGTGTGAGCGCCCGAGATACTTTTCCGCAGTTTGCGCGGACGCAGTCGGCCCGGCCCGGCGATGACCCGCCCGCGGCCCGGCGCCTCGACCCCGGCAGCGGTTGAGAGTGCAACAAAACCCCTGCAAAACGACATCACACCGTGGAGTAGCCTCGACGAATCTTCACCTCAAGCTGAGGTCTAGGTGAATTAGGGCGTTTTGGCTTGATCGGGGGCCGGCGGCGTGTAGACTCGCCGGCCATGACAACGGCGACTGGCACCCCGCCCTCGAGCGCTGCGACCGCGCCGGAGCGCTCGCTTAACCAGCGTATGGACGCACTCGCGCGGGCCAACCAGATCCGCATCCAGCGCGCCCAGCTCAAGCGCGACCTGAAGGCCGGCCGGCGATCGATTCACACGCTGCTGCTCGACCCCCCGGAGTACGTCGAGACGGCGAAGGTGTTCGACATGCTGCTGGCGGTGCCGAAGTACGGCCGGGTGAAGGTGAACAAGATCCTCGCCCACTGCAGGATCGCCCCGAGCAAGACGATCGGCGGGCTCTCCGAACGCCAGCGCAGCGAGCTGATCTCGCTTCTGCACCGCTGAGCCCCGGCGCCGATTACGTCTGAGGGCACCCACTAGGGTGTTGCGCCGTTGAGCGGCGTGTTCGTGATCACAGGTCCATCGGGAGTCGGCAAGGGCACGCTGATCCGAGGCCTGCGGGAACGGCTCCCGCAGCTCGAGCTGTCGGTCTCGGCCACCACCCGGGCGCCGCGCCCCGGCGAGCGCGACGGCATCGACTACCACTTCCTCAGCGGCGCGCGCTTCGACGAGCTGGTGGGCGCCGACCAGTTCGTCGAGCACGCCGATTACGCCGGACGCCGCTACGGGACGCTGCGCTCGGAGCTCGAGGAACGCGTGCGACGGGGCGTGCCGGTGGTGCTGGAGATCGAGGTCCAGGGCGCCCGCCAGGTGCGAGCCGCGATGCCGCAGGCCGTGCAGGTGTTCATCTCCCCTCCCTCCCTGGAGGCGCTGCGGGAGCGGCTGCAGGGCCGCGGGACCGACGACCGCGAGGAGGTCGACCGGCGCCTGCGGGTCGCCGAGCAGGAGCTCGCCGCCCAGCCCGAGTTCGCCCACGTGGTCGTCAACGACGACCTCGCGAGGGCCACCGGAGAGCTGTACGAGATCGTCACGGCGAACCTCCCGGGCGGGGACCCCCGGGGCGGCGGGGCGCCCGGGCACTCCGGCTAGACTCCTCGGAGAGCCAACGAGGAAAGGCAGCGCCGCAAAGTGATCTCGCCACGCATCGACCGGCTGCTGGAGCAGGTCGACTCAAACTACGCCGGAGTGATCGTCGCGGCCAAGCGCGCGCGCCAGATCAACAGCTACTACCACAACCTCGGAGAGGGGACCTTCGACGAGTTCCCCCCGCCGATGATCGAGACCGCCTCGAAAAACTACCTCACGATCGCCCTCGAGGAGGTAGCCGGCGGGAAGATGAAGTACCACTACCGGTAGGCGCCGCGACAGGCCGGCGGGGCGCAGCGCAAGCGCCCTGCCAGAGCTTGCCCGCCCGCCGCTCGCCCTCTACAACCACGTAGGCCATGTCGCGCATACTGCTCGGCGTCAGCGGCGGGATCGCCGCGTACAAGGCGCTCGAGTTCGTCCGCCTGGCGACCGCCGCCGGGCACGCCGTGCGCGTCGTGCAGACGCCCACCAGCCGCCGCTTCGTCGGCACCGCGTCGTTCGCCGCGCTCACCGG
>DATJBO010000097.1:0-3938 GCA_035515315.1 Solirubrobacteraceae bacterium
GCGCGCAACCTGCTCGAGTACCTGCGCGAGCAGCAGGACGCCACGCGCGTGCTGCCGAGCGAGCGCACGATCGTGCTCGAGCGCTTCCGCGACGAGATCGGCGACTGGCGGCTGTGCGTGCTGTCCCCCTACGGGGGCCGCGTGCACGCGGCGTGGGCGCTGGCGCTGTCCGCGCGGATGCACGAGCGCTTCGGGGTGGAGGCCGACGCGATCGCCGCCGACGACGGCATCGTGCTGCACCTGCCCGACCTCGACGCGGACGGGGTCGAGTCGCTGCCGTCCGCCGCCGAGCTGCTGCTGCTGGATCCCGACGAGGTCGAGCAGGCCGTGACCGGCGAGGTGGGCGGCTCGGCGCTGTTCGGGGCCCGCTTCCGCGAGAACGCGTCGCGTGCGCTGCTGATCCCGCGCGCCTACCCGGGGCGCCGCACGCCGCTGTGGCAGCAGCGCCTGAAGGCCCAGAACCTGCTCGAGGTGGCGCGCCGCTACAGCGACTTCCCGATCGTGCTCGAGACCTACCGGGAGTGCCTGCGGGACGTCCTCGACGTCCCCGGCCTGCAGGCGCTGCTGCGCGAGCTGCACTCGCGCGAGGTGTCGCTGGTGGAGGTCGAGACGCGTAACGCCTCCCCGTTCGCGTCCTCGCTGCTGTTCGACTACGTGGCCACCTATATGTACGAGGGCGACGCGCCCACGGCCGAGCGCCGCGCCGCGGTGCTGTCGCTCGACCGCGACCTGCTGCGCGAGCTGCTCGGCCAGGAGGAGCTGCGCGAACTGATCGACCCGGGCGCCCTGCAGCGCGTGGAGGACGATTTGCAGCGGCGCTCGGAGATGACCCGCGCGACCGGTGCCGACGAGCTCCACGACGCGCTGCGCAGGGTCGGCGAGCTCGACGAGGAGGAGGCGCGCGAGCGGGTGTTCGAGGGGATCGACGCCGACGCGCTGCTACGCCAGCTGGTGGGCGAGCGCCGGGCGGTCCGGCTGCGCCTGGCCGGGCGCCGGCGCTACATCGCCGCCGACGAGGCGGGCCTGTACAGGGACGCGCGCGGGGCGGCGCCCCCGGGAGGGCTCCCGGAGGCCTTCCTCGCGCCCGTCGAGGACGCGCTGATGCAGCTGGTGGCGCGCTACGCGCGCGCCCACGGCCCCTTCACGACCGCGCAGCTGCACGAGCGCTACGGCGTCGATCCGAGCTCGGTGCTGCGCGAGCTCGAGCGGGCGGGAACGCTCGTGCGTGGCGAGCTTCGCCCCGGCGGCAGCGAGCGCGAGTGGTGCGACGTCGAGGTGCTGCGGCGCCTGCGCAGAGCCTCGCTGGCGGCGCTGCGCAAGGAGATCGAGCCCGCCGAGGAGCGCCGGCTGGCGGCGTTCCTGCCGGCGTGGCAGGGGATCGACCGGCGCGGACGGGCCGGCGCCGGCGTCGATCGCCTGCGCGAGGTGCTGGTGCCGCTGCAGGGGCTGGCGCTGCCGGTCGAGAGCTGGGAGCGCGACGTGATCCCGCGCCGCACCGGTGCCTACTCCCCCTCCTGGCTGGACGAGCTGTGCGCCAGCGGCGAGCTGGCGTGGGTGGGGGCGGGGCCGCTCGGCCGCTCCGGACGCGTGGCCCTGTACTTCCGCGAGGACGCTCCCGCGCTGGCCCGCCCCACGGGCGCGGGCGCCCAGCAGCCTCCCTCCGCGGTCGAGCACGAGCTGATCCGCGAGTGCCTGCGCCGGGGCCCCTGCTTCTTCTCGGACCTACTGGTGGCCTTCGACGGGCCCGCCGAGGCTCTGCGCGAGGCGCTGTGGGACCTGGTGTGGGCGGGCGAGGTGACCAACGACGCGTGGGCTCCCCTGCGCGCCCCGCGACTGACGCTCGCGCGCGCGGAAGTTCCGGCGCGCCCGGCCGGCGCCGGTCTGCGCGGCGGGCGGGGCGGCTTCTCCGGGCATTCGCGCTTCAGCCGCCGCCAGCGCAGCGGGGCCCAGTCGCAGGTGCAGGGCCGCTGGTCGCTGACGGCCGGGATCTTCGGCGCCGGCGAGGAGGACCCGGCGAGGGCCGCCGAGCGGCGCCGGGCGCTCGCCGAACTGCTGCTCGAGCGCTACGGGATCGTCACACGCGAGCAGGTGCTCGCGGAGAGCATCCGCGGCGGCTTCTCGTCCCTGTACGACACGTTCAACAACCTCGAGACGCTCGGCGTGTGCCGGCGCGGCTACTTCATCGAGGGCATGGGGGCCGCCCAGTTCGCGCTCCCGGGGGCCGTCGAGCGGCTGCGCACCGAGCCCGCGCGCGAGTCGACGCTCGTGATCGCCGCCACCGACCCCGCCCAGCCCTACGGCGCCGCCCTGCCGTGGCCCAAGCGCGAGCGCGAGCAGGGACGCCCGGCGCGAGCGGCCGGGGCCTATCTGGTGCTCGTCAACGAGGAGCCCGCGCTGTACCTGGAGCGAGGCGGGCGCAGCCTGCTGACACTGCTCGAGGAGCAGGCGGGCGGCGTAGCCGGGCCGTTCGCGGAGCAGGGCGGCCCGCTGCGGGCCGCGCTGAGGGCCCTCGCCGAGTCGGTCCGCGCGGGCAAGCTGCCGCGCCTGTCGCTCGAGCGGATCGACGGGGAGCCCGCGATGAGCAGCCCGCTGGCGCCTCAGCTGGTCGAGCTCGGCTTCCACTCCGGACCACGGCGGCTGACGCTCAGCGGATGAGCGGGAAGGTGCGCAGCCGGCCCCGCCGGGTCGGACACAAGGGGGCGGCCCACATCGAGCCGGGGAACACGCTCGCCAGCTTCGACGCCGCCCTGCGCCACGACGTCGACATGATCGAGCTCGACGTCCTGAGCGAACGCTCCGACGGCACCGGGGCGCTGCTCGTGGCCCACGATTACGAGGACATGCACTCGCGGGTGCCGGTCAGCCTGCAGGCCGCGCTCGAGCACCTCGCCGGCCCGAACTTCGCCGGGATCGAACTCGACGTCGACATCAAGCTGCCGGGCTACGAGCGCCGCGTGCTGGACGCGCTGCGGGAGGTCGACCTGATCGAGCGGACGCTGATCAGCGGCATGTTCACCGACGGGCTCGGGCTGATCCGCCGGCTGGAACCGGGGGTGCGGCTGGGGTGGTCGGTGCCGCGGGTGCGGCGCGACTACACCACCGACATGCTCACGGCCGTGCCCGCGCTGGCGATCCTCACCGGCTACCGCGTGCTCCTGCCGCGCCGCGCCCGGCGCGCCCTGTCCGAAGGCCGCTTCGACGCGATCATGGCGCACTGGCGGGTGGTCACCCCGGCGCTCGTGCGGGGGGTCGCGGAGGGCGGCGGGCAGCTGTACGTGTGGACGGTGGACGACGCGCGCCTGATCGCCAAGCTGACCGCCATGGGGGTGGACGGGATCATCACCAACGACCCCCGCCTGTTCGCGCTGGCCTGACCTACAGGTTGCACCGGGCGGCGCTGTAACCCGCCGGTTCGGCGCCCACCAGCGCCTGGCGCCCGCCGGTCGTCGGCCGCGTCGTGTGGGCGAACTGACGGTTGGCCCGCATCCACCGGAAGCTGACCATGCCCCGCAGCACGAGCTTGGGGCGAGCGTGGGACGGCTTGATGGTGAAGCTCCGCCCGCCCTGCCGGGCGCCCGAGCCGTCGCCGATCAGCACCCAGCCGCTGCTGCTGGAGGTCAGCGGAGCCCACTGGTTGGCGGCGTTCAGATATTCGAGCGCGAAGCTCATGTACATCTTGTCTGCCGGCTTGCCGTCGCCGGGCATCGACCCCCTGATCCCGACCGTGTTGGGCTGCTTGGGCGAGTTGCAGACGTCGATCGTGGCCCACAGTTCGCGCGAGTGCATCAGCGCCTGTGCCGTCGGCTGGCCGTGCTGGGGTTTGGAGGCGGCCGGTGCCGCGGCGGCGGCCGTGCAGGCCGCGGCGATCGCGATCCCCGCCGGCGCCAGCCGGGCCAGGGTGTGCCGTCGGGCCGAAGCGGCTGCCATGCGGGGACGAT
>DATJBO010000098.1:0-9684 GCA_035515315.1 Solirubrobacteraceae bacterium
CGGTAGGGGCGCTCGGGTATGGTCTGGAGCGGGTATGCCAACCTGCCTGGTCACCGGCGGCGCCGGCTTTCTCGGGTCCCACCTGTGCGACGAGCTGCTGGCGCGGGGCAACCGCGTCATCTGCGTGGACAACTTCGAGACAGGGTCGCTCGCGAACATCGCCCACATCCGCGACCCGGATCGTTTCCTGCACCTGGGCCTCGACATCATCGAGCCGTACTACGTCGAGGAGCCGATCGACTTCGTCTACCACCTCGCCTCGCCCGCCTCCCCGATCGACTACCTGCGCCTGCCCCTCCACACGCTGAAGGTCGGCTCATACGGGACCCACCACACGCTCGGCCTGGCCAAGGCCAAGCGTGCCCGCTTCCTGATCGCCTCCACCAGCGAGGTCTACGGGGATCCCCTCGAGCACCCCCAGCCGGAGAGCTACTGGGGCCACGTCAACCCGATCGGCCCGCGTGGCGTCTACGACGAGGCCAAGCGCTACGCCGAGGCCCTGACGATGGCCTACCACCGCCAGCAGGGCGTCGACACGGCGATCGTGAGGATCTTCAACACGTTCGGCAGCCGGATGAGGCCCCACGACGGGCGCGCGATTCCCACGTTCTTGCGTCAGGCACTAGCAAACAGACCTATGACGGTTTTCGGGGACGGCAGCCAGACGCGGTCGTTCTGCTACGTCAGCGACCTGATTAGAGGGCTGATAGCGCTCGCCGAGTCGGGGTATCACGATCCTGTGAACATCGGCAACCCCGACGAGTTCACGCTGCTCGAACTCGCCGAGACGGTCAGAGAGCTCACCGGCTCGAGCTCGGAGATCGTGTTCGAGGCGCTCCCGGTGGACGACCCGCGCCAGCGTCGCCCCGACATCACGCTCGCACGGGAGCTGCTCGGGTGGGCGCCGGAGGTGTCCCTGCGAGACGGTCTGCGGCGCACGATCGAGGACTCGGGGATCGAGATCCTGTTGGGCGACAGCTCCAAGTAGGGACGCCCGAACAGCCGTCTAGGCACCACGCGCGCCGACGACGGAACCGCTCCATGTGAGAGGGTGAGGTGTTGTGGACGGCGAGATGCGTTCAGGTAGAGCAGGAACCTCGGTTCCACCGGCCAGGGGGGCACGCGGCGCGCCCGGCGCTCCGCTGACGCGGTCACCCCGCTTTCGTCGCGAGGCGGAGGGGGTGCCCGAGGAGGGCTGGCCGGCGAGGGTTCCCGTCGGCTCCGGCCAGGCTGCCGCCGCTGCGACGCTGCCCGGCCAGCTCAGCGAGCGCGACATCCGCCGCAAGCGTCCCCCGGCGCTCTCGTTCCTCGCACGCGCGTCGACTTTCGGACGCGGCGCACGGGTCATCTCCCTGCTGGCCCTCGATTTCGCGGCCGTGGCGCTCGCGATCTTCACCGCGCTCGTGCTCAAGGAAGCCGCGCACGGAGCCGTCGACGTCCACAACTCGGTCCACGGCACCAAGGAGTTCCTGCCGTTCGCCTACCTGCTGACGGCCCTGCTGTTCGCCCGCTCCGGCCTGTACGCCGAGCGTGCCCAGCGGCCCGGGCTCCCGCGCATCGTCGGCTCGCTGTTCCAGGTCGCGTTCGTGGCCCTGATCTTCGCCGTCGTCAACGGCGAACACTTCTCCAGCTACTACCTGTTCTGGAGCTCGCTGCTGTTCGCGATCGTGTACGTGTCAGCCGCGCGGGCCGCCTACGACCGCGTCACCTCCGAGGTGTTGAAGGCGGCGGGTCACCAGCGCCGCGCGGTCCTGGTGGGACGCGGCCGCCAGATCGCAGAGGTGGCCGAGGCGCTGCACTCGGGCTCGCACATGCCCACCGAGGTGGTCGGCTTCCTGTCCCCGCGGCCGCTGCCCGCCAACGGCCTGCGCTCGCTGGGCTCGCTCGCCGAGCTCGAGCAGGTGCTCGATCAGACCAAGGTCGACGAGGTGATCATCGCCGACTCGGACTTCCCCAAGGACGACGCCGTCGAGCTGGTGGACCGCTGTCACCAGCGGGGTGTGACGGTGCGGCTGGCGCCCTCCACGATGGAGATCCTGATCCACCGCGCCGAGTTCGTGCCGGGGCAGTCGCTCCCGCTGTTCGAGCTCGGCCCGCCGGTGTTCGAGGGGATCGACTTCGCGCTGAAGCGGACCTTCGACATCGTCGGCTCGACCCTGCTGCTGCTCCTCCTCAGCCCGCTGCTGCTCGCGATCACGGTCGCGGTCCGGGTCACCTCGAGGGGCCCCGTCCTGTACCGCTCGCGCCGCCGCGGCATCGGCCAACGGCCGTTCGCCTGCCTGAAGTTCCGCACCATGCAGCTCGACGCCGACCAGCGCCAGGGCGACCTGGAAGAGCTCAACGAGGCCAGCGGGGCGCTCTTCAAGATCCGCGAGGACCCCCGGCTCACGCCCGTGGGCGGCTTCCTGCGACGCTTCTCGCTGGACGAGCTGCCGCAGCTGGTGAACGTGCTGAGGGGCGACATGTCGCTCGTCGGTCCACGCCCGCTGCCCGAACGCGACTACGAGATGCTCGAGGAGTGGCACCGCAAGCGTTACCTCGTGCTGCCCGGGATCACCGGCCTGTGGCAGGTCTCGGGGCGCTCGGAGCTCGACTTCGACGACCTCGTCAACCTCGACTTCGTGTACCTCGAGCGGTGGTCGCTGGCGCTCGACCTGACGATCCTGCTGAAGACGGTGCCGGCGTTGCTCACGCGCCGCGGCGCGTACTGACGGCGCCCTAAGCGCCCTCGACGCCCGGCCGGCGTGGGCGCCTGCGCATCGCGCGCGGGCCGTCGCGTTGCGCGGCGGCGTCCGCGAGCGCGCTCGAATAGGCCCCCCATGTCGCCTGTGCCGCGTCCCGCCAGCTCCACGGTGGCGGCGCCGGCGCCGGACGGCTGGCGGCTTCGGCGGCTGCGATCAGCGAACGCATGTCGCCTCGGGGAACGAACGTGGCCCGTTCGCCGAGCACCTCTACGAGCGCCCGCGCGCGACAGGCGCTGACGGGCGTGCCGCACGCGAGCGCCTCCACGCCGGGCAGGCCGAAGCCCTCGCTCTCGGAGGACAGCACGAGCGCGTGGGCGCCGCTGTAGATCGCCGCCAGCTGGTCGTCGGAGACCTTCCCCGTGAGCGTCACCTCGGGGAGCTCATGTGCCCACGGACGCGTGGGACCGACCATCACGAGCGGCAGCTTCCGAGGCGCGGCGGCAAGCTCGCGGACGTGTTTGGTCGGGTCCGGGTGCTGCAGCGCGCCCACCCACACCAGGTAGCGCTCGGGCAGCTTGAAACGGTGCCGCACGGAGGCCACCTCGCGCTCGTCGCACGGGCGCATCACGGGGTCGGCGGCGTGGGGGATCACAACCACTCTGCGGCGTTCCACGCCGAGCTCCTCGACGACGTCGTCGGCGACTGCACGGGTGGGGACGACCACCCGCATCGCGCGCTGCACCGCGAGGTGTCGCAGGCGCTGGCGCAGGCCCGTGCGCAGCGCCTCGCTGCGCCGCTTGAGCTGGGTGAGGTCGTGCACGGTGACGACCGTGGGACAGGGACAGCGCAGCATCGCGCCCTCCATCCAGGGAGCGTGCAGGACGTCCGCGGTACCGGTGCGCATCGTCGCCGCCGGACGGTGCGTCTCGATCAGCTCGTCACCGTCGCCCGGAAGGACCCGCAGCGCCGCGAGCAGGCACCGCGAGTAGCGGCCGATGCCGTCCGCTTCAGACAGCGGCCGCGTGTCGAAGGCGACCTTCAGCGCTCCTCCCCGTTGCCTCGTTGAGCACCCCGCCCGTGCACACGGGCAAGCCTAATCGTTCGGCTGCGCGCTTGGGAAGTGCTGGCACACGACGTGCAGGGCCGAGCCCAGCGCATAGCCTTCGGCCGATGCCCCCGCGCTCCTACCACGAGGACGTCTGGGAGGCGCTTCCGGAGAACCTCGAGCCGAGCGACTGGCAGGCGCGCAGGCGGTTCCTGCTCGACCGGGTGCGGGCCGGCCAGCGGGTGCTCGATCTCGGCTGCGGCGAAGGGCAGTTCGCGGCCGAGCTGCAGCGCACCGGAGTCGAGGTGCTCGCCGTCGACGTCGCACAGGAGCCGCTGCGTCGGGCACGCGCCGCCCACCCCGCGTTGGAGGTGTCGCTGATCACCCGCGAAGGCGACTGGGAGCTGCCCGACGCAACCTTCGACGTGGTGTGGGCCGGCGAGGTGATCGAGCACGTCGCCGACACCGCCGGCTGGCTCTCGGAGGTGCGCCGGGTGCTGCGCCCCGGCGGGACGCTGCTGCTGAGCACCCCCGCCCATACGCTGCTGCGGCGCGTGGCGATCGCGCTCGTGCCGGGTGCGTGGGAGCGCCATCTCGATCCCCGCGGCGAGCACCTCCGCTTCTACACCCGTCGCTCGCTCGAAGGGCTGCTCGCCGACTTCCGCTTCGAGCGCGTCGAGGTCGGCGGCATCGGCCCGCCGCTCGCGCCGCGCGTGATGCTGGCCGCGGCCGTGCGCGCCCGCTTCTGAGACCGTGACTAGCGGCCGGTGCGGCGCATCAGTTCGACCAGCCGGTTGTAGATTTCGATCGATTCGGGCTGGGCGGCGGGCCCGCTGACGGATTCGGGGGCGATCGACTCCGGATTCAGGAACACGGCGGCCCGCAGCTCCCTGAGCGCGGCGCGCGGGTGTTCGCGCATGTCGTAACGCGCCAGTTCGAGCCACGTCTGCGGGTTGGACGGCTGCAGCCGCACCGCCTCCTGCAGCGTGTCGCGGGCGCGCGCCGAGAGTCCCGCTGCCGACTGCACCGCGGCGAGGGCGAAGCGGGCTTCGGCGGAGACGGGGTCTCGGGACACGGCCGTGTGTGCGGCTTGCACGGATGCTCGACGGTGGCCGGCTTCGGCGAGCGCGAGCGCCTGCGCCCGGGCTTCTTCGGATCGCTGCGGCTGCCACTGCATCCAGGCGGCCAGCAGCACGCCCACCACGACCACACCGGCGAGCACGAGGCGCGTGTCCAGCTCACGCCCGCCGGGCAGCCGCCACCGCGGGGAGCCGCCATGGCCCGCGGGTCGTGGCTCGTCGCCGGCGGACCGTACCTGCTCGCCGGTGGGCCGTGCCCGTTCCGGCGCGGGCTGCTCGTCCGGGGCCTGCGCCCCTTCGTCGGCCGGACGGACGGCGGGTCCGAGCGGTCCCCGCCCTGCCAGCCAGCCGGCGCACAGCAACGCGACACAGGCGTTGCCGGGGATGTACCAGGTCCAGTCGATCAGCGAGTGGGCGCCGAACACGACGACGATGCACAGCATCGTCAGCAGGCCCACCCGCTCGGGGGTGTAGGCGCGCGGCGGCCGGTTGAGCGGCATGGTCGACCGCCTGGCCTCGACGATCCAGCTCCCCAGCAGGGCGAGGGCGACGAGCAGCCCGACGATCCCGAGGTCGGCGAGCGTCTGCACGACGAAGCCGTGGGCGTGCACCACCACGAGCGTCGCCTTGCGGTAGCGCAGGCGCGCCGTCGCGTACCCTTCCGCCCCGGCACCGAGCGCGGGGTGGGCGCCGAACACCTGCAGGGCCTCCTTCCAGTAGCGGGCGCGCACGCTCGCCACGGCGGTCAGCCGCCCTGGCGTGTTGGGCGGGGGTTTGGCGTTCGGGTTGGTGACGGCGCTGACGGCGTGGGAGACGCTCCCGGTGAGGCCGCGGTGGCTGGCCGCGAGGCCGCCGACGAGCGCCAGCACCGCGAGCGCTACGAGCGCCCACAGCGCGATGCCCGTGCGGCGGCGGGTCCGCGGCGTGGGAGCTCGGCGCGAGGTGAAGAACGTGAGCGCCATCCCGGCGAGCGCGAGCGCGAGGACCATCACCAGCGCCAGCGCGCCGAGCTCGTGGCCGGCGGCGGCACGTTGCGCGAGCGGGACGTTTTCGCTGCTGAGGGCGTGCCGCGAGAAGTCCCACCCGGCGACCGCGCCCGCGCCCAGCATCCCGGCCAGCAGCACGGAGGCGCCCCGCAGCCGCAACGGCACGATCGCCAGCCACACGACCGCGCCCACGGCCAGCGCCGCCAGGGCGCCCCGCGAGTAGGCCAGCAGCAGCACCAGCAGCAGCAGGCCGCAGGCGGGATAGGCCATCGCGCTGAGCAGCGCGTGTCCGCGCCTGCGGGCGCCCAGCCACATGCAGCCGATCACGCCCATCGCCGCCGTGAGGCCGATCGCGTTCCAGTAGCCGAAGGGTTCCTGCAGGCGCGCGGGCGCGTTCGCGGGCAGCCCCGACGGGAACACCTTGGTGGCCAGGCCGTAGGCGCACACCACCACGGCGGCGAGCGTGATGCCGCCGAGCACCGCCGCCCAGCGCTCGGCGAACAGCCGCACGAGCGCGATCGAGCCGGCCAGCACGCCGGTGTAGGCGAGCATCCGCGAGGCGTCCCGCCAGCTGGCCTCCGGCGACACCGACCACCCGATCGACAGCGCGGTGAGGGCCGTCAGCGCGAGCATCAGGCCGAGCGTCCAGGAGCCGTAGCGCCGCCGCGTCGCTCCCAGCAGCAGCAGCGAGGCGGCGAACAGCACGCCTCCGCCGATCGTCAGCCCCATCTCGGTGGCGGTCGTCGTTTCCAGATGCCGCCCGCCCCGGGCGTAGAAGGTGACGAGGCAGAGCGCGCCGCCCACCAGCAGCGCGCCCCACACGGTCGCCTCGGGCAGCCCCCGGCCCCGCCGCCGGAGGGGGGACGGCCGCTGCGGCCCGGCCTGCGACGCGGGCGGCGCAGGCGCGCGAGCCGGCGTCAGCGTCTCAGCCGTCGCGCCTTGCACGGAGACGCCTGCGGGCGAATGCGATCGCGAGCGCGACCAGGGTCGCGAGCATCAGCGCCAGCACCGCCAGCACCGGGTCCGGGAGTGTGCTGACGGCCGAGGACACGTTGGCGTGCACGACGCCGGGCGTGATCACCCGGCCGCCCACCGGGACAGGTCCGGAGCCGTGCTGCTGGGCGTGCCTGAGCGCCCTCACTTCCGCCGGCGTGGCGGAGACAGCCACCATTGCCGCGTTCACCGCCCCGGTCTTCTGCCCGGCGGTGGCCGCGAGCTGGGCCTGGCGGATCTGCTGGGCGCAGGCCGAGTACTCTTCCGCGTCCGCGCTCAGTTCCTTGAGCGCCTGGCGGTAGGCGCTCTGCGAGAAGCCGCTGAGCGACTGGCCGTGAGTGCAGCGCAGGATGATCTGTTCGCCGACGCTCATCCGACCTGTCCAACGCTACCAGTGGCCCGGTGTTGCGGTGGGCGCCGATCCCGCTTGCAGCGAAGCTCAGCGGGCGGCAACGCCGGCGCTCGCCAGCGCCCGCGTGAAGCCCTCGGCCCAGGCGTCGTAAGTGTAGGCGGCGACCGCCCTCGCGCCGGCCGCGCCCAGCCGTGCGCGCAGCTCGGGCGAGGCGGCGAGCCGCCCGATTGCCTGCGCCAGCGCCACCGGGTCCGCGGCTGGCACGACGATGCCGGTGTCCCCGTCGCGCACCAGCCCGCCGGCGACCGCCCCGACGGCGTCGCTGGCGATCACCGCCAGGCGCTGGTTCATCGCCTCGTTGACCACCAGTCCCCAGGGCTCGCGGAAGCTCGCCGTGGCGATCGACGGCACCACCAGCACCGCCGCGTGGGCGTAGACCTCGCGCAGGCGCGCCGGCTCGAGCGGTCCCAGCTCGTGGATCGATGCGCTCCCCGCCGCGGCGGGGAGCGGTCCGCCGGCCGGTACGCGGGGCGGCGCGCCGCGCGCCGCTCCCACCAGCACCAACGCGCAGCTCGACTCCAGCCCCGCCCGCGCCCAGGCGTCCAGCAGGACGGCCAGTCCCTTCTCGGGGTCGGGACGCCCCACGAACAGGAATCTCGCCGCCGCCTGCCGCGGCCAGTCCTCCAGCTGCGGCTCGACGTGCTGCGGGGCCGACCAGAACTCGTTGTCCACCGCCTGGGGCGCCTCGAACACGTTGACTGCCCCGCGCCGGCGCACGTACGCGCTGACGTGGGGTCCGTAGGTGACGACCGCCTGCGCCGAGCGGTACAGGCGGCGCAGCGGCAGGTAGCTGAACGCGTGGGCCGGCGTCCGCGGGTGGGCCCACAGCGAAGCCCACAGGATCAGCGGGATGCGCCCGGCGCGGGCCCCCGCCCAGCCTGCCAGCAGGGCCGCGCGCCCTCCCGTGGGGCACACCACCGCCCGGTAGCGTCCGCTCGCGGCCAGTCCGTAGAGCTCGTGCGGGCGGACGCGGCGCGCGGGGAACGGCAGCTGCACGGCTGGGTCGGGGCCGCCGTGGCGACGGGCACCTCCGAACAGCGCGACCTCGAGGCCCTCGCGCTCGTGCAGGCGGGCAAAGGCCCCGACGCGGTAGGACGGCAGGTGGCCGGTCAGGAACAGCACGGGCCCGCCCCCGGGGCGGGGCGGACCGGGGCCCGCCCCGGCATGGGCGGGGGCGGCGCTCACGAGCGGGCGTCCTCCCCGGAGTGGGCCCGCGCCAGCACCTCCAGGTAGGCGGCGAGCGTCTGGCGGCCGCAGTTCTCCCAGGTGAAGCCCTCCCTGACGGTCGCCCGCGCGCGCTCGGAGGCCTCGCGCAGCCGATGGGCGTCCGACAGCAGCTCGTCGATGCGCTGGCTGAGGCGCTCGATGTCCCCCGGAGGGACGAGCAGGAAGCCGCCTCCGGCGGCGGCGATCTCCTCCGGGCCCGGCTCGCCGCGGCAGCCGATCGCCGGCACCCCGGCGGCCATCGCCTCGATATACGCCGTCCCGAAGGCCTCCTCGGTGGAGGGCATCACGAACACGCTGGCGCCACGCGCTTGGGCCAGGGCGCTGGCGGGCTCGAGCTGACCGTAGAAGTCGACCCGGTCGGCCACGCCCAGGCGCGCCGCGAGGACTTCCAGCGCGTGGCGCTCGGGGCCGTCGCCGACGATCGAGTAGCGCAACGTGGGGTGTCGCGGGCGCAGCACCGCGAGCGCGCGCAGCACGTCGGCGTGGCGCTTTCGGGCCACCAGGTGGGCAACTGTCACGAGCGTCGGACGCGAGGGCCGGACGCGGGCCGCGGAGGCGTGGTGGGGGGCGTGCTCGGCGGCCCCGCCCGCCGGCGGCAGCTCGGCGCCGAGGTGCACCACCTGCGTGCGCCCGGCCCCGCGCGCCCGGGCCAGCTCCGCGATGCCGCGGCTGTTGGCGAGCACGAGCTGCGCGGCCCCAAGCCCGCGCGCCACGGCTCGTGCCCCGCGCGGGCCCCGCCAGGCCGTGTACAGCACGTCGGCGCCGTGCTCGGAGACGATCAGCGGCGTGCGGGGGCTGGCCCGGCGGACGGCGTCCCCTGCGGGCACGGCGTTGTGGGCGTGGATCAGCTCGTAGGAGAACGAGCGGCGCAGTTTCCGGAGCGCGAGCGCCAGCGAGGGCGCGGCCCACGCGCCCCACCCCGGATAGCCGCGCTCCCGCGGGGGTGAGACGTAGGGGGCATAGGTGACGGGCAGGCCGTCGCGCAGCTGATGGCGGGGCTCGGTCAGCATCTCCGTGAACGTCACGCCGGCCCGCCTGACGCCGCCCGCGAACGCCGCCCGCGGGGGGACGACCCGGTGCAGCACGATCACCTGCACCTCGGCGCCCGCATCGCGGACCGCGAGCGCCTGGCGGTGGGCCCAGATGCCCATCACCGGATCCCGGCGGCTCGGGTAGAACTCGGCCACGATCGCGACCCGCGGGCCTGGGGCCGCGTCGCTCACCAGTGCCGGTGCGTCGCGAGGGTGCGGGCGGCCTC
>DATJBO010000099.1:0-11572 GCA_035515315.1 Solirubrobacteraceae bacterium
ACGACCTCGTCGCCGGGCTTCCAGCGGGTGACCCCGGGGCCGACCTTCCAGACGATCCCGGACGCGTCCGACCCGCCGATGTGGTGGCCGTACTGGGGGTGGTCGCCGTAGCGCATCACCGACACCGGCGTGCCGAGCGCCGCCCACACGTTGTTGTAGTTGACCCCCGCCGCCATCACCCGCACGATCACCTCGAAGGCGCCGGGCTCAGGCACGTCGATCTCCTCGATCTGAAAGGCGTCCTTGGGTTCGCCGAAGCGCTCCTCGCGGATGACCCAGGCGGCCATCGTCTTGGGCAGGACGCCGGGCTCGACGTCCACTGTTGAAACCTGTTGCAGATCGATCGCCACTGTCTCTTTCCAAACCTCGCGTGTAGAAGGGCCGCTGAGCCGCCAATCCTAGCCTGGCCCGTGGCCCGCCGGGAACGGGAGCTCCACGACCTCGGCCGTGACGCCCTCCTCGCCCACCTCCAGCGTGCTCCCGGGCTCCGCCTCGCGGCGCACGAGGGCGAGCCCGATCGGGCCCAGGCGGGGTGAGCGGGCATAGCTGCCCAGGCGCCCCACCGTGCGGCCGTCGAGCCGCAGCTCGCTTCCGTGCTGCGCGGGCGCCGACAGGCGCAGGCCCCGCAGGTGTCGGTTGGGGCGGCCCTTGTAGAACAGCCGAGCAACCGTCTCCTGGCCGACGTAACAGCCCTTCGTGAAGCTGACGGCACGGTCGTTGAGGCCGGCCTCCTGGGGGATCACGGTGTCGTCGAGGTCGAGCCCGTAGCGGGGGCGCCCGCTTTCGATCCGCAGGCACTCAGCGGCCTGCTCGCCGATCGCGCCGGCCCCGCGGCCGCGCAGCGCCCCGCAGAGGCGCTCGCGCTCGGACGCCTCGCAGAACACGTCGACCCCGAGGTCGGTCCGTACCGCCAGCGCCTGCACGGAGTCGATCCGCACCGGCGTGCTGGAGTGCTCCTGGAGGGCCAGTGACTCGGCGCCCGCCGTCGCCGCCGAGCCCGGTCCGATCAGCGACAGCAGCCCGCGCTCCACCGTGCGCTTGTGCAGCTCGACGCGGAAGCCGAGCTTGAAGCGGCGGATCATGTCGAACAGCGCCTGCAGCGCCACGCGCTCGGTGTCGAGCAGCAGCATTCCCGCATCACGGTCGCCGTCGGGTACGGCGAGGACGCGCAGGTCCCCGAGCATCTTGCCCTTGTGGGTCAGGAAGGCCGCGTAGCGGCCTTCGCCGGGAGTGAGGCCTGCCAGCTCGTTGGTCACCTGTCCGTTCAGGAACTCGATGGCGTCCGGACCGTCGAGCGCGAGCTTGCCCCGCTCGGAGCGGTCGAGCAGGCCGACGCCCTCGCGGGCGAGCTCGAGCTGTGCGGCGAGGGAGTCCTGCGTGTCGGTGTGCGGCGCGGCGGCTCCCATCAGGTTTCGAGAATAGCCACGCTAGGCTTGCTGGCTGCGATGGCGCTGGCTGACACCTTCCAGGGAATCGTCGAGGAGCTCCCTGAGGACTGGACCGACCTCGAGCTCGACCTGCGGATCGCCGACGAGTCGCGGTACGTCGACGCCGCCCTCTACCTCACCACGTGCAACGCGCGGCCCTACTCCCACCACGACTGGCATTGGCGGCTGCTGGTGGCGAACAACTTCGGGCATGCGGCCGCCGCGCCGACCGTGCACGGCACCCTGTCCCTGCTCGACCAGGCCGGGATCGAGGGCGAGCTCGCCGTTCGCGAGACGCGGGTGGGCCGGGCCGAGGTGATCCCGATGTGGGGCCGCCCGGAGTCCGCCCGCGAGGAGTTCCGCCGGCTTCGCGCCCAATAGGCCGCGATGGCGCGGGTGCTGGTGCTGTGCGCCGACCTGATGTTCGGCTCCCGGATAGCCGCGCAGCTGCAGGGTGCGGCCGAGCAGTTCGAGCTGGTCTCCGACGCGGAGTCGGTGACCGCCCGGCTGAAGGGGCCGGCGGACCTGCGCCCGGAGGTGCTCGTCGTCGACCTCACAGGCGATCCCGAGGAGGGGATTGGCCTGGTGGAGCGGCTCGCCGGGGAGGGTGACGGCTCGAGCGGGCCGGCGGGCAACGCGCCCGGGCCGGCGGTCAGCGAGCCCGGGTCGGCGGTCAGCGAGCCCGGGCCGGGATCGCCCCGCACGCTCGGCTTCTACTCACACGTCGAGGCCGACGTGCGCGAGCGTGCCGAACGGGCGGGCTTCGACCTCGTCGTGCCCCGCTCGCGCATGGCCCGCGAAGGCGCCGCGCTCGTGGGCCGGCTGCTCGAGGGCGCCCCCCGTCGCACCAGCGGATGATCGGGCCGAGCGCCCGGGCCCGGTAGGGCGAGCGCGTCGCGGGCACTGAGGCGGGCGCCGCAGCGCTCGCAGATCCGGTGCTCGTCGACAGCGCCGCCGCAGCCGCGGTGCTCGATCAGCACGGGCGGACCCGCGGGCAGGGGAGCGTGGCGGTCGCCCCACTGCATCAGCGCCACGATCGCGGGCCACAGGTCGATGCCCTTCTCGGTCAGGCGGTATTCGTGACGGGGTGGGCTGTCCTGGTAGCGGCGTCGCTCGAGCACCCCCTGCTCGGTGAGCGTGCACAGCCGCCGCTGCAGGATGTTGCGCGCGATGCCGAGGTCGGCCTGGATCTGCTCGAAGCGACGCAGCCCGAGGAACACGTCGCGGACGATCAGCAGCGACCAGCGCTCGCCGATCACCTCCAGCGCGGAGGCGATGCTGCAGGACTGGCTCTCGTACTCCCGGCCCAGCATCTTGCCACCCAGCATAAGGGACTAAGTTGCATGATGCAACTCACACTGTTATGGTGGGTCGGGTGACGCAGCTCGCGCAGCGCAGTCGCACCTTCAACTGGCACGACCCCCTGGACACGGCCGCGCGGGCGCGCTCCATGTCGGGCCTCGAATACATGGCCGCGATCGCGGCCGGGACGCTGCCGCCTCCCCCGATCGCCGAGCTGATGGGCTTCTCGCTGGTGGAGGTGCAGGAGGGCCGGGCGGTGTTCGCACTGGAGCCGGCCGAGTGGATGTACAACCCGATCGGCTCGGTCCACGGCGGGGTGGCGGCGACGCTGCTGGACTCGTGCATGGGCTGCGCCGTGAACTCGACGCTCCCCGACGGGGCGACGTACACGACGACGGACCTGCAGGTCCGCTACGTACGCGCGATGGGCTCCGACACGGGACGTGTCCTGGCCGAGGGCACGGTCGTCCACTCGGGCACACGCACCGCCACGGCGGAGGGACGGCTGTTCGTCGAGGCCGACGGGAAGCTGATCGCCCACGCGAGCACCGGTTGCGTAATCCTTCGCTAGATGAAGCACTACACGGTGGCCGAAATGGAGGTCACGGACCCAGCCTGGGTGCGCGACTACGTCAACGACGTGACCGGGATGGTGGAGGCCCACGGTGGGCGCTACCTCGCGCGCACCGGCCAGGCGGAGCTGTTCGAGGGCGGGGGCGAGCGCGGACTGCCCCACGTCGTGCTGCTGATCGAGTGGCCCTCCAAAGAGGCGGCCGAGAAGTTCTATGAGAGCGAGGACTACCGGCCCTACCGCGAAGCGCGCAGGGCGGGCTCGCGTGGCGTGTTCCTGCTCGTGGCCGGCGAGGACTCGAGCGGCCGGGCGAGCGTGCCCTCGTGACCTAGCTGGCGAGCGTGGCGGCGTCGCCGCCCAGCTCGGCGAGCTCGGGCGCGTCGGGGTCGAGCGGGACCAGCGCGCCGTTGGCGACGCGCCGCACGCGCTCGATCGGGTACCCGGGTCGCGTGCTCAACGCGGCGCGGATGACCATCCCGTGACACACCACCAGCGCCGGCAGCGGGCCCTGCTCGACGTCGGCGATCGCCGCCGCCACCCGCACGTCCTGTTCGGCGAAGGACTCGCCGCCGGGGAACGCGAACGAGGGGTCCACCGACACGAACCTGTCGAACAGCTCCGGCGCGTGGGCGCGAACCTCCGCGAAGCTGAGGTCGGTCCAGTCGCCGGCGTCGGTCTCCATCAGGCGGGCGTCCTCGCGGGGCGCCAGGCCGATGTGCTCGCCCACGATCCGGGCCGTTTCGAGCGCCCGCAGCAGGGGGCTCGACCACAGCGTCGCGAAGTCGCAGAGGGCCGCCCGCTGGGCCAGCTCCCGCGCTTGGGCGCGGCCGACGTCGTCGAGCGGCACGGGCTGCTGGCCCTGGAAGCGCCCCTCGAGGTTGTAGGCGGTCTGGCCGTGGCGGGCGAGGTACACCTGCGGTCCGGGTCGCCTGCTCACCGTGCCCTGAGCATAATGGGGGGGTGCCCGCCGACGACGCCACCGAGCCGGCGCGTCGCTGAGGGAACGGGGTCCTAGGGCGTGCGCCGGCGTATCACCTTCTCGCGCAACCTCACCCTCTCGCTGTCGCGGACCTGCCGCTGCTACTGCAAGTACTGCTCGTTCGCCACCCACGGGCCCCATCTGTACAGCCCCGACGAGGTGATCGAGCTGCTCGACGGGGCGTCACGGCGCCGGGTCAAGGAGCTGCTCGTGCTCACCGGCGAGCTCCCCGAGGTCAACCCCGCCGTGCGTGAGCGGCTCCTCGCCTACGGCCACGAGGACTTCACCGGCTACGTGGTGTGGACGTGCGAACGGGCGCTCGAGCGGGGTCTGCTGCCCCACACCAACCTCGGCGTGCTCTCGCGCCGGGATCTCGCGCGACTGCGCGAGGTGACCGCCTCGCAGGGGCTGATGCTGGAGTCGATCTCCGAGCGGCTGATGGAGACCGTCCACGCCGGCTCACCGACCAAGCATCCGGCCCGGCGCCTGGACACGATCCGGGCCGCGGGAGAGCTGAAGATCCCCTTCACGAGCGGGATCCTGGTGGGCATCGGGGAGAGCCGGGCGGAGCGGCTGGCCTCGCTGCGAGCGCTTGCCGAGGTGCACGACGAGCACGGACACCTCCAAGAGGTGATCCTCCAGAACTTCGTGCCCCACCAGCGCTACTACGGGCGCGAGCCGGCCAAGATCGCCGACGCGGCGGCACGCCGCTACTGGCAGACGGGGGTGGCGGAGGCCCCGGTCGCCGTTCCCCTGCCCGCGTGGGCCACCCCGGTCACCGTCCAGGAGATGGAAGAGCTCGTCGAGCACTCGCGACGGCTGATGCCCGACGTGTCGGTGCAGGTGCCGCCGAACCTGGCCGACTGGTGGGTGCCGCTGGTGCGCGCCGGCGCGTGCGACCTCGGCGGGCTGTCGGCCAACGGCGACCACATCTCCCCCGAGCACCCGTTCCCCTCGGTCCACCAGGTGCGGCGCCGCCTGCAGGACGATGGCTTCGCGCTCACCGAGCGGCTGTGCGTGTACCCCCGCTACATCGACCCCGAGTGGCTGTCGGGGACGGTGCTGGACACGATCCGCTCGCGCTACTGGAGCTTCATCCCGAGACGGGGCTCGGGGCGCACCGAGCCGCCCGCGCCGATCCGCCGCGACCTCGTGGCGACTGCCGTCGGGCGCGCTCGCGACGGCTCGGCGCTGACGCTCGAGGAGCTCACCGCGCTGTTCGCCGAGACCCGCCCCGAGGCGATCGAGGACATCCGCCAGGCCGCCGACGAGCTACGCGCGGAGCTCGCCGGGGACACGGTCACGTTCGTGGTCAACCGCAACATCAACGTCTCCAACGTGTGCACGGTCGGGTGCGCGTTCTGCGGGTTCGGGCAGGGCAAGCGCTCGCCCGAAGCCTACGAGCACGACGAGCAGGAGTTCCTGAGGCGGGTGGGGGAGGCCGTCGACTACGGCGCCACCGAGATCTGCATCCAGTCGGGCATCCACCCCGACTGGACGCTCGAGCACTACCTCCACTGGCTCCGGGTCGCCAAGCGGGCGGCTCCGCAGCTGCACCTCCACGCCTACAGCCCGATGGAGATCGCGCACATGTGCGACATCTCCGGCCTGGCGGTCGAGGAGGTGTTCGCGCGGCTGCGCGAGGCCGGCCTCGGTTCCACGCCGGGCACCGCCGCGGAGGTCCTCCACGACGGCGTGCGGGAACGGATCTCGCCCAACAAGCTACCGGTGGCGCGCTGGGTCGAGGTGATCGAGGCCTCACACCGGGCGGGGCTGCGCTCCACCGCCACCGTCATGTTCGGCCACATCGAGGAGCCGTGGGAGCTGGCCGAGCACATGCGGGTGGTGCGCGAGCTGCAGGAGCGGACCGGCGGGATCACCGAGTTCGTGCCCCTCTCGTTCATCCCCTTCCAGACGCTGCTCGGGCGCACGCACGGCGTCCAGGAGATCTCCCGCGAGGAGAACCTCAAGCACACGGCCGTGTTCCGCCTCGCCCTCGGGCATAGCATCGCCAGCGTGCAGGCGAGCTGGGTCAAGATGGGCCTCGACACCGCCACCGAGTCGCTGCGGTGGGGCGTCAACGACCTCGGCGGGACGCTGATGGAGGAGTCGATCAGCCGCCTCGCGGGCAGCTACCACGGCACGCGCCTGGATCCGCAGGAGCTGGTCGCGGCGGCCCACCGCGCCGGACGCCCGGCGGCCGAGCGCACCACCCTGTATGAGATGCGCCGACGCTACCCGGTGACGGAGCGCTCGAACTGGCCGTGGAAGCCGAACGGGATGTGGTGGGGCAGTGAAGCCCGCGCCAGCTCCTCGAGCCCGGCAGCGTCGATCACGAGCAGCATCGAGCTGGCCGCCTCCGCGTCGAGCACCACCGACAGCAGCACGCCGTCGTCCTCGGCCTCGGCTCCCGGGCGCGCCACGAACACCGGCTCGCCCGGGTAGAGCCCGGCCTGCTGCCAGGAGCGCACGGTGCGCTGCTCGGTGTCGACCTTCACGATCCGCTCGAGGAAGCCGCTCGGGCCGGCCGAGAGCCCCCACGTGTACCGGTACGGCCTCTCGTTGCAGCGCCCGTAGTTGATCCGGGGCAGCTCGAGGTCGTCCTCCACGAGCCGTTCGCGCGAGACGGTGCCGGCCTGCGGGTCGAGCCGGAAGCGCACCAGCTCGGCCTTCGCCAGCGGCTTGCCGGCGCGCAGGCGCTCGAGGTACAGGTCCTCGACGATCCCGGGGTCGGGGTAGGCGCACAGGTCGACCACGACCTGGTCACCCTCGTGGAAGGCGTTGACGTGGTGGAAGGCGAAGCACGCCTCGCCGCGCAGGCCGCCCACCGCCTCACCACTCGAGCGGTCCACGAGCGTGAAGCGCGTGCCCCGTTGCGGCTTCCAGCGATAGTTCTCGATGTACGGGCGACGCGCGAGCGCGAGGTCCAGCGGGTTGACCACGAAGGGGAACTCGGCGAGCACCAGGTAGCGCTCGGTGAGGCCGAACGAGTGCATGTAGGCGGGCTCGCGGACGGGCACCTTCGCGATCAGCTCAGGCTTCTCCGAGTCGGCCCGCACCCTGAAGAAGCGGTAGCTGGAGCGTGGCCCGAGGCTCGCCGCGTAGTTGAGCATGGCGCCGTCGCGCCGGTCGAGGTGGGGGTGGGCCGTGGTGAGCTCGCCGGGGGTGTCGAACGGGCGTACCCCGACGGTCTGGAGGGTGTGCGGATCGAACTGCACGGGCATCGGCGTCTCGGTCATCGCGATGAAGCGCTCACCCAGGCGCGTGACGTTCACGTTCGCGTTGTCGGTGAACGCGCCGCCGGGGTGGAACGCGCTCTGCACGCGCCGGAAGATCGAACGGCACGGGTCGGTTGCGAACTCCCCGTAGGCGATCGTGCCCCGCTCCCGCGCCGCGCGGTAGGAGCGGCCCTCCAGGTAGCGCCCGCCGTATGACACCAGCCCGCCGTCGATCGTGAAGCGGTGGAGCATCGCCAGGCCGTCGAACCAGTGACGCATCTGCCTCGAGCCGGTCTCGAAGCGGGCCGGCCCGGTGCGCAGCAGCGATCCCGCCAGCCACGGTGGCAGCTCGCCGCGGACGGGGAGGTCGTCGATCACGTGCTGCTCCTCGAGCGTCGTGAAGCCGAGCGCCGGGGCGCCGGTGGCGACGGGCGTGCACGAGGGGGTGGTGGTGGGAGCGGAAACGGGGGCCATCGGGTCCTCCTGGGTGCGGTTGGGCGTGCGGGTGCGGGTGGGCGTGCGGGTGCGGGTGTGGGTGGTGCTGCGGGTATGGGCGGGGGTGCGGCGTGCGGGTCAATAGTACGGACCGAACCATTCAGACCGTACGCTAATGTGCGGCGCGTGTCAAGTCCCCGTTCCGCCCCCCGCCTGAGCCCGACCTCCTTCGTCGTGCTCGGCCTGATCGAGCAGGCCGAACCGGCCACCCCGTACGACCTCAAGCGCCTGGCGGCGCTCAGCACGAGCAACTTCTGGACCGTGCCCCACACGCAGCTGTACACCGAGTGCGGGCGCCTCGCCGCCGAGGGGTTGCTCAGCGAGACCCGCGAGCAGACGGGCCGCCGCCGTCGCAGCTACCGGCTCACACGAAACGGCCGCCGGGCGCTCTCGCGGTGGCGGGCGGAGCCGGCCGGAGAGCTGTACGAGCTGCGCGACGAGGGCCTCCTGAAGCTGTTCTTCGGGGCCGACCCGGTGAAGCTCGCGGAGGCCCAGCTCGAGGCCCACACCGGACGGCTCGCGGGCTACGAGGCGCTCATGGCCGAGCTCGGCGGATACATGCCCGAGGGCCAGCGCCTGGCGCTGGAGGCCGGCATCGCCCACGAGAAGGACTTCGTCCGCTTCTGGCGGCGCCTGGCGGCGTCGGGGTAGGCCTGGCGGCGCGTCGGGGTAGGCCTGGCGGCGCTTCGCTAGGGAAACAGGTCTTCCTCGCGGGCACGGATCAGGGCCGCCGCCCCGGGACCGTCCTCGACGGTGACGAACCGCCCGAGGCCTTGCAGCAACACGACCGGCTCGCGGGAGTCCTTCCCGCGCGCGAGGTCGGCTGCCGCCGCCGCGGCGTCGGCGACGGCCAGCCACGTGGCCGACAGCACGAGCCCCCGCGAGTCCTTGCGCCCCCGCCAGTCGTCGAGCGGGGCCAGCCCGGCGAGCCCGAGTGCGACGTCGAGCTGGCCGTGGCGCCAGGCCCTGCCGAAGCTGTCGGTGATCATCACCCCCACCCGTGAGCCGGTGAGCTCGCTCAGGCGTCTGCGCAGCGAGCGGGCCGAGGCGTCGGGATCGCGGGGCAGCACCACGAGCGTGTCCTGATCCGGCGCATTCGACGCATCCACCCCGGCGTTCGCGCACACGAAGCCGTGGCGGGTGCGGCAGATGAGCACCCCGCGCTCGGCGCGCACCAGCTCGGCACTCTCGTCGAGGATCACCTGCACCCCGCGCGGGTCCTTTCCCGCAGCGGCCGCGAGCTCCACCGCGCGGGGACCGGGGGACACGTCCGCGAGCGCGACGAGCGCCCCCTCGGACTTCGAGACGACCTTGTGGGCGATCGCCAGCACCGTGCCGTCGGGCAGCGAGCCGGCGCCCGCGGCGGCGACGATCAGGGCCGCGAGGTCGTCGCCGGGGCGCACCTCCGGCAACCCCGTGAGCGCCTGCGCGCGAACGCCCGGCACGCGCGACTAGTGCCCGCCGCTGCGCGCCGGGGGGCTGGCGGGGGCTGGGTGTGCCGGGGGGCTGGTGGGGGTCGAGGCCGGAAGGGCGTGCGCCCCGGCGAGCAGCGCGCGTGTCCGGCGGGCCCCGCCGGTGCTGCCGGCGAGCAGCCGGCGGAGCGCCTGCAGGTCGACGTCGGTGTCGATGTCGAGCAGCAGCGACGACGGTCGCTGGACCCGCAGGGTGGCCCGGCTGGCGAGCACCAGGGAGCGGTGGCGCTCGAAGCTTCCGGGCCCGAAGCTCGGCGCGATCACGTCCGGGGGCGTGAGCAGCAGCCCGTTGGTGCCGCTCCCGTGGCGGTCCGGGATGATCACGACCTCGGGCCCGTCCGCCGCCGGGGCGGCGAGCAGCTCCTGCAGCTGGGACGGGGACAGCGCGGGGCAGTCGCCGGGCACGCACAGGACCCGCTCGAAGCCCTCGTGCAGCGCCCGTTCCACGCCGAGCGAGGCGGCCGCCGACTGGCCCTCCTCGAGACGGTCCTCGACCACCATCACCCCGGGCCGGCTCCAGTCGGGCAGCGGCGGCTGGCCGCTTACGATGATCGTCAGCTCGATCGCGGGGGTCGCCGCCAGCGCGTCGAGCACGTCGGCCAGCATCATGCGCACCAGCGCGTCGCGCAACGCCTCCTCGACGCCGGCCCCGAGGCGCTGCTTGGCGGCCGAGAAGCGCTTCACCGGCAGGATCGCGGCGGTTCGCATGGTCGACGGCCTGGCCACCGCTACCGCCTGAGCCCCTTTGCGAACTCGAGCGTCTGGACAGCCACCCGCTCGCGCGCGCCGGCGTCGTCCATGCGGGTATCGGTGTGGAGGGCGGGCAGGCCCTCCACCTCTTCGTCGGCGACGATGCCGTCGAGCAGGTCACCGTAGAAGGCCGCCACGCCGGCGGCGTTCGGAGGCTGCCCGGCATAGGCCATGAAGGCGGCCGTGGGCCCCTTCAGGACCTCGCCGGCAACGATCGGGCTGACGGCCACGACCGGGGCGGGCGCGGCGGTGATCGCCTCGCTGATGCCGGGGACGGCGAGGATCGGAGCGATCGAGGCCAGCGGGTTGGAGGGGCCGATCACGATCGCCTCGGCATGGGCCAGCGCGTCGAGCACGAGGGGGGACGGCGTGGCGGCGTCGGCGCCGCGGAACTCGAGGTCCTCCAGCGGACCCTCTGCCCGGTCCTGGATCATGAACTGCTGGAAGGCCCGCCAGCCGCCGCTGGGCGTCTTCGCCCACGTGCGAACCGGGTCGTCGCTCATCGGCAGCACGCTGCTGCGCACGCCGATCGCGTCGTTGAGCAGGGCCAGGGCCTGTGTCGGCGAGTGGCCCTGCTCCATCAGCGAGGCGCGCCGGGCGCACCAGGCCAGGTCGCGGTCTCCGAGGTTGAACCACACGTCCGCTCCCAGATCGCGCAGGGCGTCCATCACGGCGAAGGTATCGCCGCGAAGGCCCCAGCCGCGGTCGTCGATCAGATCGGCCAGCCAGAAGGACACGAGGTCGGGGTCGGGCGAGACGTAGGCGCCATAGATCTCGATGTCGTCGCCCGTGTTGACGACCGCCGCGAGCCGCTCCGGGCCGAGCGCCCCCGCCAATCCCCTGGCCAGCTTCGCTCCGCCGGTGCCGCCGCAGAGGACGACGACCTCGCCCGGGCTCAGTCCCACAGACGCTCTGGCAGCCGCGTGAGCTTCAAGCCCGCGTGGATCTTGTAGCGGGCGTTCACGGAGATCAGCAGGGCGGTCAGCGCCTCGGTCGTGCGCGAGTTCTCAAGGCGCCCGCAGTCCACGCAGCGCAGACCCTCGATGCGGTCGATCAGCTGCGCGGCCTCGCGCTTGTCCTCGCGCCTGTCGCCGCACACGAGCACGTCCTGGTCGAGGCCGACATCGAGGTCGCTCAGCGACGCCGCGCTGACGGTGTGCAGGGCGGACACGACGCGGACGCCGTCGGGCACCATCTCCAGCGCCTGCTGGGCGGCAGACCCCTGCCACACGCCCAGCATCCGGGTCGCCTTGCCGGCCACGGCAGCGGCCAGCGGCACGGTGGCGTCGATGAACAGCTGTCCCGGCTGCAGGCTCTCGGCGATGTTCGCGAGCGTCTCGGACTGGTTGCGGAAGGGG
>DATJBO010000100.1:0-9501 GCA_035515315.1 Solirubrobacteraceae bacterium
CTGGTGCTCGCCGTCCAGAACGCCGTCGAGTACCGGTTGCTCGGGGCGGCCACGTCGGGCGTGACGATGCTGCGCGGGATCGGCGGCTCGATCGGCACGGCCGTGCTCGGGACGATCTTCACCTCGAGGCTCACCGGGCAGCTGAAAGCGACATTGCACGGGCCGCTCGGCGAGCAGGTCAGCAAAGGCGCCCGCCTGACCGGGGCCCAGGTCGCCCGCCTGCCGGCCGGGCCGCGGTCGCTCTACCAGCACGCGTACGTCCACGCCCTGCGGCCGGCCTTCTTCATGGCGGCGGCCGCCGCCGTGCTCGGCTTCGCACTGAGCCTGTTGCTGCCGGAGCGCAAGCTGCGAGGCGCTCCTGCCACCAGCACGGGCCTGGAGGACGGCCTCGCCGCGCCGCGCGCGGCGGACTCGCTGGCCGAGATCGAGCGCTCGCTCACGCGGGTGACGACGCCCGAGGAGCGGATGCGCTTTCGCGAACGCGTGGCCGAGCGCGCGGGCCTGCGCGTGTCGCCCGGCGCCACCTGGGCGCTCGTGCGGATCCGGGAGCACGGGGCCGAACGGGCCCGCTCCTTGGCGGCCGAAGACGGCGTTCCGCCGGAGCGCATCGCCGAGGTCACGCTCGAGCTGCGAACGCTGGGCCTGCTCACCGATCCCGACGGCGGGCTCGACTCCGACGGCGGCAGCCGGCAGGCGGCCCTCACGCCCGCCGGGAGCGACCACGCCGAACGGCTGCTGAGCGCCCGTCGTGAGCTGCTCGAGGAAGCGCTCGCGGACGACACCGCCGTCCGTGACCCCCAGGTTCTCTTGCTGCTGCGGCGGCTCGCGGTCGAGCTGTGTGGCGAGCCGCCGCGCACGCGGGAGCCGGCCGCCACCGCCTGACCTGCACCCTGGGCCGGGTCGCGCGCGGATCCCCCGGCGCGGCGGAAGCTCGCGGAGTCCGCCGGCGTTCACAGCGCATGCAGACCGGAAGGGCTGTGCAATCTCCGGCTGCCGCGGAGGCGTCCGGCAGCCCGCCCTGCGGCGCGCCCGCCAAGGCGCTCGACGCGGCCGGCGCGCGCAGCCGGCATCCCGGGCGAGCGCGTGTAGTGTGCGCTTCCCGCTTGGACCTCCTGATCAACAAGGACGACCTGCACGAGTGCCGCCTGGTCGAGGCCGAACCGCCCGCTCCCGCGGACGGCCAGGCATTGCTGAGCGTCGAGCACTTCGGGCTGACCTCGAACAACATCACCTACGCGCAGTTCGGGCGCGAGATGTCCTATTGGGACTTCTTCCCGGCCGAGGACGGGTGGGGCCGGATGCCGGTGTGGGGCTTCGCGGAGGTCGTCGAGAGCCGGGCGCCGGGCCTGCCGGAGGGTGGACGGGTGTACGGCTACTTGCCGCCCTCCACCGAGCTCTTGGTCGCCCCGGTGCACGTCGGCGAGCGCGGCTTCGTCGATGGCTCGCCGCACCGGGCCGGCCTTCCGGCCGCCTACAACGGCTACACCGCGACGGCTGGCGATCCCGTCTACGACCTAGGCCAGGAGGGCCGCCAGATGCTCCTGCGCCCGCTGTTCTTCACCTCGTGGCTGCTCGACGACTTCCTCGGCGACGCCGACATGTTCGGTGCCGAGCTGGTGGCGATCTCCAGCGCCTCGAGCCGGACGGCCAGCGCACTCGCCCACCTGCTCGCCCAACGGGACGGGCCGCGGGTGCTGGGGCTGACCTCGCAGCGAGGCCTGGCCTTCACCGAGGGCCTCGGCTGCTACGACGCGGTGCTCCCCTACGATCGGCTCGAGGACCTCCCCGACGGCCCGGCGGTGTACGTGGACATCAGCGGCGACGCGGATGTCCGCGCGGCCGTCCACGCGCGCTACGCCGAGCACCTGACGCACTCGGCCGTGGTGGGTGCCACCCATCACGACCGGATGGGCGAGGTTCCCGCCGGCCTGCCGGGCCCCCGCCCCGCGTTCTTCTTCGCTCCCGACCGGGTCGCGGTGCGCTCGGCCGAGTGGGGGCGGGAGGGTCTGGAGGCCAGGATCGCCGACTCGTGGCACCCGTACGTGGCCTGGACCGAGGGCTGGCTGCGGGTTCAGCGCGAGCAAGGCGGGTCGGCGCTGCGCTCGACCTACCTCGACCTGCTGGAAGGCCACATCGACCCTTCCGTGGGTCACGTGCTCACGCTGCAGGAGTAGCCCGCTCGGCCTAGGCCCGCTCGTCGGGGCCGCCGATCGTGCGCAGGTGCTCGGCCACCCCGGTCACGCTCAGCAGCCGCTCGACCTGCTGGGAGCTGTGGGTGATCGCGAGTTCCTGGCCGCGCTCGCTGCACAGCTTTCGGGCCGCAAGGATCACGCGCAGGCCCGTCGAGTCGATGAACTGCAGATCCTGGAGGTCGAGCACGACCATGCCGCCCTCCGCCAGGTCAGCGCCCTCGATGGCCCTTTGCAGCAGCGGCGCGCTGGCCATGTCGAGTTCGCCCCCGAGGGCGATAACCACCCGGTCTGGCTCCCGTCGCTCGTCGATCCGAAGCTGTTCGATCACACCCATGCCGTACGAAGATTCTACTTGAGCCCAACGATGTCGCTAACAAGTGTGTTTAGAGCTCGCGAGAGGTGGGTACACCTATCTCCACCAGTCGTCACCCCCTCAGCAGCGTCGTGAGCCCCCCGCGGTCGCCGCCATTGAAAAGGGGTGTGACTATGCGGTATGCCGGCGCGGCTCGCCATGGTCGCCCGGCATACCGTTATTTTTTTTCCGAGACGCCTGCTCGGGTCCGGCGTCGCTGAGGCGCAGCGCGAGTAGGTCGGTCGAGCCGCTGCGCGAGACGCCGTGGCCGTCGGTGAGCCGCTCCAGGGCGGGCGTGAGCCCCTCGAGCGAGGACTCTGCCGGGATCGGGCCGACGAGCAGGTCGAGCCGGCGCGGCGCGACCGTCGCCGTGAGCGTGAGGCGCCGGTCCTGCAGGGGCTCGGCGAGGTGGTCCACGAGCTGCTCGGCGAGCGGTCCGGTGGTCGCGATCCGCTCCGTGGAAAAGCGCGCGCGTGCGGCGACGGCCGCCAGCACACGGGCGAGCACCGCCCTGGCCAATCGCGGCGGTCCCACCGCCAGGTGGACGCTCTCGAGCTCTCCGTTCACGCCCTCGAGCCCGCCATCCGCTTCCACGAGTAGCTCTCCAACGGCCTCGTCGGAGGTCTCCTCGCCGCCGTCCTGCCCGGCCAGGACCGCGCCCTTGGGGGTCGCGAAGCGCATACGCACGTCGGTCCCCTCGCCGTTGACCGCCGAGAACTCGACGCTGTCGGCGAGCGCCAGCATCACGGGTATGCCGATCCCGCCGATCTCACTCGGCTCCGACGCATGGGGCTTGAGCCCGTGGCCGCGGTCCCGGACGAGCATCTCCAGGCCGTCGGCGGACCCCTGCATCTCGACCACCATCGGCCCCTGCCCGCCGGGGTAGGCGTGCACGACCACGTTGTTGCACGCCTCGCTGAGGGCGGTGCTGATGTCGTTCAGCTCGATCGCATCGAGTGCCACGGTGTCCGCCAGCCCACGCAGGGCCTGACGCACGAGCAGCACGTTCTCGGGCCTGCTCGGGAGGTTCAGGCGGACGTTCGGGAGCCCCGCCACCGTCTCAGGCGGACTCCGCTCGCGTCCATCTGACCTGGTGGGGGACGGTGCTCTCGGCCGCGCCCCCGCTCAGCCCTGATGTCCGGTCGGCCCGCTCAGTCCGCCGCCGCCGGCGCATGGGTCAGGCTCCGCAGCTGGTCCAGAGAGCGACGCAGCAGCCGCGAAACCTGCATCTGCGAGATGCCGACCCGGTCGGCGATCTCCGACTGTGTCAGATCCTCGACGTAGCGCATCCGGAGGATCAGGCGCTCGCGGGCAGGGATGTGCCCGAGCACCGCCGACAGGGTCGCGTCGAGCTCGACGAGCTCGTAGCGCTCGTCATCCGTGCCGATCGAGTCGCCATAGGCGGCTGCACCCTCGTCTGAACCCGGTCTGGGGGCGTCGAGCGAGACCGTCTCGTAAGCCTGGATCGCCTGGAGCGCGTCGAGCACGTCCTCGCAGTCGATCTCGAGGTACTCGGCGAGCTGGTTGACGGTGGGGGCGTGGCCGTGCTCGTTGGCCAGGCGTTCGCGAGCGTCGCGCACCCTCAGCGCGCGCTCCTGGGCGCCGCGCGGAACATGGATGGCCCAGCCGGAGTCGCGGAAGTAGCGGCGCATCTCGCCGAGGATGGTGGGTACCGCGAACGACTGGAACGGGTGGCCACGCTCGAGGTCGTAGCGGTCGATCGCCTTCAGCAGCCCCAGCGAGGCCACCTGCAGGAGGTCCTCGAAGGGCTCCGAGGAGCGCCCGTAGCGGCGGGTCAGGCTGCGTGCGAGCGGCATGTAGCGCTGCACCAGCGCTTCCCGGGCCACGGGGTCGCCGCCGCGCTGCCAGCGGATGAACAGCTGGCGCGGGTCGGGCTGGCGCACCTCGCCTCGCGCGGGCACTTCCCCTGATCTTGTCGGTGTTGTCGCTCTCGTCTGTGAAGTCATCATCTCCCCTCCTTCCAGCCGAGTTGTCTATCGACGTATGCCGAGCCTGCTCTTAATACCCGTATCTTCACGTGCCTAAACATCGCGGGAAACTACGCGCGTATTCTACCGCGTCGCGCAGGCTAGGCTCAATGTCGTGGCCGAAAGAATTGTTCCCACGGTAGGCGAGATCCTGGCCTCCCGCCGGGGGGAGGAGCTCGATCTCAACGATCGCTACCTGAATCCCCAGATGGGACGGATCTTGCGGACGCTCGGGTTCGAGCGGGTGTGGACGACGGGCGAGGGGGCGCACCTGCTCGACGAGTCCGGCGAGCGCTACCTCGATTTGATCGGCGGGTACGGCGTGTTCGCGATCGGGCGCAACCACCCGGAGGCGATCGCCGCGGTCGAGCAGGTGTTGGCCGCCCGGACGGCCAACATGCCCCAGCTCGGGGTTGCGCTGCTCCCCGGCGTGCTCGGCGAGGAGCTGATCTCCCGCGCCCCGGCGAGCGTGTCGGCGGTGATCCCCGCCAACTCGGGCGCCGAGGCGGTCGAGGCCGCGATCAAGGTGTCACGCGCGGCGACCGGCCGAAAGCGCGTCCTGTACGCCAGCCACGCCTTCCACGGTCTCACGATGGGCGCCCTCTCGCTGAACGGCAACGAGGAGTTCCGCAGCGGGTTCGGCCCCTTGCTCGAGGACTGCCGGGCCGTCGAGTTCGGCGATCTGGAGCCGCTCGAGCGCGAGCTCGAAGGCGGCGACGTGGCCGCCTTCGTGGTGGAGCCGGTGCAGGGCAAGGGCGTGAACCTGCCGCCCGGCGACTACCTCGCGGGGGCCCAGCGCCTGTGCCGCGCGGCGGGCTCGCTGTTCGTGTGCGACGAGGTGCAGACGGGCATCGCCCGCACCGGGCGCTTTCTCGCGTGCGAGCACTGGGGCCTGGAGCCGGATTTGATCTGCGTCGCCAAGGCGCTGTCCGGAGGGCTCGTCCCGATCGGCGCGGTGCTCGCCTCCCGGGACGCCTTCGAGAAGGTCTTCGACGGCATGGAGCGGGCCGTCCGGCACGGCTCCACGTTCGGCGGCAACGACCTCGCCGCCGCGGCGGCGCTGGCCACCCTGCGGGTGATCGATCGCGAGAGGCTGATCGACCGCGCCCGCCGCATGGGCGAGCTGCTGCTCGAGCTCACCCGCCCTCTGGCGGAGCGTTTCGAGGTCGTCCGCGAGGTGCGGGGCCTGGGTCTGATGTGGGCGATCGAGTTCGGGGCGCCGCCGGGGGCGGCCGCGAGGCGGCTGTGGGAGCGCGTGGAGGCCCGCCAGCCGGGTCTCTTCGCACAGCTGGTGATCGCCCCCCTGTTCCACAAGCACAGGATCCTCTGCCAGGTGGCCGGTCACCGCATGAACGTGGTCAAGGCGCTGCCCGCGCTGACGATCGAGGAGTCGGAGCTGCGGCGCTTCGCCGCGGCGCTCGAGGAGACGATCGCCGCGGCCGAGCGCTACCCGTCCGCGCTCGCCCGCTTCGGGCTGCAGGCAGGGCTCAGATCCGCCGGCGTGCATCGCTAGCCTTGCCCCGCAGTGCTGAAGGACCGCGAGGACATCCGCAACGTGGCGATCGTCGCCCACGTCGACCACGGCAAGACCACGCTCGTGGACGCGATGCTGTGGCAGTCGGGCGCCTTTCGCGCCGGTCAGGAGGTCGCGACGCGGGTGCTCGACTCGATGGATCTCGAGCGCGAGAAGGGCATCACGATCCTCGCCAAGAACACCTCGCTGCACTACAAGGGCGTGAAGCTCAACATCATCGACACGCCCGGGCACGCCGACTTCGGGGGCGAGGTGGAGCGGGGGCTGACGATGGTGGACGGCGTGCTGCTGCTCGTGGACGCCTCCGAGGGCCCACTCCCACAGACCCGTTTCGTGCTGCGCAAGGCGCTGGAGGCCAAGCTCCCCGTGATCCTCGTGGTCAACAAGGTGGACCGCAGCGACGCCCGCGTCTCGGAAGTCGTCGACGAGGTCTACGAGCTGTTCCTGGACCTCGACGCCGACGAGCAGCAGATCGAGTTCCCGATCGTCTACTGCAACGCCAAGGCCGGGGTCGCCTCGCGCGGGTACGAGCCGGGCCAGCCGCTGCCCGGTTCCACCCTCGAGCCGCTCCTGGACCTGCTGCTCGAGCGGATCCCGCCCCCCAGATACGACCCCGAGCACCCGCTGCAGGCGCTGGTCACCAACCTCGATGCCTCCCCCTACGTGGGCCGCCTGGCGATCTGCCGGGTGTGGAACGGGACGATCCGCAAGGGCCAGCAGATCGCCTGGTGCCGGGCCAACGGGGCGATCGAGCGCGCGCAGGTGGCCGAGCTTTACGTGACGGAGGCGCTCGAACGGGTTGACGCCGCCGAGGCCGGCCCCGGCGAGGTTATCGCCGTGGCCGGGATCGCGGAGGTGACGATCGGGGAGACGCTCGCCGACGCCGATGACCCGCGTCCGCTGCCGGTGATCACCGTGGACGAGCCGGCGATGTCGATCACGATGGGCGTGAACACCTCGCCGCTGGCGGGGAAGGACGGCGACAAGATCACCGCTCGCCAGATCAAGGCGCGCCTCGACCAGGAGCTGGTCGGCAACGTCTCACTGCGCGTCCAGCCCACGGACCGCCCGGACACCTACGAGGTCCAGGGCCGGGGCGAGCTGCAGCTGGCTGTGTTGGTGGAGCTGATGCGACGGGAGGGCTTCGAGCTGACCGTCGGCCAGCCGCACGTCGTGGAGCGCTTCATCGAAGCCGAACGCCACGAGCCCGTGGAGCGCCTGTCGGTGGATGTCCCCGAGGAGCACGTCGGCACCGTCACCCAGCTGCTCGCCGGCCGCAAGGGGCGCATGGAACACATGACCAACCACGGCACGGGCTGGGTGCGGATGGAGTACCTGGTGCCGGCGCGCGGGCTGATCGGCTTCCGCACGGAGTTCCTGACCGAGACCCGCGGCACCGGGATCATGCACCACGTCTTCGACCGCTGGGAGCCGTGGGCGGGGGAGCTGCTGACCCGCACGACGGGTGCGCTCGTGTCCGACCGGCGCGGCACCACCGTGAGCTACTCGCTGATGACGCTGCAGGAGCGTGGCATGCTGTTCGTGGGCCCCGGCGAGGAGGTCTACGAGGGGATGGTGATCGGCGAGCACGCCCGCGCCGGCGACCTCGACGTGAACCCCGTCAAGGAGAAGCACCTCACCAACATGCGCTCCTCGACCGCCGACGTGCTCGTGCGGCTGGACACCCACCGCCGGCTCACCCTTGACCAGGCGCTCGAGTGGGTTCGCGACGACGAGGCCGTCGAGGTGACCCCGCAGGCGGTGCGGGTTCGCAAGCTGGTGCTCTCCAAGGTCGACCGGCACAAGGCCGTGCGGGCCGCCCGCCGCTGACGCCGGCGGCCGCGCCGGGGCGTGCGACGCTCAGCGGCGCGGGAAATGTAAGGTAGCGCCGATGACCAGCCAGCCCAGGGCGCCGATGCCCGTTCTGGCCGTGCTCCTAGCGGTGCTGGCGCTGCTCGCCGGGAGCGCTGCGGCCCGGGCGGAAACCACCCCCACCTACACCCAAGAGGGCCTGTCCCAGTACGAAGCCCAGCTGAAGGGCGGGCAGATCCAATCCGTGATCGTCAACAAGCGTCTGCGCTGGCTGCGGATCACGTTGAAGGACGGCAGCCACGTGTTCTACAAGTACCCGAAGAAAATGGGGCCCAAGTACTACGCGCAGGTCACGGCAAAGGGCATCCCGCTCACCATCATGTCGGTCGACGCGGCCAAGAAAGAACAGGAAAAAGGCGCCAGGCATCACAAAATCCGCTACATCGCAGGCGGCTTTCTGATCGTCGTGCTGGTGGTCGTGGTCGTGATCCTGTTCCTGCGCAGAAGGCGTCCGGACGAGGACTGACGACGGGGCTCCGGCCTGGCGCGTCCACGGGGAGGCCCGGTTCAGAAGAGTGTGATCGAGGTCCGGCTGCAGCCGCGGGCCGCGACCGATGAGATCGCCGGCGAGCGCGACGGGGTGCTGCTCGTGCGCGTGCGGGCCGCGCCCGAGCGCGGCCGCGCCAACGAGGCGCTGTTGCGGCTCATCGCCGGGCGTCTGAAGCTTCCGCTGGGACGGGTCGAGCTCGCGCGCGGAGCGCGCTCGCGCCAGAAGCTCGTTCGGGTGTCGGGGCTGGATGAGGATGCGGTGCGCGACCGCCTCGGAATGAGCCAGCCGGCGCCCCCACCCGATCGACGGCCGGCAGGCCGAGGCGCCGGGAAAGACGCGCCGGGTCCGGGCGGCCCCACAGGTAGCAGAGCACGCACCCGCCCGTGAACACGGCCGTGACGAGCAGCACCGGTCCGGAGTCCTCGACCAGTGAGCCGACGAGCCCCGCCGCCAGCGACCCGTAGAGGACCGCCGTCCAGGCCGGGTCCTCGCCCACGGGCGCCAGCGCGCGCGCCCGCAGTCGCAGCGCGGCGAACCCCCCGGCCAGCGCGAGCAGGGTCGCCAGCGGCATCCCGCCGTGGCGGAGCTCACGCCAGGCGGCTTGGTAGCGGCGCACGATCACGTCGCGCAGCTCGCCCACGGAGTGCGCGTGCAGGACGCTGCCCGAGTAATGGCCGCCGCCGTGGGCGGTCGCGAGGTCGAGCAGCGCCAGCGCGATCAGCCCCGCGATCGGGCTCAGCACCACGATCAGCGCCCGCCGGCGGGTGCGCGCGCCGGGCAGCAGCATCGCTGTGGCGAGCGCGAAGGAGACACACACGATGATCACACCCCCGACTCCCGCACCGAGACGGGTTGCCCCCTCCACGCAGGCCAGCGCCGCGCCGGCCAGCGCCATCGTCAGCCAGCTGCGCCGGCCGCGCGCCGACGGGTACAGAGCGGCGGCGACCGCCGCCAGCACGAGCACCGCGAGCCCCGACTTCAGGTCGTTTCCGATGCCGTGAAAGCGGGCCCCGAGCGCGGGATCGGGGCCGAGCAGCGAGCGCATCAGCAGCCCGCTGCCCCGCAGCGCGTCG